>DASRLB010000132.1:0-4434 GCA_035648695.1 Acidobacteriaceae bacterium | reverse complement strand
TGGTCGAAGGCGCGTTCCCGCGCCACATCGAGGTCGGTCGTCTTGAGCGAAACCGTCTTGTAACGGTCGGCTTTGGGGATCTTCATGCGGCAATACCACATCCGATGATCCACGTCGCCACGCCGGAAGAGAACCAGGCCCGGCTTAAGTTCCGATTTGTCCGTGACGAATGCCATACTCGCCTCTATCGTTTGACTCGTCCTGTGCAGATTCCGTGTAGATTTTTCTAGCAAGTCATTGACTCTGTGTATCTGTGCAGGGCTCGTATAGATAATATCAAAAGTATATCTTGCTTGTTTGTATTTATTTACGATATAGTTGTCATCCTGAGCGCAGTAGCTCGCGCACTTGCGAGCTACGCAGCCGAAGGACCTGCCAGGACGTCCGGACACGGCACACTGCTTGAACCGTTCAACCACGGAAGCGGGCTGTCAGTTTCCAGTTATGAGTCGCGAGTTGCCGGTTTGGATTTTTCCCAGGCTTTGGCGTACTTCCAACTGGTGTAGACGGCCTGATAGAGGTGCAGCAGCAGGCCTTCGCGGCCGTCGAGGAAGCCTCCGCGGAAAAAGTAGTTCCACTTGAATGAGATCACGGGCATGAGCAGGACGTTCCACACGAAGGCGGATGGGGAGCGGCTGGTGCGGCCTTTGCTGATGAGGATTTCGGCACCGAGGGTGGAGTAGCGCTCCATATGCTCGATGTAGCTGGAGAGCGTGGGGTAGGCGTGGTGGATGAGGTCGTTGTCGAGCGTGACGGCTTCGCCTTGGAAGACGATGGTTTCGTGGACAGGGCGGTCTTCAAATTGCGCGGTGCCGCGGCGGAAGAGGCGGAGTTTGGAGTCGGGGTAGAAGCCGCCGTGCTTGATCCAGCGGCCGAGAAAAAGGTTGCGGCGGCGGATGTAGAAAGCGTCTGCCAGCGGAGCTTCGGTGAAGAGCTTGCGGATTTCTTGCTGGAGTTGAGGGGTGAGTTCTTCGTCGGCGTCGAGGCTCAGGACCCAGTCGCCCGTGCATTCGGCGATGGCGAAATTCTTTTGCGCGGCGAAGCCCGGCCATGGGCGCTCGATGATGCTGACGTTGTAGCCGCGCGCGTTGAAGCTGCGGGCGATTTCGAGGGTGCCGTCGGTTGAGCCGGAGTCGACGACGATGATTTCGTCGGCCCACTGCACGCTGGCGAGGGTGCGGGGAAGGTTTTGCTCCTCGTTGTGCGTGACGATCGCGACGGAGAGCAGTGGTGTGCTCATGCGAGAGTGAGTCCGGGGTCGTTGGTTTGTTCGCGGAGGAGACGTTCGGTGAGCGTGCGGAGGTCTTCGCCGGTTTTGGGAAGGGTGAAGGCGTGCTGCTCTTCGTTCCATTCGAGCTTGAAGGAGGTAGATTGCGCGGAGATCCAGATTTGCGCGACCGGGGTGTTGGGGGTGAAGACGAATTTCGCCGTGCCGTCTTCGAAGAGGACGTTCAGGACGCCATTTTTTTCTTCGGTTTCGAAGAGCGGCTCGTCCATGGAGTCTTCAGCGGCGATGAGGGATTGCTTGAGTTGTTCGAGCGCGCGGTCGGATTCGCGGCGGAATGTGGCTTCGTCGATCATCCCGCTAGTTTATAGGAGACGGTGTTGAGGACTTGGGAAAGATGTAATAGATGAGGCCGAGGTAGTCGTCGGTGAGGAAGAAGGTGTCGGGGGCGGTGGAGAGGATGCCGCAGGGGCGGCCGTGGACGACGGGTTTGCCGGCGTCGTCGTGGGTGAGGAAGCCGGTGATGAAGTCCTCGGGCTTGCGGTCTCTGCTGGTGAAGCGGACGACACGGTAGCCGGTGCCGATCGCCGGCCGGCTTGCGCCGTGGAGGGCGACGAGGAAGGTGTTTCTAAGGATGGAGTTCGTTGATCCGAAGTACGCGAAACCCAGCGGTGAGGAGTGCGCGGCGAAGGTGGTGTAGGCCCGGGGGACGTCTTTGCAGGAAGAAAGCGGTTCGGGAACGGGGCCGAGGTCGGCGAGGTCTTTGTTGTCGTGGATATGGGCGGCGAGGTTGGTGCCTGCGGCGGCTACTCCGGTTTGGTTGCCGTAGACGGAGTCTGCATTTGTGGAGCCCACCTTAGGCGACGATGATGCCGTCGCCGAAGATGGGTCACCCCCTGTTGGAGAGGGCGGGCGTTTGGTGGCGTTGGCGGGGTTGCGGGTCGGAGCGCCGGCGGGTTTTGGAGCGATGACCTTGTCTTTGGGGCCGTGATCCGAGGGCAGCGGCGTAACGTCGTGGATGGGGTGGCCGTCGCCGAAGTAGCAGGTCGGCCAGCCGTAGTTGGGCGCCGTAGCCTCGGCGATGGGGCCGGGGCGGCGGTTGGAGTCCAGCTCGAAGAAAGTGTCTTCGGGTAGGCGCTCGCCGAGGTGGTCGTCGCCCATGTTGGTGGCGAAGAGGGAGCCGCGGTCCAGATTTGGAATGTATTGCAGATCGACGGCGTTGCGCAGACCGTGGGCGAGGATTTGCTGGTGCCTGCCGTCGGGGTCCATCGCGACGAGCGAAGCGCGGACGGCTTCGCGCTCGCGGCAGTAGTTGCAGGAGCTTCCGGTCGTAATGTAGATCCGCGTCGCGCCGTGGAGTGTAGCGACCGCGACGGTGCGGGTGAGGTGCCAGCCGCCGTACTTGTAGTTGAGGCCGTAGTCGGGGAAGCGAATGAGGACCTGCGGCGGGCTCTTCGGGGCTTTGTCGCCGGCGCCGTACCGGTAGCGGACGAGGCGGTCGGTGAGAGGGAGGTAGAGCCAGGTCTGGTGCGCGTCGTCGGTGTAGAAGGCGATGTTGTTGGGGTTGCGGAGGTGCTGGAGGTACGGGATGACGTGGGTGAAGGTGTGGGTCGCGGCGTTCCAGCCGTCGAGGATGTAGATGGCGCCGTTGGTGTTGTCGGCGAGGTTGACCATGCTGGTGACGAAGATGCGGCCGTCGGGGGCTTGGGCGAAGAAGCGGGCGCGCTTGATGCCGGTGGCGGCGACCGCGATGTCGAGGTCCGCGGGAAGCGAGAGGGTGATGGATTTGCCGGGAGCGTAGGTAAGGGTGTGCGGTGTCTGCTGCGCGGCGGCCGTCAGGGTGAAGGCCAGGAGCGTGAGGAGTGAGAGGCGCATCAGCCTATTGGACGCGGATGAGAGTGCGATAGGACGCCTGCGGGACGAATAGCACTACTTGTTACGGCAGGGGCCATTTGGCGCGGAGGGTTCGTAGTGCTGGGTCGATTCGGAGTAGATAAACGGTTGGCAGGAGAAGCTGCGGAGTTGCGAAAGCAGCATGGTGCGGGAGTTTGCGAGGGGGTTCTGCGCGTCTTTGGGGGAGATATGGCCGGTGCCGGTAACGAGTTCGAATTTCTTCAGGGGGTCGGCGGGGTCTGGCTGGAACCAGCGTTGGGTGATCTCGCAGCCGGGCCGGGCGGCGGAGCGCGGGATGGGCTTGCCCGGCGGGACTGAGGGGGCGACCGTGCATTCGCGCGCCGTGGACTCGAAGCTGATGGTGACGATCGGTTTGCCGTTGACGATGCGCAGATGGGCTTCGTTCTCGGTGTAGTTGCCGGTGAGTGAGCCGGTGGAGGCGTGGAAGATAGCGCGGTAGCGGTCCTTCTGCACCATGGAGCGAGCGGTGCGTAGCCAGGTGGTCGGGGTGACCGTGCCGTTGTCGAACGGGGTCGCGTAGACGAAGGAGGCGATGCGCCGCCAGTTGCCGTCCACCTGGACCAGGACCGCGGTGACGAGGTGTTGGTCGAGTTCGACGGTGAGCAAGGCGTCGTCGTCGGTGGCGCCGATGGGGACGAGGTCGAGCTCAACGGCGCGGGGCATTGGGATGTGGCCGCGCTGGAGGTATTGGCTGGGCGCTCCGATGGCCGAGAGGGCGGCGGCGCGGGTGCGGTCGTCGTCGTAGCGCAGCTGGCGGGTGAGGGACTGCGGGGACGGGACGCCGTAGTTGACCTGCACGAACTGAATGGCTCCAAGCCCGCTGCTCGCGGGGACGATGGAGACGGGCACAGCGACCTGTGGCGGCGGCGCGGTCGGCGGCGCCGAACGGCCACCGTGCTTTTGGGCGAGGAGCGCGGGGGCCGCGAGGGCGAGGGCGAGAATGATGTGACGTCGGCGCATGGCCACTTGCAGGTAGTATCTCCGAGTTCGGACGCGATTAGAAGGGGATGTCTTCGTCGGTGATGCCCTGGTCGGCGTAGTCGGGTTGCGCGGGTGCGGCGGGACTGCCGCCGTATGGCGCGGTGTTGGACTTCTGGTAGCTGCCGCCGCCGCCTTCGCCACTGCCGCCGCCTTTGCTGCCGAGGAGAGTGAGCTCGTTGACCAGGATTTCGGTCTTGTACTTCTTCTCGCCGGAGGTCTTGTCGTCCCAGGAGCGGGTCTGGATCTTGCCCTCGATGAAGAGCTGCGTGCCCTTCTTGACGTAGTCGCGGACGATTTCGGCGGTGCGCTGGAAG
>DASRLB010000131.1:0-5944 GCA_035648695.1 Acidobacteriaceae bacterium | reverse complement strand
TGCACAAACTAGACCGTGCCGGTGCCGATGGCCTTGTACTGTTTAACCGCTTTTACCATCCGGACATCGATTTGGAGACGCTGGAGATTACGTATCATCTGGACTTGAGCAGTTCTCAGGAACTGCGGTTGCGGCTCAACTGGGTTGCAATTCTGTATGGGCACTTACATGCTGACATGGCTATCACCGGAGGGGTCCATACTGCAGATGATGTACTCAAGAGCATGATGGTAGGTGCCAGAGTCGCGATGATGACCTCTGCTCTTTTGGAACACGGTATATCCCATATCGGTGATGTCTTGCGGGATCTACGTTCGTGGATGGAGAAACACGAGTACGAATCGATACGGCTGATGCAGGGAAGTATGGCGAGACGATCCGTTCCCAATCTTTCTGACTTCGAGCGAAGTAATTATATGAAGGTACTGGGATCCTATGCAATCGAGGATGCAGAATCTGCCGGAGATCTCGTAGTTAAAAACTCGTTGTAAAACAGACAGGCGGAGTATCGTGTGATCTTAGCCCGCCGGCGACAGTCCCGAGCAGTGGCTGTTACGGCTGCTCCGCTTCCGAGTGTGTCGTGATCGGATGCTACAACAATTCCAGTCGCAGTCTAAGGTACAAATTCCAGTCCGCCGCCGTGGGTATATCCTCTTTCGACCACCCCGAACCAGCGCAGTCAGTGAAAGACTGAGCCTTCCTTGAATTGGCGCTTGCGTCTCTCTCTCGTTAGTACGGACCATCCCATCGCCGCAATGACAATGCTGCCGGTGCCGCCTCGCCAGCCAGTCGGAGAAACACAAGTGCCGACCCGAGCGAATTGATCAGCGGAAGAAGCACACTGAAGGCGATCGGAAAAGTGTTCCAGAGCAACGAGAGCAATCCCCTTCGCTAAAGATGTTTCGCCTGAAGCGCTCCCCGCTGGCAGCAAGATCGCGGTGGTCCGCCATAGCGGATCGGACAAGTCGACGCTGGAACGGCTCTTATGCGGTTTCCTTATCTGCACGACACAAACCGTACCGCGCTGCGGGTCTCGCGCAGCACTTCCGAGAATGCCTCGATCACATACCTGATCTCTTCTTCCGTGTTCCACGCCCCCAGCGAGAATCGTACTGAGCAGTGAGCTTCGGCCGGGGTGAGTCCCATAGCAAGCAGAGCGTGCGAAGGGTCCGGGTTCCCCGATTTGCACGCTGAGCCGGAAGAGAAAGCAATTCCCTTGCGGTCGAGGAAAAGAACCAGCGATTCCCCTCGTATTTCCGGAAGGGTCATGTTCAGCGTGTTTGGGAGGCGTTCGCGCTCGGGGCCGTTTCTGTGTGCTCCGGAGATGAGTTCATGGATACCCGCCTCAAGCCGGTCGCGCAGCCGGGCTACCCTTCCTGGCTCTCCGGAATTCAGCCCGCGAAGCGCCAGTTCCACTGCCTTGCCGAAACCGACAATACCGGGGACGTTCTCGGTCCCTGAGCGCATTCCGTGCTCCTGTCCTCCTCCCTTGATGAGCGGATCGAGTTGTAACCCATTGCGCACGTAGAGAACCCCGACTCCCTTGGGCCCATGCAGCTTGTGGGCGGAAACGGCCAGCAGGTCCACGCCGAGTTCTTCGACATCGACCGGGATCTTCCCGAAAGCCTGTACCGCGTCCGTATGAAACAAAGCCCCGTGTTCGTGCGCGATCGCGGCTAGCTCTCGCACCGGTTGCAGCGCTCCGGTTTCGTTGTTCGCTAGCATGACGGAGACGAGAAGCGTGTCGGGGCTAATGACCTCGATTAGTGACTCTGGTTCCACGACGCCATTCCGGTTCACCGGAAGAACGCTGAGGTCGAACCCATCAGCCGCCAGTGCATGGAATGGCGCGAGGACCGCCGGGTGCTCGATGCTGCTGGTGATCAAATGACGCCGTGAGCCATCCGAGGCTCGCGCGAGTCCCAGAATTGCCAGGTTGTCGGCTTCAGAGCCGCCGCCGGTGAACACCACACGCCGGGCAGTGCAATTCAACCCCTGGGCGATGATCCTTCGTGCCACGTCCACCGCTGCTCTGGCGAGGTTCCCCGCGCTGTGTATGCTGGAGGGGTTACCACCTGTCGCGCTGAAAAACGGCAGCATCGCCTCGCGCACGTCGGGAGCAACGAAAGTGGTCGCGTTGTAGTCGAGGTAGACCCTGCGGGCTTCATCGTCTGGCGCTGCAGGATGAGGAACAGGACACGCGTCTTCTTCAATAGACGCTTCGACATCCGGGTTTCCCTCAGAAAGGTGGGAACTGTCTGACTTGCTCACACGGCAGAGGAGCGTCTTGTAGATGGGAAAGCCGGAGATCGGGTCGAAGCGGGTAATATCGGTGAGTTCGTTCGCGTTGCACTCCTGCCACGCCCGTCCTCCGAGTGGCCCGCCGCCGCCCATTGCGGCATCGATTGCACCGCGCACGATATTGTCGGTCAGCCTGGCAGTGAAGAGAACTCGCCCCCGCAGCGTCTCCACCCACACCCGCTCGCCTTCCTCGATCCCCAGTGCTTCGGCATCCTCACGGTTCAGCGTCACGGGTGGCTGCGAATGGCGTTTTGCGAGTCCAGGCACGCCGTGATGCTGGCTGCGGAAATCGAACGCTGTCCTCGCGCCCGAATTGAACACCAGCGGGTACTTCCGTGCCAGGTCGGGATTGGCAAGCGGCCCCTCGGTGGGCTCCGTATAGACGGGAAGTGGGTCGTAGCCGTGTTCGGCGAGGATTGATGAGGCGATCTCAAACTTGCCGCTCGGCGTGTTGAAACCAGGCTGCCCGTCGGGGCGCAGCAGCCCCTTTTGCCACTTCTTGTACTGCATCATCACCGTCGGCACCCGCACTTCTCCACCCGCCGCACGGGCCTCCTCGAGGGAGAAACCGCTGGGCTGAAGTGCGAAGCGCAGCATCTCCTCTTCGCTCTGCGGATAGAGATCGCCGTACCCCAGGCGTTGCGCCAGTTCGGCGAGAATAAGGAAATCATTCCTGGCCTCGCCCTGGGATGCAACGAGCCGCTCCCTGATCTTGAAAAGCGCGCCGAAGCGCATATAGGACGTGATCTCATAATAGGTGGCGGCGGGGAGGACGATGTCGGCGTAAGCCGAGTCGGCGGTGTGATAGCGGTTGATGCAGACCAGGAAGTCCAGCGCCTCTAATGTCTTCCGCCAGATCGCCGGCTGCGGCCACGCGGTAATCAACGAGCCGCCGAGAACCACAAGCGTACGAATGGGATAAGGCTTCCCCTTCAGCACTGCCTCAGGAAGAGCGATTGCGTGGGACTCCCCGCGATAGGCACTGTAGACCGGGAAGCGATCACGACCCAGGGCCTTGCGCACATCGGGGTTCGGGATCAGCCGCGAGCGGTTCTGAGGGAAGATGTTCTCTTTCATTCGGAAGAGCAGTCCTCCCGGAACGTCGAGCTGACCGGCGAGCGCCCAAAGGGTAAAAACCGCCCTGATGGCCTGCACGCCGCTGTCCGAGTATTCCAGCCCAGTGTACATGATGGGGCAGGCTCCCCGCGCCGAGGCGATCCGCCGCGCCAACTCGCGAATTTTCCCTGCCGGGACCCCCGTTATGACCTCCACCACCTCAGGCCGGAAGTGCTGCACATAGCTGCACAGATCGTCAAACCCCACCGTCCACTCCAGGGCAAAATGCTCGTCGTATAGTTCTTCCTCAACAAGAACATTGATCATCCCCAGCGCGAGCGCACCGTCGGTTCCGGGCCGAATGGGTACCCACTCGGCACCCGACTCAACCGCGGTTTGGGCTCGACGCGGATCGATTGCGATCACCTCCGCCCCTCGCTGCCGCGCCTGCAGAATCTGCAGGTGAGCCAGTGGCGGCGAGTCGGTGGCAGGGTTTGCTCCCCAGATGACGATCAGCTCGGATTGCTCCAAGTCTGTTTCCATCGTACTTAGCATCTCGCCCATGGTCACGTGCGGAGCGATCATGGCGAAGGAAACGTAACACAGAGCGCCGACGCCGAGCGTGTTGGGAGAACCGAAGGGGAACAGCACGCTCGATGCTGAGGACACCGCCACTCCCGCAGGCTGGAAGATGTCGCACAGCGCCATGTCGAAGCTTCCTCGTCCGCTATAGATCGCCGCGGCCTCCGGACCAAAATCTCTCTTGGTTTCCTGCAACCTTTCCACGATGCTCTCGAATGCCTGATCCCAGGAGATTCTCTCGAAGTCGTGACTGCCTCTTGGACCGATTCGGCGCAGTGGATAGAGGAGCCGGTCCGGGTCGTGGACTATCTCCGGTGAGTGGCGGCCGATCTGGCAGATCATGCCGAGGCGGTTCCCCTCCTGAGGTTCCACCTTTACCAGCCTTCCGTCCTCGAGGGTTGCAGTGACGAAGCAGCCAGCGGGACAGATGCCGCAGAGGCCGTGCCGGGTCTCCGTCATCACGTCCTCCGTTCGCGCGATTCGGAGAGGGAATCAGTCCGCTTCAGGAGGATAAGTGCGAACCAATTCCTCTCATCGGTGAATACCGCTTCCGTCTCAAATCCGAATCCCTCCAGGGACGGGACGCACGCTTCAAGATGGTATTTGCGACTTATCTCGGTCAGAACCATTTCCCCTTCCGCGATTGCGAAACTCTTTCCGAGCGACTCCACACGGACTATCTGCTTTCTCGCGAAGCGCGCATGGATGTCTACCTGATCTCTCAACGGATTGTAACGGGCGACGTGTTCTACAACAGAAAGGTCGATATCGCTCCCAAGCTCTCGGTTCATCCGGGCGAAGAGGTTGCGCGTGAAGTCAGCTGTGACACCTGCGACATCGTTGTATGCAGACTCGATGATGAGTTGTTCCTTCACCAGGTCGACGCCCAGGAGGAAGAAGTCCCCAGGTGAGAGGCTGGAGGCCAGTTCGGCAAGGAAGCGCGACTCATCTTCAGGCTCGAAGTTCCCAATCGTGCTGCCAAGAAAGACCACCATCACCGGGGATACCTCGCGGAGCATAGGAAACGCCTCTCGGTAGTCGCCGTTCACACCTATCACGCGTGCGCTAAGGTGAAGGTTGCAGATGATCCGGCAAGCCTCGCATAAAGCGGCTTCGCTGACATCCACCGGAATGTACCTGACTGACGGCGCACACGCGAGCCATGCCCGCAGCAAGTGATCGGTTTTCAGCGAATAGCCCGAACCGAGTTCCACAAGTGTTACTGGCCCGGTGATCTCCCGGATGCGGCGGGCGTTATCAGCGAGAATCCCCGCCTCTGTGCGGGTGAGATAGTATTCGGGCTGCTCTGTGATGCGGTCGAAGATGGCGCTCCCTTGCCTATCATACAGATAGCGAGACTCTAGCCTGCGCGGACACATCGAAAGCCCAGAAGCGACAGAATGGGCGAAACCGAGTCTGGGATCGTCTGCGGTCTCCCCTCTGAGGATAGCGGTTCCTCCTGTCGTCAGCGTGTCGCGAAGGAACGAACTCGCCTGGCTTCCGTCGGCGTTGTTGCATGGATCGAGCGAAGGCTGAGCTTCCCTCTTCTCAGCAGATTTACGCGGCGATATTTAGACGGCGGACGGAGTCCGGGTGTCCCGCGTCCAGCATGCGGTTGAGGATTGCCACGCCGATAGCCGCTTCGGCCTGTTGGCCGGAGAAGCTTCGCGCTCGCAGGCGTGGACCGATGATGGCCTTGTATCGGCCCATCGCGGTTTCAACCAGAGCGCGTTGGCCGTAGTCGGTTTCTTTCTGCCAGCCCAACCTTCCATGAGCGGCAATGGAAAGAATGTGCTGGTCTCGCTGCGATGGGTTGAGCTCGGCGTCGGCAGTGAGTACCGCTGTCACATGGGCCACGGCCAGATGTAGCTTCTTCCAAGTGCGACGCGCTTTTGCGCCATGCTTCTCCTGAAGCCACTCACCGGCTCCGAAGACTTTAAGACCCGTGCTGTCGATCAACAAGTGGATCAGACCATCAGGTAGGACACAGCCCTTGTAGATTGAC
>DASRLB010000130.1:0-3463 GCA_035648695.1 Acidobacteriaceae bacterium | reverse complement strand
CCGCCGCATCATGTACGGCGCAGCCTCGCCGTATCCATGATGGGCGTTCGGAATCATGATCAGATCAAAATCCTTATTCGCCTTGATCAGCGCATCGACCACCAGCAGCGTATTGTTCGGCGGAACGTTGTCGTCCATCGTTCCATGCGCCAGCAGCAGATGGCCCTTCAGGTTCGCCGCATAGTTCTGGTTGGCGTGCGCGTCGTAGTTGCTCTTGCCATCCGGCCCGATCACCTCAAGCCCGGCCCAGCGCTCGTCCCAGTCGTCCTCGTAGTCGCGATTGTCGTGGTTGCCGCTCTCCGCGATGCCAACTTTGAAGAACTCCGGAAAATGGAACATCGCCGAAACGGTCGCATTGCCGCCGCCCGAATGTCCCCAGATGCCGACGCGGTCCACATCGATGAACGGATACTGTTCCGCCAGGTCCTTGATCCCCGAAATCTGGTCAGGAATCGTATCGTCGCCCATTTCCGCCGGTGTCGACGCATGAGCATCGTGGAAGCTCTTCGTCCGCCCCGGATTGCCCATGCCGTCGATGCACACCACCACGAAACCCAGGTCCGCGAGAGCCTGATCGTCGCCGTGCGCGGGCGAAAAGCTGCGCCCGGCCAGTTGGCACTCCGAACCCTGCGGCCCGGGATACACCCCATCGACAATCGGATACTTCTTCGTCGCATCGAAGTTCGTCGGCTTGAACATGAACCCATACAGCGGCGTCTTGCCGTCCCGCGCCTTCACCTTGATCTCGGTCGGCGGCTTCCATCCCGTCGCCAGCAGCGCCGAAATGTCCTGCTTGCCCAGCGTCATCAGCACCTTGCCATTGTTGTCGCGCAGCACCGCGGTCTGCGGCGTATTGATCGTCGAATACACATCGACAAACGTGCTCCCATCCGGCGAAAGCGTGGCCACATGGTTCGCATTTTCAGGCGTCAGCAGCTTCTGGTGCTTGCCGTCGAAATCCACGCGGTACAGGTTGACGTAGTAAGGGTTCTCGCCTTTCTCCTTGTCCACCGACTCGAAATAGATCACGCGGTCCTTCTGATCGACATACAGGATGTCGTACACCGGCCCATCGCCGTGCGTGATCTGGTTTTTCACCTTGCCCGTCGTCAGGTCGTACAGATAAATCTGCGCCCAGTTGCTGCGCTCCGACACCCACAAAAACTCATTCGTCTCCGGCATATACTTCCAGTTCGTCTTGCTCTGCCAGCCGTAATACGTGTCCACATGCTCGTGGTAAACCTCCCGCACATCGCCGGTCGCGGTGTCGGCGATGCGCAGCCACTCGTCCTTGTGGTCGCGCGACGTTGAAATAAACGCGAGGTGCGCGCCATCCGCCGACCACTCCACATCGTCCCACCCCGACCCGCCGCGGCAGCTGATGTCGTCGCATTCCGTGCTGCGGTGCTGGTCCGGAGGCATCTTCAGCCGCGTCACCTTCGCCGTATCGACGTCGATCACCACCCGCTCGATCATCGTCACGTCCTTATCCCCGACCAGCGGATACTTCCACTCCTCCAGCACCGGATGCCGGTTCGTCACGGGCACCAGGTACATCGATCCCGTCTTGCGCTGGTCCTGCTGAAACGTCGCAATCTTGGTCGAGTCCGGCGACCACAGCACGATCGGCGCATCCGAGTGCGTCCAGCCGGCGTTGTCGGTCGCATAGCCGTAGTCCTTCACGCCGTCCGTGGTCAACTGCTTCTCTTCGCCGGTCGCATTCACGCGCACCCACAAGTTGTTGTCGCGAATGAACGCCGCATACTTCTTGTCCGGAGAAGTATCGAACGGCCGCGGCCGTCCCACCCCTGGCCGCGCCGTGGCCCGCACCTGCGGATTCGCCTGCGCATTGCCGCCGACTTCCGGCACGCTCCGCTCACCCCGCGACCGCTGCGGCGGGGCATTCGGATCGGGCACCGGCTCGCAGTGTCCCACCGCCGCGTCGCAATGAAATTTCCCCGCCCCGGTCATGACCGTGAAGCCGTCGGCGTCCGGCGTGTACTGCATGACCCCAAGCCGCCTGGCCTCAAACGCCCGCTTCGACGCGTCCCGTAGCGCCTTCTCCATCTTCGCGTTGTCGAACGCCGGGGCCGTCGTCCCCTTCGCCGGGTCGGCAATCATGTACACGGTCCCGTCCTTGCCCGGATCGCGATAGAACACCCGTCCATCGGCCAGAAACTGCACCCCGCCAATCGTGTGCTGCACCAGGCCGGCGACGTTATAGCTCATCCAGCGTTCCGCGTGGGCATAATCTTCGGTGGTCAGCGTGCGCGGCTGTTGCGCATATACGAGGGCGGGCAGGCAAACGGAAAGTGCTACGGCAACACGCAAACTGCGAAAAAGCATACGGACCTCGGACTGTGAGAGTTTCATTAAAAGGATACGGGCAACCTCAATCATAAGACGCCTTATATTTCCATTTCTCCAGGCTGCCCCGGCGTCTCCCGCAGCCGCCGCCACAACTCCGCCGGCCGCAACGACCGCGGATACCGAAACATCGCCGCCACAAACCCGCCCCACGTATCGTGCGCCACCTTCAGCGATGCGGGCAAAACATACGTATTCATAATCAGCTCGGACAAAATCAGCGACGCCGCGGCCGCATGCAGCCCCGAATACCTTGCCGCGAAGTACGTCACCACCACGGTCACCCCGGTCCCGAAAAGATAGTAAGCCGCCAGCGTCTGGTGCCGGTTGATCGCCGTCAGCAGCGTCGAGCTGGTCGACCACCCCGCATAAAACAGCACGCTGACCACCAGCAGCAACAGCAGTTCCCTGCTCGGCGGGACCTTATGCGACGTCCAATGGACCAGGAACCACGGCCCGATCGTCATCATCACCGCGATCAGCCCCAGCGCAATGATCACCGCCATCTGGCACGCCCGCCGATGCAGCGACCGCACCAGGGCAATGTTGCCCGCCCCAAACGCCGCTCCCAGCTCCGGCCAGAACGTCTGGTTCACCAGCTGCACCATCTGCAGCGCCACCCGCGAGATCGTCCGCGCGGTCGCAAAGATCACCACCGCAACCGGCCCCAGCGCATAGCTGACCGCCAGCACGGTCCCCTGCAAATTCAGCGCATTGCCGATGGGGAACGCCATGAACGCAAACGCCGGCCGCGTCAGCCGCCGAATCTCCGGCCAGCACGCATGACGCCACCCAAACTCGATCCACGGAACGTCCTTGCGCGTCATCAACCCCAGGACGACCGTTCCGACGATGTTCGCCGCCGCAAAAACATCCGCCGCCGCCCTCGGCCCGCGCCCCAGCACCACCGGCACCATCATCGCCGCAAACGCGCACAGCGACAGGATGCTCTTCACGAACGTCCCATACGGATACCGCCCCACGCACGTATACACCGACCCCAGCAACTGCTCCAGTTGCCCAAACAGCACCGCCATCCCCAAGGCAAACAAAATCCAACGCGCGTCGGAATCCGAAAGCACGTTGAACCTGTTCC
>DASRLB010000129.1:0-4311 GCA_035648695.1 Acidobacteriaceae bacterium | reverse complement strand
GCCAGTTCAGCGTGGAATCGACGGCAATCGGCGCGCAGAGCGGCATGCACTCGGGTGGGCTGGTCAACGTCGTTACCCGCTCGGGAACCAACACGTACCACGGTTCGGCGTTTGAGTTCATCCGCAACAACTACCTGGACGCTACCAACTTCTTTGTGCAGCCTTGCGTGCCGGTTGCGCCTCTCACGCATTGCACGACGAAGGACACATTGCATCAGGATGAGTACGGCGGCACGTTTGGCGGAAAAATTCTGCGGGACAAACTGTTTGCCTTCGCTGGATTCCAGTACCACCATGCGCAGCAGTCCACGGCTACAACGAGCGCCTATGTGCCGACCGCGGCGAACCTGGCGGGCGATTTTTCGGTTACCGATCCAGCTCCAACAGCCAGTGGCGGCACCGGCGCCGCCAACATCTGCTCCTCGGTTGAACAACTGTACGATCCCATCACTGGCGCGATTCTACCGGGGAATAAATATCCGACTGCGCCGGTCTACAATGCTGCATCGCTCAAGCTGCTGGCCTATCTGCCGAAGGTGGTGCCGCTGGCGGACGGATCCGAGATTTGCGGACATGTGCAGTATGCGATCCCGTCGCTGGTGAATTATAAGCAGTTTGTCACACGGGTCGACTACACGCTGAATGCGAAGAACAACATGTATTTCCGCTACTTCCTTGACGGCTATCAGTCCCCTGCCCCATTCATCCCGACGAATATTCTTTACACGACAGCTTCGGGAAACATCGAACGCGTGCAGAACTATACCTATGGCGAAGATCACGTCTTCAATTCGAAGATCGTGAATACCGCGCACGTCACATTCAGTCGCCGGGTTAACAACCGTGGGTATAACCCCGCCGACATCAATCTCCAGACGCTTGGCGCCACCGTCTATCAACTCGAACCCAACGGCCTGCAACTGACAGGTACTACGTCGGGCAAGAAACATGGGTTCACCATCGGCGGCGGTACAAACTCCGTATCCCATTTCAACGACAACGCCTTGAATATTTCCGATGACGTGACCATGGCGATGGGTAAACACCAATTCGTCTTCGGCGGCGAGTTTGTCCGGAACCAGCTCAATATCTCCAATGCGTACGAGACCAACGGCAACGGTGTTATCAACGGCATTTACAGCTCGAACGGGCCGACCGGTTCCGGGTCGGGGACAGGGAGTACGCAAACCGCCGCAGCCGGCGACGCCAACCTGGACTTCCTGACGGGGGCGGAGGCTAGCTTCCAGCAGAGCAAGCAACAACAGAATGCATTGCGGGCGCCGATTCCAAGCCTCTACTTCCAGGACACGTTCCACGCCTCATCGAAACTCACTGTGGTCGCCGGTCTGCGGTGGTCGCCGGAGTATTTCCCGGTGGACTACTTCGGTCGCGGATCGATCTTCGACATGGCAAGGTTCCTGGCCAACAAAACCAGTACGGTCTTCCCGAATGCCCCCGCGGGATCGTTCTTCTATGGAGATCAGGGCGTGTCCAAGGCGTTTACGCAGAATTCTCTGTGGCAGTTCTCTCCCAATGTCGGCGCTTCGTACGATCCATGGGGCAACGGCAAGACAGTGTTTCGCGGCGGCTTTGAAGTTGCCTATGACGAGGTGAACTTCTTCACCGGCCAGCGCGTCAATCAAAACCCGCCGTTCGCTACGGCGAGCAATCCGAATACGAGCGGACAGTTGTGCTTTAGCCAACCGTGGCTGCTGGGCGGCGTCGGCAACGGGTGCGGCCAGGTCGGGGGAACGAACACCAGCCCGTATCCGACCCCGCAAATCCCGACTCAGGCTACGGCCCTCTTCCCGGCACAGGGCCAGTTCATTGTGCTGCCCACGCAATTTCACCCGGCCGATACGCTGCAATGGACCTTCAGTGTTCAGCGTCAATTGCCGCGTGGCTGGCAATTGCAGGTGGACTACATTGGGAACAAGACCCATCATGCTCCTATCGGCACGCCGCTGAACAATGCGATCTTCATCCCGGGAGTATTTGGGCCGAACGGCACCGGCTGCACGGGTATCGTGACGACAGGGCCGGCGTCGATCTTCCTGAATCCGAATCCTTCGGTATACGCCGCCGGAAAACCTTGCTCCTCGACCGCGGACCAGAACTCCCGTTATGCGCTCACGGTTGCGAATCCGCAGCAGGGCAACCAGTACACGGGCGGCGGCGGCGGCACGGTGCTGGTTGGCGATTCGGCCATCGCCAACTACAACGGATTGGTGATCACTGCCCAGCATCGTCTTTCGTCCACCTTCAGCGTGCTGGCCAACTGGACGTTGTCCAAGTGCCTGAACGAGGCGGACTCGCAGGGCGATCTCGCTTCCACACTGGTAGTAGACCCGACCAACATCAGAAAGGACTACGCTCCATGCGGGTCCGATTACCGGCACATCGAAAACCTGACCATGGTTGCGATCAGCAAATTCGGCTTCCCAAACCGATTGGAGAAGGCGCTTCTGAACAATTGGGAGTTTGCGCCGCTGGTACATATCGTGAGCGGAGCGCCATTCACCGTGACCCAGGGAGCGGACGAGTCGTTCACGGCCAACAGCGCCAGTGTCGATCGTCCGAATGTGGTGACCGGGGTCCCGGTGTATATCCATATCGCGAACCGGCAAGGTAGCGGCGCGGCGAACCAGGCGTACCTCAATCCGCTAGCGTTTGTGAACAACGCGGTTCCTGGAACGTTTGGCACCGCCAGCAGAAACGCCTACCGCGGTTTGCCTGCGTATCAGTTCGATGCTCAGGTTTCCCGCATATTCCCCATCCACGAAAGACTGAACCTGGATCTTCGGTTGGAAGCCTTCAATGCGTTGAACCATCCGAACTTCAGCAATCCGAGTTCAAGCAATCCCGGTACAGCGACGGTGCCCAACACCAGCTTTGGACTGATTTCGGCGACAAGCAATACCGCCAGAGTCTTCCAGGGCGGCGTCAAAGTGAGCTTCTGACCGCAAGGAATCGCAAAGAAATGCGAAGGGCGCCGGTGCAGAAAGTGCGTCGGCGCCCTTTTTGCGGACCAGACGATGGTCACGAACGCACCGGGCGGCTAGCCCGGATATCTCACAGTCTGTGTGATTGGGCGTGTTTGAGTGAGTTTGAGTGAGTTTGAGCGTGTCAGGGCGTGTTTGGATCTGGGATGTGGTGGCGGAGGTAATTTTTCTCTCCGTGGGCCGGGTATGTTGGGGAGCCTGCTGGGATTTTGAGCGTGTTTGTTCCGGGCCGAAGGTTTCAGCAAGGTGGAAATCAGGTTGTCGGGTTGTTGAAGTCGGTCAACAGCGCAGGGCATGGAAGGCGTGGGCGTACATGTCTTTCCAGGGGTAGGTGGAACTGAGTTGGAGAAGCAGGCGGCGCACGCTGACCCGAACGATGGCGCCGATCTTGAGCAGCTTCAGACGGATCGTATCCACCTGTGCCTGGGCCCAGGCGGTGCCTTGCAGACCGAGCCTGCGCAGTGCCTCCATCAGCGTGTAGGCCAGGGCGGAGAGATAGAGCCGCAACTGATTGGACTTCATCTGGCCGGTGGAGAGCCGGTCGGCGAACAGGCACATCTGCTCTTTGATACGGTTCTCCATCTCGCCGCGAGCGCAGTAGAACTTCTCGTACAAGTCCCGATCGGACCACTTTTTCGGATCAAGCGAAGTCACGATGAAGCGCGGGTTCTGGCCCTTATCGAGATGCTCCGCCTTGGCCACCACGCGGCGCGCGCATGCCCAGCTCTTCCTGGTCCGATAGCTGAACCCGGCGAAGACCCGGGCAGCCTTGCCGGTGCTCCGATGAAGGACGCGGGCCTGGTTCATCTGCGCGCCGACGATCTTCACCAGCCGTTTGTTGCGGGCCAGACCGAACACATAATCCACTTTGTTGGACTCGCACCAGGCCATCAGCTCTTCGCGGCAGAAGCCCCCGTCGGCCCGCAGCACGATCTCCACCCCGGGCCAGCACTCACGCAACTTCGTCACGATAGGTTCCACCTCCTGGACCGCCCCGGCTGCCGCATCTCGATTGGCCGGCCTGAGCCGCGCGCACAGGATTTGGTCGCCGGCGAAGATGTACAGCGGCAGATAGCAGTAGTTGCCGTAATAGCCATGGAAGAAGCGCTCCGGCTGATGGCCGTACAACGGGATGTCGGTCGCATCCAGGTCCAGCACGATTTGCTCCGGGGCCTGCGCGTGCGACTCCAGATACAGGTCCACCAGCAGCTTGTCGATGGCCTCGGGCGAGTAATCGATCTTGTGATAGCGCCCGGTCCGGCCTGCCAGTTCCAGCCGGTTCAGCGTGCTCTTGCCCGCCAGTGGCTCC
>DASRLB010000128.1:0-3967 GCA_035648695.1 Acidobacteriaceae bacterium | reverse complement strand
GCGTTTGCTTCTAGCTAGACGCCCTTTTTGCGGGGCTCCCAGATGTATTTGTGGATTTGCAGGCTGAGGCGCGCGGGCAGGCCGTCGGCGAGCATCCACTCGACTACCAGGCGCGGGTCGAGGAGGGCGTTGTCGGTGCTGCGGTGCTCGGTGGGGGCCTTGTTGAAGGCGGGGCTGAGCAGGATGCTGCCGCACTTTGTCGCCAGCCAGTTGGCGCGGATGAAGTCTCGGGCGAACTCGTAGTCGGCGCGGTCGGTGAGGACGAACTTGACCTCGTCGTTGGGCGTGAGCGCGTCGAGATTGTCCATGTGGAAGGAGTTCGCGGCGGAGCCCGCGCCGGGACACTTTACGTCGACGATCTTGTGTACGGCTTTGGGGACGTCGGCGAGTGGGCGCTCGCCACTGGTTTCCATCATCAGCGTGTAGTTGGCGTCGATGAGGCGGTGCATGAGCGGGATGAGCTCGCGGGCCTGCAGCATCGGCTCGCCGCCGGTGAACTCGATCAGGCGACAGGGCTGGAGCAGGCCGATCTGGGCGACGATTTCGTCATCGGTGAAGGGCTTGCCGCCGGTGAAGGTGTACTCGGAGTCGCACCACGAGCAGCGCAGGTTGCAGCCGGCGAGGCGGACGAAGATGCAAGGTTCGCCGGCGAAGGAACTTTCTCCCTGAAGCGATTTGTAGAGTTCGATGAGGTGCATGGGTTCCGTTAGTGTGTCGTTCGGCTCCGCAAGAACGCAGATCCCCTGGGGGGATGACAACAAAAAGCAAGATTACTCGGAGTAGCGGGCGAAGCTGGTGTCGGTTTCGTAGAGAGTACAGTCCTTGACGCAGACCCGGCCGGATGTCATTTCGGCGACCTGCGCGGCGGTCTTGTCGAAGAAGTATTTTGCGAGGTTTTCGGCCGACGGGTTGAGGGTGGTGAAGGGTTCGAGGTCGTTGATCATCTGGTGGTCGAGGTAGTCGACCGTGGGGCGAAGGACCTGCTTCAGGAGCTTGAAATCGAGCAGGAGGCCGGCCTCGTCGAGCTCGTCGCCGGCCAGGGTGACGAGGACTTTGTAGTTGTGGCCGTGCGGGTTCTCGCACTTGCCGCGGTAGTTGCGGAGGTAGTGTCCCGAGGAAAAACCGGCCTGGACTGTGACTTCAAACATTGGGGATTGTGACTCCGGGCGGCTCTGAGGGCGGCCTGTGGTTATTGTACCGGGCGGAGCGGGGGCGGCTATTTCTGGCGCCGCTCGCGGCGGGTGTGGCGTTGCGCTTCGGCGCGGCGCTCGGCCTGCTCGAAGAGCGAGGAGAGGATGCCGCCGAGGGCGACGATAAGCGCGAGGCAGAACAGGACGATGCCGGTGGTGCGCCAGAGTGCGACGTCGCCGGGAGAGCCGGGTTGCTGCGCGATGTTGGTAAACGACAAGATCGCCGAGATCAGGGCGAGGACGGCCAGCGTGGCGGCGAGGATGTAGAGGTTGCGGCCCATGGGTGCGAAACCTTTGCAGCTTCAGGATAGCGTGGATAGACTTACGATGTGGAGATCGCGTTCGACCCGGCGAAGAATGAGAGGAACATCCGCGAGCGCGGGCTGCCGTTTCAACGTGCTGGGGAATTTGACTTCGATACGGCGCAGACAAAGCTGACCTTTCGCAATGGAGAGCACCGGATCGAGCAAATGGGCTATCTCGACGATCGGCTGCATGTTTTATGCTCAATACAGACAAAGAATGGGATTCGAGTTATCAGTTTCCGAAAGGCCAATGCAAGGGAGGCGAAGCGCAATGGGTTCAAAATACATAGATGATTTGATCGACGACGATGAAGTTCCTGAGCTGACGGAGGAAGACTTCAAGAACTCCATTTCCTTCTCGGATCTTCCCGCCGATCTGCAGCACATCCTGAAAGAGATTCAGCGAGGGAATGTGACGATCCGCCCTGACCCGGTAAGGATGCCTGTTTCGATCTCCCTTCCGGCCGATCTTGCGGACCGCTTCAGGGCGGCGGCTGGCGAGGCGTGGGAGTATAAGATCGAGGCGGCGCTACGGCATTGGTTGGTGGAGCATCCTCTGGAAGTGAAGCGCGCCAAGGCGAGCTAGCAACTAGGCGCCGGAATTCGCCGACAACAAAGAGCCTCGTGGTGAACGACGACCGCGACCTGGAAACGGAGTTGGAGCGGCTATTGGGGTTCATCGACCGGTTTGCAGGAGCCGGAGCAGATGGGTGCACGAAGCATCCGCATACGTTTTTTGGACCGATGACTCCGATGGAGTGGGCGGGGTTCATGTACAAACATCTGGATCATCATCTGCGGCAGTTTGGGGTTTAGCGGAGGTGGTGTGGTTTTATGCGAGCCCACCAATAGCAATGATGCCGCGATGAATCGAGGGGCACCCGGCGAGATCCCTGAAATCAGGAAGCGCCCGATTCGCTGTAGTTGCTATACTTTCGGAAAGATGTGAGGATTCGCAACATGCCAAGACTGAGTACGAAAGTTCACCTCCTTGACGATGCGGGATATGCCTATAACTTCGATCGCATGATGTACATCAACCGCGCAGTGAAGAAGGCTTTCAGTATCGAGTTTATCGATGACAAACCAGAAACCGAGCTTACGACGCTCATTCAGCAGCCGAACCAAGAGGCCGACTGGCTTTTCTTCACTAGCCTTCCAATGTCCGAAGGCACCAGGAAAGAACTCAAGAGAGTTCTACAGTAAATGGACGAACGTTCGATAGAGGATCGACTTCGAGAAGAGTACTTTGATTTGTTGCCGAAGATGGAGCGGGTAGCTCAATCCTTCACAACTGAGATCGAATATCTCTTGCGTTTGGTTCGGATAGAATTAGCGCCCCACGAAAGTGTCATCGTGAAGACGAGGATCAAGGACTGTCGCAGCGCTATCGACAAGCTGCGCCGTCAGGTTAATCCTGAAGATCCTACTGCAGAACGAAATCCAGGCGATGTATTTGATCGTGACCAGCCGGAGAAATATAGCCTTCTCTTACTCCGCGATTTGGTTGGTGTACGCATTTTAGTGTTCCCACCCAAGCGCGCCGATCAAGTGGATAGAGCGTTACGCAGCAAATTCGGAGGTTGGAAATCCGACCGCAAATTTAGGGAAAGACAGCTAGGATATAAATACAACGGCTTGCGGCTTCACAACCACGTCTTCATCCCATGTGAATATCAAGTCGTTTCCACATTGATCGGGCTCTTTTGGGACGTGGAACATTCGGCAATATATAAGCAGGCTCCGCAATTAAGAGGGCTCGAACTGCTCATGCAGAAGCAGACTAAGGCTGTTTACAAAGCGTTGAAGGCTTTTGAGGCCGAGTTCGAGCGTCGAATAGAGAAATCCGAGTTGAACAAACCCTCTTCTTTGAAATAACTTTCAATCTAAGTCAGATTTTGGCCCCTGATGTCTGGAAGAATTTTTCTACTTCGGCGATGTCGTCGGTGCGGCGGTAAGCGGGCAGCGAGTCGAGGAAGACTTTGCCGTAGCGGGCGGTGCGGACGCGGGGGTCTAAGAGAACTAGCAGGCCCCGATCCGACAACGAGCGGATGAGGCGGCCGAAGCCTTGTTTGAGGGTGATGACGGCCTGGGGGATTTGGAGGTCGGTGAAGGCGTTGCCGCCGGCGGCGGTGATGGCGTCGGTGCGGGCCTTCATGATGGGGTCGGAGGGGACGGCGAAGGGGAGCTTGTCGATGATGACGCAGGAGAGCTGCTCGCCCTGCACGTCGACGCCCTGCCAAAAACTTGATGTCCCGAAGAGGACTGCGTTCGGGGTTTCGCGGAACTGCTGGAGGAGGACGTGGCGCGGGGCTGTCCCGTGGAGCAGCAGAGGGAATGGGAGCTGCGTGATGAGGCGCTCGTGGAGCTCGCGCATCTGGCCGTAGCTGGTGAAGAGGCAGAAGGCGCGGCCACGGGTGATTTCGAGGACGCGGCGGATTTTTTCGGCGGCCTGGGGGAGGAAGTCCGGGG
>DASRLB010000127.1:0-3537 GCA_035648695.1 Acidobacteriaceae bacterium | reverse complement strand
GGTTTAGCATTTGGCCTGTATGAGTAACTCTCAAGCCACGCCCGGAACCCGCCCTCAACTCGCCCACCTCACCGCGCAGCTCGACGACCTGCGCCAACGCGGGACCTTCTTCCGCCTCCGCGTGCTCGACGACCAGCAGGCCGCCGTCTGCCACTACGACGGCAAGGAGGTCATCAACCTAGCCTCGAACAACTACCTCGGCCTCTGCAACCACCCCAAACTGCGCGAGGCCGCCATCGCCGCGACGAGAGAATTCGGCGTCGGCTCCGGGGCCGTGCGTACCATCGCCGGCACCATGCGAATCCACATGGATCTCGAAGAAAAAATCGCAGCCTTCAAAGGCGTCGAAGCCTGCGTCGTCTTCCAGTCCGGCTTCGCGGCCAACGCGGGCACCGTTTCGAGCATCCTCGGCAAGGAAGATTTCATCCTCTCCGACGAGCTCAACCACGCCAGCATCATCGACGGCGCCCGCCTCTCTCGCGCCAGGATCAAAGTCTTCCACCACAAAGATGTTGCCCACTGCGAACAGCTTTTGCAGGAAGTCCAGAACGAGCCCGGCCACAAACTCGTCATCACCGACGGCGTCTTTTCCATGGACGGCGACATCGGCCCCGTAGCCGCGCTCGCCGCGCTCTGCGAAAAGTACGGCGCCATCATGATGGTCGACGACGCCCACGCCTCAGGCGTCCTCGGCCGCAACGGTCGCGGCTCGGTCGACCACTTTCACTGCACCGGCAAGGTCGACGTGCAGGTCGGAACACTCTCCAAAGCCATCGGCGCGCTCGGCGGCTACGTCTGCGGCTCGCGCGATCTCATCGACTACCTCTACCACCGCGCGCGCCCGTTTCTCTTCTCGACATCGCATCCGCCATCGGTCGCGGCAACCTGCATCGCTGCCTTCGACATGCTCGAATCCGAGCCCGACCGCATCGACCGCCTGTGGGCGAACACGCGCTATTTCCAACAACAGCTAAAGTCCGCCGGCTTCAACATCGGCGGCCAGACCACGCCCGCCAGCGAGACTCCCATCACGCCCATCATCATCGGCGACGGCCGCAAGACCATGGACTTCAGCCGCGCGCTCTTCGACGCCGGCGTGATGGCGACCGGCATCGCCTTCCCCACCGTCCCCGAAGGCAAGGCGCGCGTCCGCTGCATCATGACCAGCGAACACACTCGCCCGCAGATCGACCAGGCGCTCGAGACGCTGACCTCAGTTGCGAGGACTTCAGGAATCTCCCTCACGTCTCGTCCTACTCCGAAACAATGATGTGAAGACCCTTGACGCGGCTGAAGTGTTTGGTATTGCGCGTCACCACGGAGAAGTTCAGAGCGAGCGCAGTTGCCGCGATAATGAGATCGGCAAGATCAAGTTTTTCGCCCTGCATCGCCAGTTCAGCGTCGAGGTTTCCAAGAATTTTCGCCGCTTCCGTATTGAGCGGGTAGACCGGAAATACCTTTTCCACGCTGTCCATGAATTGTTGGCGAGTCATCCGCTGCGTTTCCGTTACCGCCCGCCGCACGCCATGCTGCAATTCTGCAATCGTCATTGTCGATACGCCGATGCCCTCCAACATGGAGAACCTCCGCAACAAATCTGCGACCTTGAGGCCGCGCCTTTCGGCCCAGATTAGTTCAGACGTATCGAATATCAGTCCCATTTCGAGCTGTCGAGCGATTCCGGATGCCGCTCGCGAAATTTACGGACATCGTTGGCGAAATCCTCGTCCATCACACCGAGAACGCCCAGCTTCTCGCGCTCTTCGAGAATGGCGAGCCCTTCTGCAATAGTGCGAGCGGGTGGAAGGCCGACGCCTTTGATCGTCACACTCGGCCCCGGCCGATCAACCACGATCTCATAGCCGTCATCGACTTTGGAAAGTACCGACCCAAAATCCTTCACCGCTTCCTCTTCCGAAATGTGCAGGACGGCCATAGCGAAATCATACGCCTGGCAGCTATCGGGAAGTTATCTGCAGGTCTTCCGCGATAGCATTCGAAGATGGTGGACGTCTCCTATCTCACCGACGCCTCCGGCTTCACCGGCTGGGCCGACCGTCTGATCGTGCCTGAAACCGAAGCCGAAGTGCTCGAAGCACTCGCCGAAGCGTCGCGCACCAACACCCCGATCACCATCGCCGGCGCGGGCACCGGCCTCACCGGCTCGCGCGTCCCGCAGGGCGGCTGGGTGATGTCGCTCGAGCGTTTTCGCAAGCTCGAAATCGAGCCCGGCATGGCCCGCGTCGGTCCCGCCATCACGCTTCTCGAACTGCGCGATCAAGCCGCAAAGTCGAAACAATTCTACGCACCCGACCCCACCGAAATTGCCGCCTCCATCGGCGGGACCATCGCCACCAACGCCAGCGGCTCGCGCAGCTTCCGCTTCGGCAGCACCCGCCGCCACCTGCGTGCATTGCGCGTCGCGCGCATGGACGGCACCGTGCGCTGGTATCGTCGCGGAGAAGCAATCGACTTCGACGTGCCCGCAATTCCCTCGCCCAATACGAAGAAAAATACCGTCGGCTTTCGCCTCGCGCCAGGCATGGATTGGGTCGACCTCTTCTGCGGCTCCGAGGGCACGCTCGGCGTCACGCTGGAGGCTGAAGTCGACCTCCTTCCCATCCCCGCCGAGATCTTCGCAGGCGTCATCTTTTTCGCGAGCGATGACGACGCCCTTGACGCCGTAGCTCGCTGGCGCAGCGTCGCCGAACTCCGCATGTTGGAGTACGCCGACCGCAAATCCCTGCAACTGCTCCGCGGACGCTACCCCGAAATCCCGCCAGCAGCCAATGCAGCCCTGCTCATCGAAGCCGAAGGCAACGACCTCGACGGATGGGAAGCGCGCCTCGTCCAAAGCCACGCCCTCATCGAAGCCTCGTGGTTCGCCGTCGAAGCGAAAGACCGCGAGCGCTTCCGCCTCTTTCGTCACGCCATGCCTGAAGTTGTCCACGAAGTCCTGCGCCGCCGCGGCTTCCTCAGCATGGGCACCGACTACGCCGTCCCGCTGAACCGCGACCGCGAAATGCTCGCCTTCTACCGCCGGCGTCTCGAAGCCGAACTCCCCAACAGCTACGTCATCTTCGGCCACATTGGCGACGCGCATCTCCACGTCAACATGCTGCCCGCATCGCAGGTCGAAGCCGACACAGCAACCGCCCTATTGAAAGAGTTCGCCGCTCACGCCGTCGCCCTCGGCGGAACCGTCTCCGCAGAGCACGGCCTCGGCAAGCGCAAAGCCTCGCTGCTGCCGCTGATGTTCGCCGAAGAGCACATCGAAGCCATGCGGCAGGTAAAGCGCCGCCTCGATCCGCAGTGGCTGCTTTCGCCCGGAACTTTATTTGGCGCCGTTGGAGCGGAAACCTTCTAGCGCAGCGACAAAGAAATGGCGCCTTATCTTCTAGCCCGGATTTCTCACGAGCGATTATGTATTGGCTAAAAAATATATAGCAAAAGGCCGTATTTTCTGTCATAACAGCGTTGTCAGACGAAGTTATAAACCAGAAAAAGGACGGCCTTTGATGACAGAGTGTACACAAG
>DASRLB010000126.1:0-11886 GCA_035648695.1 Acidobacteriaceae bacterium | reverse complement strand
GAACCCCGCCAGGGGTACGGAGCTAAGTCCCATCGATAAGACACTTTGCACCAAAACCCCCGGGGGAGGGGGGCCACATGCACGACACACATTCCAACCAGCAACAACCGCGTTTCCACTGCCGCCACATCTTCACCGACGGCCTCCGTTGCGGCTCCTTCTGCCTCCGCGGAGAAGAATTTTGCTACTACCACCACAATTCTCGCCGCCCAGTCCCAATTCAGGAAATCCAGCACCGCAAGCTCCACCGCGAGGAGTTCGTTCTCCCCAACCTCGAAGACCGTTCCGCCATCCAGCACGCCATCACGGAGGTCCTGCAACGCATCGCGGCCAACGAAATCGACCCGCGCCGCGCTGGTTTGCTCCTCTACGGCCTGCAGATCGCCAGCCTCAACCTGCCCAAGCCCGATCCCTACGCCAAACCTGCCACCATGGTCGAAGAAGTGGTCGAAGACCCCACCTTCGGCCCCATCGCCCCCCGTGCCGAAAACCGCGAAGAACCCAAAAAGAAAAGTGTCATGGAACAGCTCCTCGAAGACCTCGACCGCGACTTCCCCGACGACCCCATCGACCAGATCCACGCCACAACCGGCAGCCGAAGGCACGAACACAACAGACGATCGCGCCGCAGAAAACTCGCAACTCGAACCTCGGAACTCGCAACTGTAACTGCAAACCCGCTGTAGCGGTACAGCAAGGCGGAGAATCAGGGCCCGACGGTCCCGACCCGGTTCAAGGCCATATTGTTGACGATCTGCTGAATAAACACGTTGTGCACATGAATGCGGCGGGCAATATCCGGCAGAAACTCCGAGATAAGGTTGCCGGCCGGATCGGTCGCGAGCCCGATGCCGATGCGCCGCACTGTGTCGCGTCCGTTGCTCTGCACGCCCGGCACGTAAAGGTTGCTGAGTTCCGCGCTGATCGGGTAGGTCAACAGCGTGGCGTAGTTCAACATGGGCCGGCCGTCGTCGTGTTCGGCAATCACGGTGCGCGCCAGCGCGTGAAAAATCCGCCGCTTCACGCTGGCCTTCTGCATGCGGCGGTAGCGTGGGTCTTCATGCGCCAGCGACGGGATCAGCCAGGTGCCGAAGAACTCGCCCTGCGCGTCCTGCAAGAGTTGGTAGCCGGTCAAACGCCCGAAGCCCTTCAGCCCGGGACCGTAAGGCGAGTGCGAATTCGCCCCCACGCCAATCCCCGCTTCGGCGGCAATTACCAGCAGGTTGAAGGGATCGACAACATCGCGCACGGCAAGGACGCCCTTCTGGCGCGAAGTCAGCGGCTGCCGGTTCTCGTCGTTGACCACAATCTGCAACGGGTTTTCGACGATGCACGGGACGGGAGACGCAACCTGCTGCTGCTCCGCGGACGTGGTCGCCGTGGCGCGCGGGCAAAGTGGAGGAAGTGCGGGCCGGCGCTGCATTTTCTGCCGGTCATCGTCGGCCATGTTCACGAGCACGGTGCTCGGCGCATCGGGCAAAGCATTGGGCGCCGCGCCGGCAAACATCTGTGCGTGGCATCGTGGCCCGATCGTCAGCAGCGCCAGAGCCGCGGCCCCAACCTGCAACGGCGCGAACACGCTGCAACGAAGGCCCATCCGGCAAGGGTGTTTCATAGGAGGTTGTACCCGCACGATCGTCGAACGGCGCGGCCAGCTTAAGCGACGGCCGGAGCTTACTTCTTCATGTGGACGGCCCTTAGCAGGCCGTCGGAAAACTCGCTGACCAGAAAACCGAGGGCGGCGCCGCCAAGCGACCCACCATACTCCGACGCGCCGTCGCGGAAGTTGCGATTGATCTGCGGATAATAGGCAGTGCTCAACGCAGTCGAAGCAGCATAGCCGAGCAGCAAGGGAGAGTTGATCGTATTGTGCCCACGATCGTTCTTGGAGATCAGCACTCGCGTTCCCGCGTAGAAGACGCGATGCACGAAACCGTACCGCGGCCCAGCGACGTAGTAGCGAGGGTCCATATGCAGCATCGGCGAAAACACCACATCGGTGAAGAAGCCTTGGGTCGTTTCGCGAATGCCTGCCGCGCCGAGCCGCTCGCCGAAGGCTCCGCGATCGGTGCCGTAATTGGGCGACCCGTTGAGCACCTGCTCATAGCCGGCCGACGCGATAATGGCAGCGAAATTCATGGGCGAATACAAGTCGCGCAGGCCGAGAACGGCTTTGTCGTGCGCTGTAAGGGGCTGCGCTGTCTGGTTCGATGGAATGTCGATAGCGTACTTCGGCGCAACGTTGCCGCCGGACGCCTGCCCATCCGCGTCGGCCGCAGACACACCCAGCGGAGGAGCGCTGGGCGCATCGGGCAGCTCGACGGCGGAAGAGGATCCCGCCGGAGCCGCAGCTTCAAAGGTCGCAGGAGCAGAGGTGGCAGCGACGATCTGCGGAGCGTTTGCCGTCCCCGCCGGCTGCGACTGCGCAGCGATCGAGGCGCCCATAAAAGTCATGGCGAGAGCAAGCGTGGTGGCGGACAACTTTATCGTTAGTCGTGCGTAAGAATTCATGTGCGTCGTGTTCCATTCTTTCCAGCGTTGCCTCGCGCATGAAGCCCAAACCGCGCGCCATCGACATCAGGCTGTCCCTAGACGGACGCACTTTTCGAGGCCAGCGGTTGTATCCCATACGAGAGATGAGGCTTGTGCGGGCCCAACGGGAAGGCCGTGGAAAGAGGCGTTCCGCTGCAAAGCCCGTGGTTACCACTTCGACACTCCACCGCTTATGTGCATTGACCGAGACTGGCGCGTGAACGAATCATCAAGCAAGGTCCGTTCGATGACACTGTCCTCACAGTCCGCGGCAACACGGTTCCGCGTCGCGGTCGCGCTGAGTTGCGCGGCGTTGGTCACGGGCTGCGGTCACCAGCAGAGAGTCGCTTACCAGCCTCCGCCTCCTCCGATATACACTCGCCGCGCTCCAGCACCCGTCGCAAGCGCGCCGACGAAACCTCCAGCGGGAATACCACAATCTACAGCCGGCTTCGACGACACATCCGGCAAGCCTGTGCTCATTCAGTTCGGCGTCGCGAGCTGGTATGGTCCTCCGTACCATCACCGCGCCGCCGCGGACGGCTCCATCTTCGACCAGAACGCGATGACGGCAGCGCACCGCACGTTGCCCATGGGCTCGACCGTGCGAGTCACGAACGTAGCCACCAACCAGAGCGTCCTGGTCCGCATCACCGATCGCGGGCCGTTCGTTCCGGGCCGCGTGCTCGACTTGTCTCTTGGCGCTGCCAAGGCGATCGGCGTGTGGCGGCCCGGTGTCGCGCAGGTCAAGATCGAAGCCTTCGCACACGCCACGAACGATCCCGCAGGCCGCTGGTGCGTACAGATCGGCGCCTTCAAGAACTCGGATGACGCGCTCGACCTGCGCGACGAGCTGATGCAGCGCTACAAGACTGCGAAGGTGATCGAGTTCACCGGCCCGACCGGACACTGGGTGCGCGTGAATCCAGCCAAGCCCGACCTTGCGCACGCGAATGAGGTTGCCGAGTCGCTGGAGAGCGGCGACCCTGCGGCGTTTCCGTATGTGGTGCGCCTGGACTGATTGGCGCGCCGCATCGAACCGAGAGTAAATCAATAGGCGGGTATCCTAGAAGTATGGCAACTGCATCATCCGCACCGCAGCCGGAGCCGGCGAAGAACGCAACGCCGCGGTTCGAGAGCTGGGGACGCTATCCGACCCTCGACGCCACAGTGCTCCCCATGCACTGGCAGGGTGATTTTCCGGGGATGATCGACGGCGTCCACGGCGGCGCGCTCGCGGTCGGCATGGGCCGCAGTTACGGCGACGTTTGCCTGCTCAAGGACGGCACGCTGCTGAAGACCACGAGCATGAACCGGCTGCTTGGCTTCGACGCGAATACCGGATTGCTGACCGCCGAAGCGGGCATCACGCTTGCGGCGATACTCGACTTCGCCGTCCCGCGCGGCTTCTTTCTCCCCGTCGCTCCGGGGACGAAATACGTCACGCTCGGCGGCGCGATCGCCAACGACATCCACGGCAAGAACCACCACAACGCCGGCACGTTCGGCTGTCATGTCATGCGGTTTGAGCTGGTGCGCTCGGACGGCACGCGCCGCCTCTGCACGCCAACGGAGAATCCCGATTACTTCGGCGCGACGATTGGCGGGCTCGGGCTGACGGGCGTCATTCGCTGGGCGCAGATACGGCTGCGACCGATCGTCAGCCGCATGATCGACTACCAGGGAACGCAGTTCCACGGCATCGACGAATTTCTTGCGCTCAACGAGCAGTCGCAGAATGTGGAGTACACCGTGAGCTGGATCGACGCGAACTCCGCGGGAAGGAATTTCGCGCGCGGCATCTTCATGCAGGGTCATCATTCAAACGTCCCCGCGCCGCTCACGAAGTCGAGGCCGCCGAAGCTGGTCTTTCCCTTCGATGCGCCGGGCTTCGCGCTCAACAGCGCGACTGTCGGCCTATTCAACACGGTCTTCTTTCACAAGCAGATGAAGAAAAGCGTCACGGCTTTGCAGGATTATGAGCCGTACTTTTTCCCACTGGATAAGGTGCTGCATTGGAACCGGATGTACGGCAAGCGGGGCCTGCTGCAGTTCCAGTACGCCATTCCGTGGGAACATGCGCGGGAAGCGACGGAGGCGGTCCTGCGCGCTGTGTCGAAGAGCGGGCTGGCGAGTTTTCTCGCCGTGCTGAAGGCGTTTGGCGACGTGCCATCGCCGGGCCTGATGAGTTTCCCGAGGCCGGGACTGACGCTCGCGCTCGATTTTCCCATCAAGCCGGAGAAGAGTTTTGCGCTCTTCAAGCGGCTTGCCGATATGACCCGCGAGTTCGGGGGCCGGCTCTATCCCGCCAAGGATGCGGCCATGACGCCGTCGCAGTTCCGCGCGTTCTATCCGCAGTGGGAACGTTTCGCGCGTTACAAAGATCCTGTGCTGACGTCCGCATTCTGGGAGCGCGTGACGGGCGAGGAGGCCGCGTCATGAGCGATTTCAGCGCCAGCGACTTTAGTGCTGTAGACCCGTCGACACAAGAGCCGCTGCTCCAGTTGCGGGCCTCCGAAATTGCCGCGACGGCTCCTCGCGTGCCGAAGCGAATCCTGGTGCTGGGCGCGACTTCCGGCATCGCCGAAGCCTGCTGCCGGCTGTGGGCCGAGCGCGGCGACAGCCTCTTTCTGGTGGCGCGCGACCCGGAGAAGCTCTCCGCCGTGGCCGCCGATATGCACACTCGTGGGGCAACCTACGTCGGCTCCGCGATCGCCAACCTCGACGACACCGCGGGGCATCCCGAGTTGCTGGCACACGCCATCAACTCTCTCGCGGGACTCGACATCGCCTTCCTCGCGCTCGGCGTTCTCGGCGACCAGTCTCAGGCCGAGCGCAACTTCGCGCACGCCGCGGAAATCCTGCACACCAACTTCGCCGCTCCCGCAAGCCTGCTGACGTGGCTTGGAAACTACTGCGCGCAACGCCACTCCGGAACGCTGGCGGCACTGTCTTCCGTGGCGGGAGACCGTGGGCGCAAGTCGAACTACGTCTATGGTTCGTCGAAGGCGGGACTTACCGCCTTCCTCGGCGGCCTGCGCAACCGCATCGACCGCGACGGCGTGCGCGTGATGACCATCAAGCCCGGTCCGGTGAGGACGGCGATGACCGAAGGCATGAAAGGCAGCGAAAAATTCGCGGATGGGAACGAGGTGGCGGCGGCCATCGTGAAGGCGATCGACGACGGCACGGATGTGCTGTATGTTCCGGGCAAATGGCGGGTCATCATGGCTGTTATTCGCGCTATCCCGGAGCGGATTTTCAAGAAGCTGAACCTGTAGGCGACAGGTTGCGGGACGCGCGATTAAGCGCCATTCATCCCATGAACAGGGCTGTTTGTCACATTATGGTTTTTGTGTGCAACTATTTCAGAATCCCAAATCTTGAATAGACGAGACGAAGGCCTTTCCGCAATTTGGGAACCGCCGCCTTCCCATTAGTTGCTAGCTCGAACAAGTAACGCCGACGCAATAACATAGCGCAAACTCCCAAACGGTCATCGACGTGCAACCTACCCCAACGGATCGTGGCGCGACCGCAGTCCCGGTAGTTTTGGACCGTCGGACGCCAGGCATCGTCGCCTCAGAGGGAGAAAAAATGAATAATTTGCAATCGAAACTGGGTTTGTGGCTTTTATGCCTACTTTTTGCTACGTGCGGCGCCGTAGCGCAGACGTCCAGCGGCACCATCGTGGGGACGGTCACGGACGCCAGCGGTGCGGCCATTCCGGGCGCCACGGTTACCGCAGTCAGCAAAGATACCGGTGAGCGGAAGGTTGCCAAGACGAACAGCGTGGGCGGCTATCGTATTGAAGCTGTCACCCCTGGCGCGTTTACCGTGTCCGCCGAAGCCCCAAATTTTCAGAAGACGACAACCGGAACCATTCGTGTCGACTCTTCGAAAGAGACTTCCGTCAACGAGATATTGAGTGTGGGCCAGACGAGCGTGACGGTCGAGGTTGCCGGAGATCAAACCACGCTGGACACCGATACCGGCACGATGTCCGGAACGATCAACTCGGTGGCGATCAACAATCTTCCGATCGGCGACCTCAACCCGTATGCTCTTGCGGAAACATTGCCGGGCGTGCAGGTGGTGAGCGGTCAAAACTCGTTTTCCGAAGGAGACAACTATTCCGTCAACGGCGCCCGCTCCCGCGCCAACAACTTCCTGATCGAAGGCTCGGACAACAACGATGCCGGCATTCACGGTTCGGGCATCACGCCTGAAAACCTGGATGCGATCGAGGAAGTCGTGCTTCTTGAAAATTCGTATCAGGCTGAGTTTGGTGGCGGCGGCGGTTCGGTTGCGAACCTTATCTACAAGAACGGCTCCAACCACTTTCACGGCGCGGTTTGGGAGCGGCTGTTCAATTCCTCGTTGAACGCCAGCGACAAGAGCGATGTCTATACAGGCCAGACCAAGAGCAAGACGCGGGAGAATGTCTTCGGCTACGATTTCGGCGGCCACATTATTAAAGACAAGCTCTTCTTTTTCAACTCGCTCCAGTTCGACCATACCAATTCTTCCTTGCAGAGCACGCTGATTGTCCCGACCGACACGGGCGTCGCTACGTTGAATTCGCTGCCTTCGAATCCGCGCATTGCACAGCTTCTTCAGGCGATCGGCAGCCTGCGCGGCGCGGACGATCCGACCTCGGTCAACTTCTCGTGCCTGGTGATCTCAGAGGCAACCCCGGCAACTACAGCATGCCCTGCCAGCTCCGTTGCGGTGGGGTCCTACATTCGCTCCACACCGGCCAACAGCACGGCCCCGGAACTGGACAATAAGGTCGAATACATTCCCAATCAGAAAGACACTCTGATCCTCCGTTACATCCGCACCCATAGCGATTCCCCTTACGACACATTCAACTTTCCGTCGCAACTGCCCGGTTTCGATACGACGCAGTATGGGGACACGGATAATGCCGGCATCACCTACACGCATACGTTCACTCCCAACCTGTTGAACGACCTGCGGATTTCGTATGGGCGCATCGCGTTCGTGTTCGACTTCCAGGCGGCCACGTATGCCAATCCGCTGGGCACGGCGCCGTCGATATCCATCAATAACGGCACGAATACGGAGATCACGGGATACGGAGCGCCGGGGGGCGATCCGCAATCGCGCGCACACAATACCTATCAGCTTCAGGATGCTGTGACCTGGAACATCGGCGGCCGTCATTCGGTGAAAGCCGGCTTCGACGTGGCCGACATTCGGGTCCGCGATGCAGTGCCGTTCAACTTGTACGGTTCAGTCAGCTATAACAGTTCGCTTGGCACCGGTATCAGCGGCCTGGGCGACTTCATCGACGACTTCGGCGGCGATGCGCCGTACGGTGTTGCGTCGATCAACTATGGCAATCCCGTAGCGCGGCCGCAGATGTATCACCAGGCCTACTATGTTCAGGACGACTGGAAGTTCTCGCAGAACCTGAGCGTACAACTTGGCTTCCGCTACCAATATGACGGTGCGCCGTTCAACAACGTCACCTATCCGTCATTCGACATCAACAACTCTGCCTGCACGGCCCCGGGGGTGGACGCCAACGGCGTGCCGCAGTTCTGCAAAGTCAAGGAAGTTCCGGACAAGGGTGATTACGGCCCGCGTTTCGGCTTTGCGTACACCCCGGAATTCCTGAACAAGAAGACGGTGCTGCGCGGCGGCTTCGGCATGTTCTACGACGGCCTGTTCACCAACATCATCGACAACACGCAGGCGAGCTCGCCGAACATGGCGGCGCCGGAGCTTATTTCCGACAACGGCAGCAATCCTCGCGGCTCGGCTAACTTTTCCAGCGCAATCGCCAACTTCAACCACACTCCGCAGTTGCAGGACGTCATCGAGTCGATGAAGCCGAACATTGAGTCGCCCCGCATCCTGCAGTGGAACGTGAACGTACAGCAGGACCTCGGCCACGGCTTTATCTCGCAGGTAGGGTACGTCGGCACACGGGGCGAGCATCTCTATGCCACCGATGAAAGCAACACCTTCCTCGCTCCGGTCAGCGGCGACAGGCTGTTCAATGAGCTTGGCCGGGTGCTGATCCGCGGCAACGGCGGCGACTCCGTCTATCATTCGGCGCAGGTTGAAATCAAGCGCGACTTCCATGCCGGGTTCCAGATGCGCGCCGCCTATACGTTGTCCAAGTACGAGGACGACGTCTCGGAAATCTTTACCTCTGGCAACGCCTCCCAGTTCGCGATGGTCCAGCCCCCGTTCTCTTCCCGCAAGAAAATCGACTGGGGTCTTTCCGCTCTCGATCAACGCCACCGTCTCGTCGTCAGCTATGTCTATCAGCCGCCTGCCTGGCATGCTGAAGGCGCTATGAAGATCGCTGCCGCTATTGTCAATGGCTTCCAGATCTCCGGCGTGCAGCAGTTCAACAGCGGCAATCCCGGCAACGTTGAAGTGGGCTACGACTATAACGGGGACGGTATCGCCAACGACCGGCCGGCGCTCTCCAATCCCAGAGCCCCTGTACAGACTTTCGCTTTCGACCGCGCCTGGTACTACGACGGCAAACCCGGGCTGTGCGATGGGCCGAGCCTGTTTTACTATGGGACCTGTGTTTCCAGGGCCGCAAGCGATGTGCATTGGCTTGTTCCCGCGCCCGCCGAGGACGGGAACAGTTTCTTTCCATCCACTCCCGCTATCCAGCGCAACAGCTTCCGTACGCTTGGCAATCAGCAGGCCGACCTGAGCATTCAGCGCAACTTCCACATCTGGGAAGGGCATAACTTCCTGTTCCGCGCCGAATCGTTCAATGTTCTCAACCAGGGAACGACCGGCGTCCCCGACCTGACCCTTGCCGACATCAACCCGAATCCGGCAGTATTTGGCCCCAATACTGTCGGTCAGTTCGGTCCGACGATCGGTGGACATAGGAATTTGCGGTTCTACGCAAAGTACTCGTTCTAACTGATTGAAAAACCGATCGACAGAAGAGGGACGGCCCGCGGGCTGTCCCTCTTTGCTTTCGGATCGCTGTTTGGTGCTGCTGCGCCGGGTGCGGGGGCCGACTTTGCGGCGGCGGTGAGGAACTGCCTGCACCTCTTCCACGAGGATGGACCCATCCTCGGGAACTGGCAGCTCTTCGTCGAGCGACAGAGTTCCTCGACGGGCGTCAGCGCTTCCCGAAAATGGTTTGCGGCGGCGCTTTCATCAAGTCGACAAAGAGCTTATAAAACCGCTTTGTATCGAGGTCCACCTGCACATGGACAGGCTGCAGATCAAGCTGCGGCCGATTCGCCGCTTGCCACGTCAGCGTGTCGCCGTAGTTGGGGCCGCGCGCGATGTCTACGTCGACGTAGAGCATGTCTTCCTTCGTGACGATCGTCGGATCGAGCCATGCGGCGGCCTCGAGCTCGTCCCAGAGGTAATAAAACTCATCCGAATACTTCGCGATGTACTGCGCTGCCGGCGATTGCGAGCTTGCAATCTCGCTCAACATTTCCCTGGTGAAGAACGTCTTCAGGGAAATGTCTACGGTGGTGAGATCGATGCGCGGCCAATGCGCGCGGAAGACGATGTGCGCCGCTTCGGGATCGAACCAAAAGTTGAACTCGTGGCGCGGATGCGTAGAGAACTCCGGATCGGCAGTCTGCGGGTTGAGGCTGCCGCCCATGATGACGATGCCTTTGGTCAGAGCCGCAAATTCGGGATCGATCGAAATCGCAAGCGCGATATTCGTCAGCGGCCCGGCGGCGTAGATGGTCACCTCATGCGGGTGCGCGTGGACCTGGCGGACAAGAAAGTGCGCCGCATCTTCGTCCAGCGGCTTGGTCGTCGGCGCTCCCTCTTTTAGAGGTGGAACCTCAAACGGCCCATGATACGGATCGCGGCTGGTATGCGCGGCGAGGTCTCCCCAGGCGCCGTACCAGACGAAGCTGCCGTACATTTTCGCCTCCAGCTTCGATTCGGCCTCAGTGCGCACCAGCGGGAAGACCGCGCCCGGGACCACCGGCACATCGGTGCGATGGATCAGTTCCAGCATCCGCAGAGTATGCGCAACTTCTTCCGGCTCCCATGCATTTCCGCTGACCATGGTGATGCCGAGCACTCGTACATCGGGAGACTGCAGGAGCACCATCATCGACATCTGGTTGGAGCCGCCGGGGCCGGAGCCGTCCTGGTCGATGAGGACGAGGCGCTGCCCCCAAGCCACGGCGCATAGCAACGGAATCGTGAACAAGAATTTCGCAGCCGTGTGGAACATACCTGAGGGTAACGCATCTCCTGCAGGCCTCCAATGTGCTTCGCAAATACGAAGACGAAGGCCGATCGGTGCTCGTGGTATGCTCGCTTCTTTATAGCTCCCTGTAGCGAGAGGCCGTGTTGATCCTGCGTGCAGTATTCGCCGTTCTGTTATCCGCAGTCCTTGCAACGAGTGCGTTGTCGTCCGCACGACAGAATGACGATCTTGGGGTAAAGGTGAAGGAGACCACAGCGTTTCTCCTGAAGCAGCGCCAAACCCCGGCCTATCGCGAGTCTCTACGAAAGAGCGTTATCGCCTACGAGAGCAGCCTCACCTCACGGTGCATGGATGTGACGCTGGACTTCGATTCCGCCGCAGTGAAAGACCGTCTCCTCGGTCTGCTTGAGTTGAACAAGAGCGGCGAGGCTGTCGCAGGCTCTTGGCGAGAGAGCGTTCCCGGCAGCGCGTGCGACCGAAAGCGGCTCTATAACGTGCAGGTGGACTATACGGAGCACGGTCCTCGGTTTACCGCAACCTTTCCCGGCGAGGCCGCGGGCGACCCCGAACTCCAACGCGACACACTCAGGAACATCGAAAGGAACTTCGCAATTCTGCACCTCTCACCGAAGAAGTCCTGCCATCTTGAGGTAATCGATACACACGCTGTCGGCGCGGCTTCCACCATCCAGGACAACGGCATTATGACGCCATGGAAAGAGTCCTGGGACATACAAAGCTGCGACAAGGTCTATTCCGCGCCGGTGACATATACTCCCGATGCTAAAGGCACTGCCATCTCAGTCGAGACCAGCGGCATCCAGCCGCGCTGAATGGGCCTTCACTACTCGCTCAACACCCACGTATCCTTCGACACTCCTCTCTGCGAGCTATTCCCCACCGGCGATGCCGGCCGCGGCTTCCGGCGAGAGATTGTGCATGTGGCCCTCAGCCCAGGGGAGCGCCAGACGCAGCCGGAATGCATTTTCCCGGGTGACTTTCCCATATCCCACTCGTCCAACGGCAACGATAAGTCTTCGTTTTTTGGAAAAGCTGTCTTCGGGCCCGCGGAAAGTGGCATAAACCGCCGACAGCTTCTACAATAAACAAAGGATTTCGGTACTCTCTCCCGAGACAGGTTCCTGGGGTCGCGG
>DASRLB010000125.1:0-7457 GCA_035648695.1 Acidobacteriaceae bacterium | reverse complement strand
AGATGTCGCGGCGCGCGGCCTTCGTCCAGGCGATGCGCTCGAGATACCAGTCGCGCGTGTACTCGCGTTGCATCGTGCGCAGGATGTCCGTCGAGCCGGATTGCACCGGCAAATGAACGTGGTCGCAAAGCGTTGGGACCGCGTCGATGACGTCGACGATGTCTTTGGTGAAGTCGCGCGGATGCGATGTGGTGAAGCGCACGCGGCGGATTCCGTTGACCTCGCCGACTGCTTGCAGCAACTCGGCGAAGCTACGTTTGCCGCTGGGATCGCGGAAGCTGTTGACGTTCTGGCCGAGAAGCTGGATCTCGGTGAAGCCCTGCTGGGCGATCATCTGGGCTTCGGCGAGCACGGAAGCGGATGTTCGTGAACGCTCTTTTCCGCGTGTGTAAGGCACAACGCAGTAGGAACAAAATTTGTCGCAGCCTTCGATGATGGTGATGTAGCCGCGGTGGGGGTTGGTGCGGGCGGTGAACTCGGTGTCGAAGGTTTCGTCGGTCTGGCGGTCGTCGAGGCCGGTGATGCGGGTCTCGCCGGCTTCCAGGCGGGCGAGCATCGCGGGTAGGTTGCGGTAGCTGGCCGAACCGGCGACCATCGAGACGTACGGCGCCTTCTCGAAGATCCTGTTGCCTTCCTGCTGCGCGACGCAGCCGAGGACGGCGAACTTCTTGCCCTCGCCCTGCATCTTCTTGTACTCGTTCAGCCGGTGGAAGACCTTCTGCTCCGCCTTGTCGCGGATGGAACAGGTGTTGTACAGAATCAGGCCCGCGTCGGCTTCGTCGACGACCTGGGAGTAGCCCTCCTGGAGGAGCGTCCCGACAACTTTTTCGGAGTCGTGGGCGTTCATCTGGCAGCCGAATGTTTCGATGTAAAAGGTCTTCATACGCTACGAATCAGTATACGGGTACCCCCCACCCCTCCCCCCTATTTCCTGCACCGGGTTCCTTCCATCCTGAGTCATGGGTTGACTATTTCCATAGTAGGACTCGACTTGGTGGGAAAATGGTTGCGAGGGTTTGGCTATGGGTGCTCTGGAAGATTTGGCTGTGATCGCGCGGCAGGAGGAGTTGCTGCGGTGGGAGGGGTTCGATGCAGATGTGGCGTGGCGGCTCGGCGGCGTGATGCGGGAGATGCTGGTGGAGCGCGGCGCGGGCGGGACTGTGGAGATCGAGGTCGCCGGGCAGGTGCTGTTTACGGCGGCGACCGTCGGGGCTACGCCGGGGCAGGCCGACTGGATTCGGAGGAAGCGGAATACGGTGCGGCGGTTTGCGCGGAGTTCGTATGCCGTGGGGCGTCAGTTGGAGCGTGATGGGGACACGATGGAGGCTCGGCATGGGCTGATGCTCGCGGACTATGCGGCGCATGGCGGCGGGTTTCCAGTGTGGGTGCGCGGCGTGGGGGTGGTCGGGAGCGCGATCGTGTCGGGGATGCCGCAGCGGGACGACCATAATCTGGTGGTTGCGGCGATGGCGCAGGTGCTGGGAGTGGAGGCTCCGGTGCTGGAGTAAGCCGTGGTTCGGGTTTTCACGAGCGCAGAGCTCAGAGATTTTGAGCTTAGAGAAAAGGCGGGCGGGTATACACTGAGTCTGCGGAAGTTGCGGCCTGCCGGGTATCGGCGGGCCGGATTGTTTTGTGCAGGGAGTGGGGTTTCGTATGGCGGTGAAAGAAGAGTTGCTGAAGAAAGCGGAAGAGAGCGCGGCGGTCGCGCCGAGTGGGCACGGCCTCGGCTGGGCGGTCCCGGTGACGCTGCATGGGCGGACGCTGGAGCCGAATCGGCGGATGCATTTGAACCTCGATTGGGTCGAGGAGGTCCGCGTCAATACTTCGGCGGTGGAACGCAGGGCCGCGACAATTGGGACTCGGCGGAGCGTGAAGAAGGATTGGCAGGCGGCCTGGCTGTTGCGCGCGATTGCGTGCATGGATTTGACGACGCTGTCGGGGGATGACTCGGCCGAGCGGGTGAAGCGGCTGTGCGCGAAGGCGCGGCGGCCGTTGCAGGACCATCTGGTTGCGGCATTGAAGATTGAAGAGTTGAAGCTGCATGTGGGGGCCGTGTGTGTCTATCACCTCTTTGTGGAGACGGCGGTGAAGGCGCTGGAGGGTTCGGGGATACCGGTGGCGGCGGTGTCGACTGGCTTCCCTGCCGGGCTGTCGCCGCTGGCGGAGCGGGTGGAGGAGATCAAGCGGAGCGTGGAGGCTGGGGCTAGCGAGATCGATATCGTGATCACGCGCGCGCATGTTTTCAATGGCGAATGGAATGCTCTGTATGACGAGGTTGCGGCGTTCAAGGAGGCTTGCGGGGCGGCACATATGAAGGCGATCCTCGGCACCGGCGATTTGCTGACGCTGCGCAATGTGGCGCGCGCGAGTTGGGTCGCGATGATGGCCGGCGCGGACTTCATCAAGACTTCGACCGGCAAGGAAGCGGTGAATGCGACGCTGCCAGTTTCGCTGGTGATGGTGCGGGCGATTCGGGAGTATGCGGAGCGGACTGGTATGTCGGTTGGATATAAGCCGGCGGGCGGGATCAAGACGGCGAAACAGGCGCTCGACTGGATGGCGCTGATGAAGGATGAGTTGGGTCGGCCTTGGTTGGAGCCTTCGCTGTTTCGGTATGGGGCTAGCTCGATGCTTGCGGATATCGAGCGGCAGTTGGAGCACCATGTGAGTGGAAGGTATTCGGCGGCGTATAGGCACCCGATCGCGTAGGAGTAGGCGCAACCGCCTAAGTGTGAACGAAATGACCTGTTATCGCATTCGCATGAAGTTCGGAAAAGACGGCCCTGATATCTCAAAAGAGGCTTGGGAGGCAGGTCTTGTCGGCATTTGGTTCGGTTCGTGGGGTATTCAAGACCTGTACCACTCATATGCAGCGTATCCCTCGAAGCAACCCGGAGAAGTAACCAACGGAGAGATCGAAAGTTACATAAACGCTCAGCTACGACTTCGACATCTTCCGTTGAATATGAAGGCCGACTTCGTCCCTGCAATCAAGACCTTCGACGAAACCCTAAGCGAAAACTCTTGGATTTGTACATATTTCGATGGCAAACTGCATCTCGGACAGATTGCCGACAAAGAGCCGCGTGACGAAGCACGCTTTGATTTGAACAAAGAACGATTCAAAGCAAGAACTATCAAGAATTGCAAAAGCTTCGAAGTCGCAACTCTCCCTGACGCATTTCGGCTGATAGCTTCAGCAGGGAGACAAACAATACATAAGCTTGATAGCCATCGGAAGCTTGTCTCGATCCTGATTAATGCCAAAAATGTTGACGCAGTGATTTCGAAGATTCGAACGCTTCCCTTTGATGAGTGGATGGACATTTTGGGCGACAAGGGGTGGGAAAGTGTTTGCACTGCGTATCTCATCATGGAACACGGGTTCCTACCGACTGGGCTACTTGTTGGCCGCACACTTCCTGATTTTGACATTGTTGGGCATGATCTAAGCGGAATCCCTATTTATGGTCAATGCAAGAAGAATCCCGGACTATATTCCTTCAATGAAAGAGACAGGCAGAACTTCGCGCATCTTCCAAAGAAAGCGAAAAAGTTTTTCTTTCCCTTCGCCGGTGGAGATGAGTCTGCCATACCTGGGGTTTCAGTGATTTCTTATCCCACCTTACGTGGATGGCTCGATACGACAACCAAAGGGAAAAAATACAAAGAGATTCTCAGGTTAGGCGGGTGAAGTTCGCGATGAACTCGAATTCGGCTATAACCCAACGTTGTGACAGGCACGCTAAGAACTTATCTGTATGAAAGCGAAGAAATCAATGGCAAGCAGCATAGTGGAGAAGTTTTACAGCATGGAATATGGACCGGCGCCGGAAGATGCGAGTGAAGTGACGAAGTGGCTCGACGCGCACAAGCGTTCGTTTGGGCACTACATCGATGGGGCGTGGACCAAGGTTGGCGGTGCGAGTTTTGAGACGCGCAACCCGGCGACGGGCGATGTGATCGCAACGGTTGCGACTGCGGATGCAGCCGATGTCGACCGTGCGGTGAAGGCTGCTCGTGCGGCGTTGCCGGGGTGGCAGGCGCTGACGGGGCACCAGCGCGCGCGCTACCTCTACGCCTTCGCGCGCCAGGTGCAGAAGCACTCGCGGCGCCTCGCCGTGCTGGAAACCATCGACAACGGCAAATCCATCCGCGAGTCCCGCGACATCGATATTCCCCTCGTCGCGCGCCACTTCTATCACCACGCCGGCTGGGCGCAACTGCTCGACGAAGAGTTCCCCGGCTACGTTCCCGTCGGTGTCGTCGGCCAGATCATTCCGTGGAACTTCCCGCTGCTGATGTTCGCCTGGAAGGTCGCTCCCGCGCTCGCCGCAGGCAACACGGTCGTCATCAAGCCCGCAGAGTTCACGCCAATGTCAGCCATCGCGCTCGCCGAAATCGCACACGAGATCGGCCTCCCCAAGGGCGTCCTCAACGTCATCAACGGCGACGGCAAAACCGGCGCCGCGATTGTCGAACACGCGGACATCGACAAGATTGCCTTCACCGGATCGACCGAAGTCGGCCGCATCATCCGCAAGGCTACCGCGAAGACGACCAAGAAACTTTCGTTGGAGCTTGGCGGAAAGTCGCCGTTTATTGTGTTCGACGATGCGGACCTGGACTCGACGGTTGAAGGTTTGGTTGACGGCATCTGGTTTAACCAGGGGCAGGTGTGTTGCGCGGGTTCGCGGCTGCTGGTGCAGGAGCGCGTTGCGGAAAAACTGTACGACAAGATTCGCGTGCGCATGGAGTCGCTGCGTGTGGGTTCGCCGCTGGATAAGGCGATTGATATCGGCGCGATTGTGGACCAGGTGCAGTACGACCGCATCAAGTCGCTGGTTGAGATCGGCGTGCAGGAAGGCGCGACGTGCTGGCAGCCGGATATCGATATGCCGGCGAAGGGCTTGTTCCTGAAGCCGACGCTGCTGACCGGTGTATCGCCTGCTTCAACTGTGGCGCAGGAAGAAATTTTTGGGCCGGTGCTGGTGGCGATGACGTTCCGAACGCCGGCTGAGGCTGTCGAGCTGGCGAACAATACGCCGTACGGCCTTGCTGCGTGCGTGTGGAGCGAGAACATCAACGTCGCGCTCGATGTCGCCGCGCAGGTGAAGGCGGGTGTCGTCTGGGTCAACGGAACGAATCTCTTCGATGCAGCGTGCGGCTTTGGCGGGTATCGCGAGTCGGGCTATGGGCGTGAGGGCGGCAAGGAGGGGATGTATGAGTACCTTGAGCCCGCGTGGTTGCACGATGAGCGGAGGGCGAAGCCAGTCGTGGCGCTGCCGGAGCCTGTGCATCCCGCCTTAGGCGACGATGATGCCGTCGCCGAAGACGGGTCACCCCAATTCGGTGGCGGATTTGGGATCGATCGCACGGTGAAGCAGTACATCGGCGGCAAGCAGGCGCGGCCGGATTCGGGCTACAGCTTCCCGGTGTATGCCGCGAATGGCGACCTGGTGGGCGAGGCCCCGCTAGGCAATCGCAAGGACATTCGCAATGCTGTCGAAGCGGCGCGTGCGGCGGCGAAGTGGGGCAAGAATACGGCGCATGGACGCGCGCAGGTGCTGTACTTCATCGCTGAGAATTTGGTACAGCGGCGTTCAGAAATTATCGCGAAGCTGACTGAGTTCGTCGGGGCGGAGCAGGCCGCGATCGAACTCGACTACGGTGTGGAACGCGTTTTCAGCTATGCGGCATGGTGCGATAAGTACGAGGGCTCGGTGCATAACCCGCCGTTCCGGATGGTAACGCTGGCGATGAAGGAAGCTGTGGGCACCGTGGGAATTTTATGTCCTGACGACGCTCCGCTGCTCGGATTTTTGTCGCTTGTTCTGCCGGCGATTGCGATGGGCAACACCGTCGTCGCCGTGCCGAGCGAACGCTGCGCGACGCTGATGGGCGATCTCTATCAGGTGTTCGACACGAGCGATTTGCCGGGCGGCGTGGTGAACATTGTCGCGGGTAAGGCGAGCGAGTTGGGCAAGACGCTCGCCGAGCACGACGACATCGACGCGATATGGAGCTTCCGCGATGAGGCGGCGAGCGCGATGGTGAAGCTGGCGTCGATTGGGAACCTGAAGCAGGTGTTCACCAACGACGGCCGGCAGATCGACTGGTTCGATCCGGCGCAGGCTGAGGGACGGTTCTTCCTGCGCCATGCGACGCAGATCAAAAATATCTGGGTGCCCTACGGTGAGTGATCGATCGCACCCTCGCGCTCGGAGAGTTGGACTTCGACCTCGGTGTCTTTCGGGAATGAAACGTCGTGACCATGCGTGAGGAAGCGGAAGTAGACCGACTTCGCGAACGCGTAGGCGCCGAAACCGCTGGCGACGTTGGCATTGCTGGAGGTCAGCGCGATGACGCGGGCAATGACGCCGAAGCCGTTGGAAGCGACGGTTGAGCCGCCGACATTACTGCCGTCACCGGTGCCGTGGTGGTGGTCGTCATCGTGGCCCGCCATGGCGGTGGCCGCGAGCAGCAGCGGGGCGATGAAGCGGTTCTTGTCGGGGTTTGCTTTGACGTTGCCTTCCGAGTCCACAGTGACATTGGCGCTCTGCGGTCCCTCGGCACCGGTGACGATGCCGTAGACCGCTGTGGCCTGCTGCTGGCTTTCGCTTTTGACGCTGCGGAATGCGAAGCGGAGTTGGCCGTTTCGACCGAGGGAACGCGCAGACTTACTTTCGAGAACGGTGCCTTCGAGCTCCGCGCCTTCCGCGAGAACGAGCTTGTGGTCGGCGTCGAAAAGCGGCTCGGTAACGATGGCCGTCACGGTGTCTCCCTTGTGCGCGGCCTTCGAGTCGATGAGGCTGGCGAGGCGCGCGGAGACGATTCTGCCGTCGAACGACGGCGCAACGGCACGCTCCGCGGGTGGTTGCGTTGGCAAGATTATCGTGACGGGGACGGTGAGGTCGGCGACAAACTGCGTGCCCGCCCATATGCGCTGCGGATGATACGGAAGCTGGCTATAGAGCAGCCGGAGAGCGCGGTCCTTTTTGTTCGGGCCGAAGGCGGTATCGCGCGCCTCTTTGATACGCTGCTTCACCATGGTCTTAGCTTGCTGCATGAGCGACGGACGCTTGGGCATGGCGACGAAGCGGACAATGTTGGTATCGCGAATGATGGCGCGGGAGACGAGTGTCACGTCGACCCCGGTTTGCGCGACATGCACCTGGTCGAAATCAATCATGGGATTGTGCAGCGGGGTGACGTCTCCGTTGAGCAGAGCCTGAATACGGAATTGACGATCGACCGGGACGTACTCGGTGACGACGCCGGACACGGCGGCACCTTTTTCGAGTACGAGGCGGTCATGGACGTAGACGGATTCGGTGAGCACGCCCGACACACGTGCGCCCAATCGGACGGGCGCGGTGCGGGAGATTCGGATGTGCAGCGGCACACCGAGCGCGACTTCGATGCCCTGGGTAAGAGGCTGTGCGTCCTGCGCTTTC
>DASRLB010000124.1:0-10919 GCA_035648695.1 Acidobacteriaceae bacterium | reverse complement strand
CTTTGGCATGTGCTAAACATACTTGCATGTGCAGCACATGTCAAGCCGCGCCGCGTGAAAATCGGCTAAGATAAATCTCAAGTAAGCAATAAGTTGTTAACGGAGGTGACCGCTATGCTAGGGCGTGTTCACACTATGCGCAGAGCTTCGACAATGAGCGCGAAGGATAGGAAGCCGAGGAAGAGGACATCGAGTTTTTCAAAGCGCGAGAAGATGCGGCGGAACCCCTTGAGCCTTCGGAATAACCGCTCGATCTCATTGCGCTTCTTGTAAAGAGCGCGATCATAGTCTCACGGATGCAGACGGTTGGACTTCGGCGGAACCACCGGAATCAGGCCTAAATCAAGGACTAACTGGCGGGTTTCATCGCCTTCATAGGCGCGATCCATGAGCACGGAAAGGCCCTCTGGCATAGGTCCCAGTTGCTCCAATAGCGCCCTGCCGTGTGGCGCATCGTGGTCCTGGCCGGGGGATAACGCGAACGTTATGGCCGTTCGAGCATCCGCGGCAACCATATGAATCTTGGTGTTCCATCCGCCACGGGACTTTCCGATGGATTGAGGGCCGTTTTTTTTAGAGCTCCGGTTCCGTCCGGATGCACTTTCACCGAGGTGGAATCCAGCAACAGTGCTTCGATCTTAATGCGCACGATCTGTTCGCTTTGCAACTTCTCGAACACGCGATCTAATACGCCATTTTTGGCCCACCGGTTCATCCGCATATAGACCGTGTGCCAAGGCCCGAAACGCTTGGGAAGCCCACGCCACTTGCATCCTTGCTCGGCCACATAGAGAATGGCGTTGAGCACCTTGAGGTTCTGAAGGCTTACGTTCCCACGCTGCACTGGAAGGCTATCTTGGATTCGTGCGTACTGCTCTTCTGTGATTTCCACTCTAGAACATTTTACCATTAGCAGGTTGCGGAAAAAAGCAGATTCGGCTGTGACGAAGAATGCCCCAGCGTCGTCTTTGTATACATGCGAGGCGACGACGAACAACAGAGTGGAGTCTTCAGCTATATTTCTGCGGAGCAACGAGTCCCGCAGAATCATCCACTGAGACCGCTGCGGAAGATGGTGGACGAGGTGCTGGCGGAACTCTCGCCACGTTTCACCAGGATGTACGCCAAGCGCGGCCGGCCCTCGATTGCGCCGGAGAAACTACTGCGGGCGTTGTTGTTGCAAGTGCTCTACACCATCCGCAGCGAACGGCAACTCATGGAACAACTGGATTACAACCTGTTGTACCGCTGGTTCGTGGGGCTGAATATGGACGACCCCATCTGGGACGTGACGGTGTTTACCAAGAACCGCGAGCGACTGCTGAAAGGCGACATCGCGCAGGCGTTCTTTGAAACGGTGCTGGAACAGGCGCGCGCAAAGAGCCTACTGTCGGAGGATCACTTTACGGTGGACGGAACGTTGATCGAAGCCTGGGCAGGACAGAAGAGTTTTCAACGCAAAGACCAACCGCCGCCACCGCCCGCAGACGGCGGCAGCAATCCGACCGTGAACTTTCACGGGGACAAACGCAGCAATCAAACGCACCAGTCCACCACAGATCCGGAAGCAATGCTGTATCGGAAGTCGGGTGGCAGCGAATCCAAGCTGAGCTATCTGGGGCATGTGTTGATGGAAAACCGCAACGGGTTGGTGGTGGACACCAGGCTCACACGGGCCACGGGAACCGCCGAGCGCGACGCGGCGCTGGACATGGCGGCGCGGATTCCGGGCGGTACTCGGCAAGTCACATTGGGTGGCGACAAGAACTACGACACACGGGATTTTGTGAACAAGCTGCGCGAGGCGGCGGTGACTCCGCACGTGGCGCAGAACCAGCATGAGCGGCGCACCAGCGCCATTGATGAGCGCACCACGCGACACGAAGGCTACGGCATTAGCCAGAGAAAGCGCAAACGAGTCGAGGAGATCTTCGGCTGGATCAAGACCATCGCTGGGCTACGCAAGACCGGCATCGAGGCAAGGCGAGAGTCGGATGGATGTTCACCTTTGCCGCGGCGGCTTACAATCTGGTGCGGATGCGGAACCTAGCGCAACCCGCAGCCTGAGGCTGGGAAAGACGCCCGGGCACCTCAACCGGGCACCAACCGCCCACGACATCACTCACAAAATGACCAGCAGGGCAACGGGATCAAGCCGCTCGGCTGCTTTTTCCGCACCCTGTTAGATCGGCATAGCGGCGGCAGTCACCCGTTCGGTGATTCCTAAACACTGGGCGACCAGGCAGGACCTATTGATCCGCAAGACCATTCGGGACGCCGAGCCCGGTCGGTGGTCAGAAGGGGATTTCGCGACAGCAATCGGATCTCTAAACACTGCGCCGTTAAACAGGACCAATCGCCTTCTTCGGCCCTGATCGTCATCCAGAAGTAACATCGTGATTCAGTGGTTTTTCATGGTCGAGAGCTCATCCTTGGAGAACAACTGGCCATGAAGGACCACGGCATTGATCTTCCGTGTGTTGGAGATATCGTTGAGAGGGTCCGCGTCTAACAGCACTAAATCCGCCGTTTTGCCCACTTCGAGAGTTCCTACATCTTTCGTCACCCCCATGGCTCTTGCTGCATCCCGAGAGGCCGCTTGGAGCGCCTGGAGTGGGGTCAAGCCCGCTTCTACGAGAAGCTCCAGTTCGCTGTGAAGCGCCTGGCCGCCCTGCGGATACGGGCCGTCGGTCCCGGCAAGAATACGTACGCCAGCCCTCTTCATTTCACGCACCAGTTCCAGATCCTTTGCGAAGATCTTCTTTCCAAATTCCATGTCACGCTCGTTCAACTTGTGGTCGTCCTTATTGGTTTCCCAGAGAGTCTTGAGAACATAGAGCGTTGGCGTCTGCGCGACCCCACTCTTTGCATAGAGCCGGAAGAGCTGCTGGGCCTTGTTGTCGTCAAACGTATTGAGAAGCCTCTCGTCGAAATCGGCTTTGAACTGAGGCTCATTCGCTGGGCGCTTCTCCTTTACGGCGATCAACAGATCTTCATATGTTTTTCCTATTACCTGATTGAAATATGCCTCATCACTCGAACAAGAAATCAGGACGTTCAGAAATCGACCACCCAAGTGCTCCACATCGGTTTGTTTCGCTTTCACGATGTCTCGGGCTGAAATTTTGGCCGGTATGTGTCCGACGAGAGGAAGACCCTGGCGTTTCGTCTCATCCGCAATCGCCCAGTACAGCTCAGGGGTAAGAGTAGTGTCCACTTCGATGTAATCCACATTGTGTTGCTTAAGATTCCTTACCTCCTCACGTGCCTGAGTCTGACTGAAGAGACCTACAATGAGCGGCATTTGTATCGGAACTGGACCCTCCATCAGCGGACCTGCAATGAATAGCCGTGGACCGATGAGCGCCCCGGATGCGGTGACGGCTCGAAGCCTCACTATGTCGTCCGGGGGTGCGCCCATGTCACGAACTGCAGTGACGCCGTATGAAACCAGCGACAACAGGGGCGCCTTCGCATCACCGTATGCCGGTCCATGGAGGTCGTTGTTCCAGAGGCCAGGTATCAGAAACTTCCCGGTCCCATCCACGATCTTCGCCCCTCTCGGCGGCCTCTCGCTCTCGGCTGTGATCGCTACGATCTTATTTCCTTGCACGATAAGAGTGGAATGTGTCCGGGGCGGATGATCGGTTCCGTCGATGATCGTGACCTTCACGATGGCAATTCTGTCTTGCCCCAGGGCGGGCAGAACATAAGTGGCAGCAATAAGCAATGCGGGGAGTATTCGTCGGATCACGCCAGTAGATACGTGGCATCAAGTTGAGGAGTTCCCTCGCGGTTGAAACGTCCCGTGTTTGACACAGCCCACTCCGGAGCAGCCCCGTTCGAAACGATCTATGTTGTCGGCTAGTCGGCAGTTAGGCCACGCCATTGCGGAATACTCCGCCTTGTCGCGCAGCGTTTACCGATAGCTGGCGAGAACAGCCCTTCGCATCCACGAACCGACTTGGCTCAATGGGGATTTCGCGGCAGCAATCGGATTTCTAAACACTGCGCCGTTGATCGGGTGCTATTCGCTGCAGTCTGGCCCAACACCCCTGGCCACAACCACTTAACGGCAAACTTTCGGTATCTTTAGCCCAACAACAAACATTCCGATTTTCTCTTTAGCGTTGGGTTTCGGCGAGTTCTTCTCAATCGGACGAATGACAGTTCCAACCGCATAGAGGACCGTTTCCGAATCTGCGAACGTCACTCCTTCCAATAATGCCCGCGCGGTGCTCCCAACGTAGGTGCCGTAGCACAGCTTGCCGCTCGGTGACAAAGCGATGAGATATCCGTCCTGTTCTCCACCCCCGTAAACGGAATGATAGCCGCCTGGCACAAGTAGGTCGTGGGAGTTCGTAAGGCCCGCCATCCAAATAGTGCCAGTCGCCGCCACCGCTACATCGCCGCCGTCGTAGCCAGCGTGATCGAGCCCGGAACCGCCATAGTACGTCGAAAGCAGCACCTTCTGCCCAGATTTATCCAACCTCATCAAAAACGCATCCGCTTGCCCACCGCGCCGTTTCTGAAAGGCAGCATCTGTCACGGGTAGATCATCCGACTCGGTGATGCCCGCGATAACAGGATTTCCTGCTGGGTCCAAAGCGACGCCCCAGGCGGAATCATTGCCGGATCCGCCGAGATAGGTGCTGAAGATGACTGATTCGAGCAAGCCATCCAGTGCAACTAGAAAGGCGTCGGACGAACCGCTCAGCTGCGGCTGCAGAGGATGTCTCAGGGGAAAGTCGCCGGATTCGGTGTACCCCGTCAGGAAGACACTCTCCCCGCCTAGCGCGATGCCCGTTAGCTTTTCGTCTTTGCTGCCGCCGAGAACTATCGAGCTGTGCACGGTCTTGTCATCGGGCCTGAGCCACGAAACAAAAACATCTTGTTCCCCTCTTGAGCCAATCCTTTGCGTCACGTTCGGGAAGTCCGCGGACCAGGTTGAACCGCCAATCCACACGTCCCCATTCGGCGCCAACGCGATTGCGTCTCCCTGATCCGCTTTGCTGCCGCCCACGAAGGACGAATACACAATATGCCCCTCGGCGTCGACCTCCACTAGGAACGCGTCGCTTTCACCACCGCCGTAGACACGCTGCAGAGCATTCGCCGTGATCGGGAAATCTCGCGAGCCAGTAAAACCAGTCACAAAGGCGTGACCTCGATTGTCAACCTTGACCCGATCCGCGATATCGACACCTTCGCCGCCGAGCTGCGTTAAGTACACGAGCTTGCCGGTGCGCCGATCCAACTTTGCGACCCATCCATCCATGTTCGGAGGATTGGCCGCCTTGGTGCCTGGGGCGTGCGCCGAGTGGCATGCAAAATACAGGCTTTGCGCATCGGCAGCGACATCATCGCAATCGTCAAGATCAAGGTGAAACGATGACCTCGGGCGAGCCGCATCCATGCGAACGGCAAGAACAGCGAAGAGAATGATCAAAGCTTTTGAAAGCACCGGAACTCCGATAACCGCGTTAGGTCATCACCAGGAAGAACCAGTGTAGTCCCATTGCTCCTGTGAAGTCGCGGAGCTATCCGTAAACTGGACCTGGAACCGCCATCGTACCAGCCGAAGCCGCCGAAACGGATCGCGGTTTCCTGCGCCGTTTTGCGGGCTCTATCAGGGAGCGCGGCTGTGGATTCCCACAACGGGTCCGCTACGGCCAGTTCCGACTCTAGAAAACGGGCCAGACGTTCTACTCCGTGATATCGCGCGAGGGAAATAAGTTCGCTATTTGGTAGGTCGATCAATTGCGGGCTCTTCAAAGACTGTCTTACCACTCCGCACGAGGCGCAGCCTGGGACCAGTTTGGAGAGCTCCGAGGGTTACTTTGTTCTTCTGATCGTCGTTGATTCCGAACTCCGCACGGCCATTCGGATATGCGACGAGCGTGACTTCTTGGCCAGTGTTGCTGTCGAGCGTGAGGAAGGCGTTTCCAACCGAGTTATCCGTGACGTATCCACCACGTTCGTTCCCCGGTGCATCATTGAGCATCAGGCCCGAGACAGAATCATCGCGCTTTTGCTGAGTACCCATGATGACGGGCTCTGGTAAAGGTGCTTCAAGCCGAACACGCGTCTTGCCACTGGCATCCACAATGGCTAAACCACGTAGGTGAAGTACTCCGCTGCTGTCGGTGCGAACTTCCTTCCGGACATTCCCGTAAAACAAGAGCGCGAAAATCACGGTCGCGATCATCGAGCAAGATGAGAGAACGTTCACGCGCCAAGCGAGTTGCCTGTTTCGGCGCAAAAGTTCCGTCACCTGCTGATTGAGATCGGAGGGGTCGATGGCCATAATTAGTAATACGAAAGCAACTGCGCTCTAGTTCGCCTTCACTTGGGGTGATTGGTTTCTTAGAGTTCCGGAACCTGTCCCGTGCGGTTCGGCGATTTCGCGCTTCGACGATCCGCTTAGGCCTCTGTCGTCAGCCACCTATTTCCCCCTCGAAGTCGCGAAGGGAAACCGGAAAGCCGTACCTCGCACCCTCTGCTAGCAGCCGTAGGTCTCATCGGCGGATCGCGGGCGATCACGCCGTCAGTGAGGAGTAATCCCCGGGATTACTCCCCTCCCCTGGGTCCAGGTTTACGGCTTTGTGGCCTGAGCCAACCAAGCGCCAAGAATCCGCTGAAATACCGAAAACCGATCAACGTGAGGCACGGGAATAGGCTTGATTTCTTTTCCAAATTGGAGAGCCAGATCTGTGCTCGTGTATACAGGCCAAGTAGGCAAGCCCGGACCGTTGGGATCGCCGGTCGCAGCGAAGCGCGTCCAATAGCGGCTCATTATGTCAGCCAGTCGCAAGTCTTCGCTATCTGGATCGCCCCAGCGGCTTTGCCGAAAGTACCCCCCTCCGACGAAGGAGAGATCCAATCCGTGAAACGATCCGAGTCCTTGACTTGCGTAGGCGCCCTTCGATGGATAGGCGAAGTAGTAGAGATAGGCCTGCCTTCCGATGCTGGTGGTGTCTCGTGCCAGTGTCCAAACGGCTTCACCTCGCTGGTAGTCACGGGTGAGAGCCAAGAAAGCCGAGCGCGCTTCATCGTCCGTATCGGCTGGGTAGGCGCGAAATACTTCTTCGGCATGGTCGTCAAACTGGGCCTTCAAAAATGCCTTGTAGCTCGCAACGGTCCCGTCGCCCAACGCGCCAAGCATCACGGTGCCTTCGTCTGCATTACTACCCAGGAGGACAGGAATCTTCATTTGGTCGCCCCGCGTAAACGTAATGGCTGGCTGTCGGCGAAGGACCCATCCGTCCACCGTACCGCCCGCGTAAAGGAAGTTCAAAAACACCGGATCATTCTCAGAGGTTTTCAGGATCTCATCCGCAGTCTTGTTACGGAGTTCGTGGAGTGCGTTCGGACCCGGCGAGATGCCGAGGTCCCGTTGGAGCCGCAGTCCGGCACCCTCTGCTGATCCGGTTCCCAAAAAGTAACGAACCGGCCGCTTCAGTTCCGGTGAAATATAGCCTTGACAAGTAGAACTCTGCAGAATTGCCTGCTGAAACAGACCACGCGCGAGCGGCGAAGCCATGAGATAACAAATCATAGTTCCGCCGGCCGATTCTCCGAAGACGGTGACGTTGCCAGGGTCACCGCCGAATCGCCCAATGTTGCGCTGCACCCATTGCAGTGCGGCAATTTGGTCTTGGATGCCATAGTTTCCTGATGCGCGATGCGTCGACTCAGCGGTCAGGGCCGGATGAGCCATGAACCCGAGTGCCCCGAGCCGATAGTTGAAACTGACGAAAACGACGCCTTTTTCTGAAAGCGTCGGTCCAAACGGAGGGTGGGCACCAGTGCCGCCAATATTGCTACCGCCATGAATCCAAACCATGACCGGGGACTTGCTGGCTCGCGCAAGGTTTTTTGTCCAAACGTTTAGATAGAGACAGTCCTCATCGATGCGGAAGTTCGTGTAGTACGGATGCGCTGGAGCAATTTCGCGGAAAACCTGACGATAGTAGTCTGGCCCGGACTGCGGGCAGGCTGGGCCAAAGCTTGATGCGGAGCGAACTCCTTCCCATTTGGCGACGGGCCGCGGCGACTTCCAGCGGAGTTCACCCTTGGGCGGGGCGGCGAATGGGATTCCTAGGAACACGGCTTGGCCGCCATCGAGCAATCCCTTGATGACACCGGAATCGATCGTCACATGAGGCGGCGCAGCCCGCAACCCGAATGGGGCCATGATCATCGCGCACCAGGCGGCGAAGCCGGCTGCAGGCAATATCCTTCGGTCTTGCCAAGTGGGCACATCCCGAGCATAACGCGGAGAGCTCGCGATCAGTCGCGCAGGCGAGCGAAGATTGATATGGCCACTGCTGGCGTAACAGGCGCACCGCAACTGACCGGATCGCGGTTCCCTGCGCCGTTTCGCGATCTATTGGCGACAGGGATGCATTTTCAACTAGCCGCGGCCTAGTTCTACTATCGTTTACGGCATCTGCGGCGAGGCAGTTTGGATGATCCTCTTCACCCAATCCGCGTGCGGTAAGCCACATGCCGACAGAGCCTTCAGTTCACGATCAACATCGTACTCGACACGACGAATCGTAGGTACTGAATCGTCGAGCAACAAGTAGGCCGCACGTCGATCGCCATCGTGTGATTGACCGACGCTTCCCGAGTTTGCGATACATCTGCCCGATTGGGCTGTATCGTTCAGGTGCCGAATAAAGGGCGTGTGGATATGGCCGTAGACGACGGTAGGCTGAGGCACGTCCTGATAGGCTTGTTCCAATTCGGCGTCCGTGGCCTGCATAAAGGGAGATCGCCATCGGCTCTCGGGTGAAGCATGGACCAGTGCCAGTGCACCATGGACTTGTGCCTTCGGCAATCCACGCAACCACGCGAGCCTATCCGCGCCCAGGAGATCGCGGGTGAATGCAGCCATCTCCCGAGCCGGCGCCCAGATGGTTTCGAGTGCAGGCAACTGGGCGGCGAACTCTTCGAAGGCAGCCGGTGTCGAGAGCATCTCGTCCGTATTCCCAACAACTCCCTGCCAGCCAGCAGATTGAAGCATGTCCACTACCTCAACTGGACTGGAGCCGTTGTCCGCTAGATCGCCACCGTGCAGGATTAAGTCGGGTGCTGTAATCTGCAAGTCGGCCAAAACCGCTTCAAGTGCCGTCAGGTTTCCGTGGATGTCGGAAATAATCGCCGTGCGCACAAAGATCCTCGCACTATCATCGCCAAACCTCACGGCTCGCGCAATCGGTATAAGCGGACTACTCGCCAAAGTCGTGAAGGCAACCGCGAAGGGGTACTGGCCCAGCCGCCGTACCGGGCGGCGGATACCGTGCGATCACGCCGTTTTGCGCGATCTATCCGATTGTCGCTATGCAGGGATTGTGTCGAAACGCGAGATCTCTCGCCGAGCCCGGATGCCATATCATGGCTGATGTGCACTTGCCAATCAGGCTCCTCGTGCTCTTCGTGAGCGCCTTCGCTGTCGTCGCAGCGGACCAGGGAGAGTTAAGAAAGATCGAGGAATCCAAGCGAATCTTCGATCTTCGCCGCGCGCTCGACCAAACGCCTAACGAAGAGCGGGACGCGCGTTATTACCGTGCGCTCATCGAAGCGAGATTCGGGCGTGAAGAGGCAGCTGTCGAGCATCTTCGAGCGTTCCTGGCGACCAACCCGGACGAGAGAATGATACGCAAGGCCCACGATGAACTAGCCAACGCATTCATCCGGCTTGGCAGATATGGTGAAGCGGCGGGGGAATTCGATCAGGTTCTCCGACTTATGTCCTCTGGTGACCCCGAACGAGGATCGACGAGCAACGCCAGGGCCATCTTTAAGCGCTTTGAAAGACGTAAGTCCGCAGACCGTTGAATTCGGAACGGAGAAGTCTCTGGTGGCCAAATCCAGCAAGCTAGGATTGTGGAGTCTTCCCATCGAAGCGAATACAAAACAAGCAGAGTGGGTACTCGACACTGGCATGACTTTCTCGACCGTTACTGAATCTGAGGCGAAGAGAGTTGGGCTGACACTTCTCGATTCCGGTGGCCGCGGGAGTTCAGGCCATACCGCGAGGGAGCTTCCCATACGCTTGGCCATCGCGACTGACCTTCGCATCGGATCAGCTCATTTGCGTAACGTTGTCTTTGCTGTGGTTGCCGACAATGCGCTCAACTTCGGCTCGGACCGGCTGCGTGGAATCATTGGCTTGCCGGCAATTCGCGCACTCGGTTCGATTGCCGTATCCGCCAGAGGCATGGTACGAATTCATTCGGACTCCACTAAACCTCGGAGCGAACCGAACATGTTTTTTGACGGGCTGACCCCTATCGTGGAGGCTATCCATGCGGGACGCGCCGTTCCAATGACTCTGGACACGGGCGGAACCACAACCTATCTCTACTCCTCTTTCCGGGAGATATTGACACCGGAGGAGCGCGCAAAACTGAGCCGACAGAATAGAAGGTTCGGCGGGGTTGGTGGGTCGATCAAGATCGAAACTGAACTCCTTCCAAAGCTGGAACTTGAGTTGCCAGGTAGGACCGTCGGTTTAATCGGGGTCGCCCTGCGCTCGGATACCAACCCCTTTAGCGATGGTTTGCTGGGCATCGACGCGCTGAAGGGCGGTTTCGCCATTGACTTCAACACGATGCGGCTAGAACTCGATTAGTAACGATAAGTCGCGTAGTGAACCACGAACCGGAACTCGACGGCCGGTCGTGCTGCCGCCGCGTTGCCCATGGCGACGCCCTGGTACGGAGCCGACGGCGGTTCCAGTCTCCGCTACGCTGCGCCGTTACCCATGATCCTATCCGGAAAGAGGCAAGTTGCGACGGCGGGTCCCTATCGTAGACGCAACCGGTCGGCTTGCAGAGCTGCGGCCACAGGTCTGAAATTGACAATTCGTTCGTTATATCGTACGATATAACGAATGAATGATATTTGGC
>DASRLB010000123.1:0-12819 GCA_035648695.1 Acidobacteriaceae bacterium | reverse complement strand
CACCCGGCGCGAAAAATGAGCTGTAAATCCGAATCTCTCTTGTGTACACTCTGTCATCAAAGGCCGTCCTTTTTCTGTTTTATAACTTCGTCTGACAACGCTGTTATGACAGAAAATACGGCCTTTTGCTATATATTTTTTGCACCCGAACCAATCGCTCGTGAGAAATCCGGGTTAGGCTTGGCTGAGAGCAGAGAAGAAGGTTCTGATGCGGACCGGGATACGGCCGCCGCGGTCTATCGGACCCCGAGGGCATGCATGCGAGTGAGGTTGTAGGCCAGAGTGGCGAGCGTTGATTCGCTGCCCACCTTTGCGATTCCCCGGGTGCGGAACTGGCGCAGTCCGCGTTGTTGTTTGAGCACCCAAAGCAAAGGGCGGCCGGAAACTACCGGCCGCCCCTCCCGCTTCGGTACATCTACTTCGCCGCAAGCTCGTCCCGATGGCGCTTCACATAATCGTGCGACGTCAAAACATGCGTCTGCTGCTCGGTCAACAACTGCCGGATCGGCAGCGGCAGATCCTGCTCCAGAGCGTCCTTGTAAGTCACCTTGGCGTCGTCTTCGCCCGCTTCAGCCGAGGCCAGCAGCGTGTGGTCGCCGCCCCCGAGGCTCGCCTTCACATCGGCCCACGCGCGATGCAGAGCGCCGCTCGCCGAGCCGGAATCCTTTACATCGTGTACGCCCGCGCGATGCAGCTCCGCTTCGAGGTCGGCGCGAAAACTCGCACGTTTCAGGCTCTCGGCCAGAAAATACCGCTTGAGGGTATCGTCCTTCAGGTGTTCACCAATATCGGCAAAGCCCTTTTGACCGTCCTGCAGGGTGGTAATTACTTCCAGCAGGACGCGTTCCATTTCCTTGTTCTTATCGGATCCGTTTTCACTCATGTTGTTTCCAGCCCTCTCACATCGCTCAATTCGACTAAAGTTATCGCGGCCGCAGGGTCTGCCGGTTGCAGCGATTCTCCTTCACCGGCAGCAAGCAGGAGAAATCGCGAAAATCCCACTCCCCTGCGGACCGCACCACCAAGCTCGCGCGCGCTCAGGACGCCCGCAAACCAGTTCCCTCCAATAGATGCACAAACATGACCGAACGGTTACTCAGTCTCCCAGAACCGGCAACCCAGAACCGACAACCCTCTCCTGTTCACCACTAAGGTTCCCCCTCGCGCGCCACACACCCTTGCCTGAAACAATGGAGAAGCTCTGGAGGTTCCGGCTTCGCTCTCGCCGCGCATAGACATTCGCGCGCGAGAGCGTCCGCGATCGCCAACAAGACATGAAGCCACAGCGACTCGTCTACCGTCCCACGCGCAGCCCTCGACTCAACGAGATGCTGGGCCTCGTCGTGCTCGCCATCGCAGCCGTTCTTCTCCTCGCCCTCATCACCTACACGCCTTCCGATCCGTCCTTCAACACCGTCGGAGGCACAGCGCTCACGCGCCCCGCGCACAACTGGATCGGTCTCTTCGGTGCCTACCTTTCGGACGCTCTGTTACAGGTCTTCGGCGCCGCGGTCCTCTTCGTTCCGCTGGTGGTTCTGCGCATCGGCATCTCGTGGATGCGCTCGCGCGCAGTCGGTTCAGGCATGGCGAAGTCCATCGGCCTCGCGCTCTGGCTGCTGTTCGCACCTCCGGTAATTGCACTCCTTCCAGGACACGTCCTTTGGCGCCACACCATTCCCGTCGAAGGTGTCGAAGGCCGTCTGCTCGCCGACAGCCTGATCAGCGTCCTCAACTTCCCGGGAGCATCTGTCCTCTGCACGCTGATGGTCCTGCTCTCGCTGTACCTCGCAACGACCTTCACCCTGAGTTCCGCGCGCGAGTGGTTCACCGCCCACTTCGCCTTCGCCCGCAACATCCGCGACCGCTACAACGCGCGCCAGCAGCGCAAGCGCGATGACGAGGCCGACAAGCTGATCGGCGCATACGAATCCAAGCGCGAGCGCGCCATCGAGAAAGCCCGCCTCCGCGCCGCCAAAGCCGATCCCGCAGCCGCAACCGTCTCCGCGCGCGAGAACACGAGCCTGTTAGCCAGCTTCTTCGGCTGGTTCTCACGCCGCAAGCAGAGCGACGATCTCTCCGTCGCTCCCCGCCAGAAGTGGGCCAGCGGCGACGAGCCCAAATCCGTCTGGCAAACCCTGCCTCGCACCATGGTCGACGCTCCAGCACCCACAGCGATTGCCACGGCCGCAGCAGCAGCGGCGCCGTTCGCGGAGGCTCTCGCCACGGCCGCGCAGCCGCTCGGTTTCCCGCAGTCCAACGAACTGGAGTTGTTCAACACACCCACGCATCACACCGCGGACGACGGATGGCTAAGCTCCCCCGACCGCAAACCGCATCCCGCGCCGCCGATGCCTTCGCCGATGCAGCCCATCGCCGACCAGAACATCGCCTTCGGCCGCCGCGCCGACGCCGACCTCAAGGCAGTCGCGATGGCGGCGAAGTCCATCCGCGGCTACAAGCTCCCGCCTTCCTCGCTGCTCTACCGCAGCGAAGAGCACGTCCACGCCCGCGAGGAGCAGTTGCTCGAAGAGGCCAAGGTCCTGGTCGAGAAGTGCGGCGAGTTCGGCGTCGACGGCAACGTGACGCAGATCAATCCAGGCCCAGTCGTCACCACCTTCGAGTTCAAGCCCGACTCCGGTGTAAAGTATTCGCGCGTCACAGGCCTCGCCGACGACCTTTGCCTCGCCATGGCCGCCGAATCCATCCTCATCGAGCGTATGGCCGGAAAATCCACGGTCGGCATTCAGGTCCCAAACCACGAGCGCGAAACCATCTGGCTGCGCGACGTGGTCGAGTGCGAATCGTTCGCGCAGAGCAAGAGCAAGCTTGCGATTGCGCTGGGCAAGGACATCAACGGCCGCATCGTTACCGCCGATCTCGCCGCGATGCCGCATGTCCTGATTGCCGGTTCGACGGGCTCCGGAAAATCGGTCGCCATCAACGCGATGATCATGTCCGTACTCTTCAAGTCCACGCCGGAGCAGGTGCGCATGATCCTCGTCGACCCCAAGCGCGTCGAGCTTGGCATGTACGAAGGCATTCCGCATCTCTTCACGCCGATCATCACCGAAGCCAAGCTCGCGGCCAATGCGCTGCGTAATGCTGTCCGCGAGATGGAACGACGGCTGAAGTTACTTGCCGCAAATCATGTGCGCAATATCGACCAGTTCAACAAGCTGTTCGAGCACGGCTCCGACTACCTCTTCGAGGACGTCAATCAAGAGCCGCTGCCGTACATCATGATCATCATCGACGAGCTCGCCGACCTGATGATGCTCGACCGCGCCAACGTTGAAGAAGCCATCACCCGCCTCGCACAAATGGCGCGCGCAGTCGGCATCCACCTTGTGCTCGCGACGCAGCGGCCTTCGGTCGACGTCATCACCGGTCTCATCAAGGCCAACGTCCCCACGCGCATGAGCTTCCGCCTCGCCAGCAAAACCGACTCGCGCACCATCATCGACAGCAACGGCGCGGAAAGCCTGCTGGGCCGTGGCGATATGCTCTTTCTGCCGCCGGGCACGTCGCGGTTGCAGCGTATCCACGCACCTTTCGTCACGGAGAAGGAAATCTCCGCGGTGACGGAATTCTGGCGCAAACAAGGCGAGGCGGAGTACGCCGAAGGCTTCCTCGAAGCCCCCAAAGAAGACAAGTCCGCTGAAGACAACGGCAACGACAGCGAAGAGAACGATGCTCTGTTCGACGACGCCGTGCGGCTGGTGTTCGAGTTTGGCAAGGCTTCCACTTCGCTTCTACAGCGCCGTCTGCGTATCGGCTACGGCCGTGCTGCCCACCTCATCGACATGATGGAGCGCGACGGCCTCGTCGGCCCCGCAGACGGATCGAAGCCCCGCGAAATCCTGAAGGCTCCGAGCTACTATGCGGAAGTCGATGCCGCATTGCGGTAGAACGATTCACCTCAGCTATGGTTCGGTCTGATTTAGGGCTGAAAGCCCGTCCCATACCAGCCTAGGCCGAAGGCCTAGGTCAGGGATGTAAGGCATGTCAGAGCGCTGAAAGCGCGACATATAGATGCCTATGTGGAACTACATCGAAGCGAAAATGATGTAGTCATGAACCATCACTTGGATCGGCCACGCGGCGCATGTGGGGTCTTGGAAATCATGTCCCCGTGTTAACCACTCCTTTTGGACTGAGGCTGATGCCGCGTGTGATAATTCTCCCCGTCATACGTATGGGGTGGGCAGGAAATGGGTAACAAGGCGGACGAGGGAGCCTCTCACTACGTTCACTCGACGTTGCGCGAGCGGATCGTAGAACACGTATTTGTTGGCGCCGCCTTGAAGCGTTTGTGGCAGCGCGGCGTGACCGATGTAGAGGTGCTGCGCTCCGAATTCGACGCGGGTGGCTATGACTTAGTGATGAGCTACAGGAAGATCGTCAGGCACATTCAATTCAAAACAACTTCGATAAACGGCAAGGCAGCCAACATCAAAGCGGGTCTCAAGCTGATGGACAAGCCAAGCGGCTGCATTATCTGGATATTTGTCACTCCGGAACTAGAGTTTGATCACTACCGCTGGTTTGGCAGCGATCCGGGACAGCCGTTACCCGACATCCAAAAGATGAAAATCGCGAAGCACACCAAAGGGAACGCTAAAGGCGAAAAGGCGGAGCGTCCAGAACACAGGATCATCCCACTTGGGAAGTTCGTTAAGCTTGACTCACTTGACGAGGTTTTGCACCATCTATTCGGACAATTGAAATAAGCCTGTCTGGTACTCTGCGCTCCCGCGGGTCAGAGTGGATGCGCAGTTGAGACCGCTAAATTAGCTTCCCTCGCACCGCCGTATACTTCATAGCCGGCCGTGCCGCAGCCGCCACATACTGCTCATCGAGCGCCCGCCGCAGCAGCGTCTTGATCACCGCCTGCCGGCTGATATTCAAATCCATCGCCTCGCGGTCCAACTCCTCCAGCATGGTGCCCGTGAAATCCACATTCACGCGCTGGATCGGCTGCATCATCCGCCCTTTGCCTGAGAAAAATCGTGTGATGTTCTCGCCCGAATCTGCCATCTCGGCAATCTGCTCAGCACTAGGGATAGTCTTGGCACTCATACTATTACGCGTTGTCTTCATATAGTTCACGCTCCTCCCGTGTTGCTTTCCACAAAGTCACCAGATGGTAGAACTCGCCCTCGTCGTCCTCACGCACCTCAAAGATCAGCGAGTAGAGCCTCTGCCCCACCCACCCAATCGCGATGTGTTGCAAAGGCAGGTCATTTCGAACTTCCAGGTAGTAAGGGCGCGTAAAAATCTCCTGCGCCTCTTCAAACCCAATCCCGCGTTTTGGGTTCTTCCGCAATCTCTCGCTCTTGGACGGATCGAAATGGAAGCGCACCTCGAAAGTATAACAGTTATACCTATCGGCGTCGCATCCACCTCAGAAAATCGGTGCGGACTTTCTCGTACTTTGGCTCCGTCGCATACTTCGCAATCGTGCCGTGAGACTTGCCGTTGTACCAATCGAGCGCAAAGCCATCGGGATCGGCACTCTGCGACGGCGCGCCGACAACCACATTCCCGCCAATAGTCTGGTCGCGAAAAGCGTCTGCGGACTCCAGCGAAACATACGCCAGCACGCGGCCGTTCGCGGAAAACCGTTCGAAGTTGTAACGGGAACGCGAGCGGCCCATCGGCTCGAAGTAGTCGCGCACAATCCAGCGTTGTCCAGCGACGTTGATGACATCGATGACATCGCTTTCGTGTGCGTCGATGCCCGCCGCGCCGCGTTGCCGGGCTGCACGCAGGACAGTGCGCTCGCCGTCGAAGTCCTCCCAGCGCCCCAGAGCCGCTTCGACAATGACGAGGTTCTTGTGTGCGGCCCACAGCAGCGGCTGCACGGCGACAATCTGTCGATAGCTGGCTTCTGCCGCCTCGTATTCATGCAGCCCAAGCTCGGCGTCCGCGAGACCGAGTTTGGCCTGTATGTCTTCCGGGTGCTTGCGCACGTATTCCGCGAAGATCCCTTTGGCGCGCGCAAATTCCTTCATCGACAAGGCGCGTTTGCCTTCGACCAGCGGCGTTTGGGCAGCGTGTGGTGGCGCGACATTTTGAGCGCCGGCACTCAACATCACGCACGCCACGGTCATCCAAATCCAACGCATCCAAAAGCCTCCGCTTATGAAGACTGACACGAATCGCGGCGGTGAGCCAAATTCCGCTATTTCGTACGGCCTACACGCCGCGCATTGTGCAGCGCAATCGTTCCGAGCACTCCAATCACGAGCAGCAACGCCACCCATAGCAATTCGGGATGCCGGTCTTTGTACGACTGCTGCTGCGGCTCCTTGCGAAAGTCCGGGTTCAGTGTTTCGGCGCCCATCGTTACAGTGGCCGCAGTGGCGCTGACCCGGAACAGGCGCGCATAGTCATACACCGGCGTGTACACAGGCTCCGCGTCACCATAGCGCAGCACGTACGATGCGCCGGGTTCCGCGTCGAAACAGATTTTGCGTTGCTTCATCTGCAACAAGACGGCGCGCAATGGGAGCGGCGCTTCGTCGCCATTTTCGATGGCGACATCGATCGTCGCGTCACTGCGAAGGTTCTCGGCGACCAGCGCTTCCATGCTCATCTGCTCGCTGTGGACCTGATGGCCGAGCGCGTCGAGGGGCAGTAGTACATGCTGTATTTCACCGGGAATCGTCTCGGTCGCCGCGCTGTCCTCGGTTTGCGATGAACGTGCCGTCACGCGCACCGCGCGGCTGAAGTTCTTCGTGAACTCCGGCTGTAGCGTGAAGCTGACTCGCTCCACCGGGACATGTGCGGGAACGTTGAAGCTGGCGACAGACTCATCTCCCTTCGTCACAATCCCCGTCGTCGCGGCGACCGTCGTAAAGAGCGTCTGCGCCTCGCGGCTCGGAGGAACGGTGGCACCGTGAACCATCTCGGGGCTCAATGTCTTCGCTTCGCCGCCAGGCGCGGGCGTCACGATCATCTCCACATGCAGCAGTGGAAAGTTCGACTCCTGCAAAGCCAGCACCGTGGAGCGAGAGAGCCTCTGCGAGCGCAAATCGAACAAGGTAAATTGGCCCAGATCAGTCCTCGATCCCCCGTCCGTCTGGGAACCGGACACCTTGGCTGTCGCATAAAAATCCTTGCCATCGAGATCAAGCACCACCTCGGTATACGCGCGCTGCGGCATGACAAGGTCGAAGACAATTGCCTTTTCCTGCCTGCCCAGATTCATCACCCGTGCGGGCTCTTCCTGCTGTCCCAACTCGCCGCTGGTGGTCTGCGCAAAGGGGACTTCGCGGCCGGCGGAGTAAATCCGAAGATCGTTCACACGCCCGGCGGAGTGGGCAAACACAGCCGCGTCAAGCACCGCGCACGCCTGGCCCTGCGCTCCCGCAGGCGGCTGTAGCGCTCGCTGAAACTGGAAGCGGTCGGGCGTCGCATCGACCTCGCTGGCGTGGTCGTACGCGCCTTGCAACAGGAACAACGCAACCGCAGCCGCTGCGAGCCTCAAGGCGCGACCTCGTCTGCCTCTGATGCGATGGCACCCTCACGCAGGCGCAGCCAATCCTTCTGGTACGCGAAACTCACTGTCATCAGCAAGGCACCCAGCCCGAACACGCTCAGGATACGATACCCAGAACTGAGGGTGTGCATGTCGTAGAGAAACACTTTGCCGATCGTGAACACCAGCAACGTCAGCCCTTGCCAGCGCACGAACGACGTGCGGCGCCAGAACCCTGCGGCCAACAGGATCGCGGCATACACCATCAGCCACGCAGAAATGGTAAAGGCCTCGGCGAGGCCAGCGTCTCCAGTTGCCCGCACGCCGAAGTAGGTGAAAATTTCATGCACGCCGGCGAGCACCACCAGCAGGTTGAACGCCACGAGGCAGACCGCCGCCGTGCCAGCCCATTCTTCGTTGGCGATCTTGCGGACGCGCCACGCTCTCCAGGCCAGCCAAGCTGTTACCGCGAGCGTCACGGCGCCAATCATTTCCAATAGCAGGCGCGCGTTCCAGAACACGTTCAGCGGGCCGCCGTTGCCGACGATCGGCGTTACGATCATCGCGAACGCGCCAAGCGAGAGATTGATACAGCCGAGGACACGCAGCATGTTCCGCTGCTTTCGCGCCTCGTCGGACTTCGGCCGCAATGCAACCCACCCGACCAGGCAGGCGCCGTAGACCATCAGAAACGAGGCAATCGAAATGATATGCAGTTGATCGCGGTAGGTCGAAGTCTGCACTGCTCCGACGCTCCAGTACGCGGAAATCTCGCGAGCGCCAGCGAGCGCCGCGAGTACGTGACCCACAAGTGTGCAAAACAAGGCAATGACCGGCCAATCCGGAGCGGTGAGCGCTGTCGCGGCATCCAGTTCGCTCTCGTTCTTCGGATGGCGAGCTAGCCAAGCGGCCAATGCCAGTGCCGCAACCGCTGCCATCTCAGTGGCAAAGCGCGCATTCCAGAACGAGTTCCGCGCGTCCTGCTGCGCCCAGAAGATGAGTGACTCGCCCACGCCCAGGGCGAGCGCACTACATCCGAGCCAGCGCATTAGAGCTCGCACGCGACGCTGAACGTCGGGCCCGAACAGCTTTGCGGCTACCCACAGAAGTACGACGCCTTCGGCCAGCCAGCCGATTGTGATCCAGCGTCCCTCGGCCTTCAGCGGAACTGCGAGCGTCAGGAAGATGACGGCCAGAGCGAGGTGCATCGCCTCCGCCACCCCCTCGCGCCGGACTCGCATCAGCAGCAGATATACGGCGGCCAACGCGACCGCGAGCCACGGCAGCCAGGCATGATGGCCGCTATCCTGGAGCACGGAATATAACGTGCAGGCGAGGAAGGATGCAGCGGCGAGCGGCGCGAGAACACCTTCGGCTGCGTCATCCCGTTGCTTACCGGCCAGCGCGATGGCGGCAAACGGAGCCGCCAACAGGACCGCGAACAGTGCGGTCACACCGGCCCGATCCGGGGTGAAGAACCTGGCGTACCACCCCACGAAGTAGATCACGGTGCCCGGAAACGATCCGAGCAGCAGTCGCTGCCAAGGCTTCTTGCACACCAGGAACAGCACGGCGACATCTATCGCCAGCACGTACGAAAACAGGAACACTTCGTGGTTGCCGCCGGAGCCCAGCAGCGCGGGCGTGGCGAAGCCGCCGACCAGCGCATAGGCCGCCAGCAGCTCGGAATCCTGCGCCCATGCCATGATGGCGTTCCAGGCGGTTACGCCGACCATCATGACGAGCGCAACCCATGCGGGCAACAGGTGGTAGATCTGGAACGATGCCCACAGTGTCAAGTACAGCGTTCCGGTACCGATCGCCTTGAGCGAGAAGGAGAACGCGTCATAACTCTTGCGCCGGAAGCGCTCCGACCACAACACGACCGCAGCACCCACCAGCAGACCGCTGATGATCTTGCCTCTCGCTGTCGGATGGATCCAGTGGTTGTCGTAAGCAAACTTCAGGGCGAGAGCCACGCCTACGAGAACTGCTACGATCCCTATCCGGTTGAACCACTGCGAGCCGATGCGGTTTTCGACAGAGCGGTGAACTTCAGGCTTGGCGCTGGTTTTTGCAGGCTCCGAGAACAGGTTGACAACCGCTGGAGGAGCCTGTCCCGGCGGACCTTTGGCAACAAATTCCGGCACGACCGGACGCGGCGGCAATGGCGCAGGAGGCGGAGGGACTCGCGTTGCGGGCTGCGGCGGCACGAACGGCGGCTCGGCCTTGCGCGAAGGCATCACGTAACCCCAGTCGCTTGCCGGGACAGCTTTCGGGGTGGATGCTTCGTCCTTCAGTGACAGGATCTCGGCGCGGAGAGCCGCCATTTCGGTCCGCTGAGCCCGAAGCTCGCGTTCCATTCTCGACAGGCGTTCGTTCAGCCCCGGTTCCTGCTCTCCTTCGCCTGTATCCTGCATGGCACTTACTGTATCGCGTCTGCGGTTCGGTCGCGTGAGAACCGCACTTCTCGCCCGGCGCGCATCCTATTACTCTGGTATACGCACGCTGTGGACACTCCTGCAAAACCGGCAGATCAAATCGGAAACCAAATCCTAGTCATCGACGACGACGCGATCATGCGCGAGTTGCTGCTGCTGTTACTCGGTACTGAAGGCCATACTGTGTCCACGGCAGAATCCGGAGACGATGCTTTGGCGGCGCTGGCAGGCCTTGAGGACATGCACATGCCTTCGGTAGTCCTCACCGACCTGAAGATGCCGGGTTTGTCGCATTCCGAGCTTGCGGCCCGGCTGCGTTCCGTCTGTCCCTCAACCACGGTGCTGCTGGCGATGAGCGCCAGCGAGCCTGCGGCGGGTGAAACGAACGGTTTCGACGCCTTCCTGCGCAAGCCCTTCAGCGTCGCTGGCTACAACGCGGCAGTGGAGCGGGCGCGCAGCGAGCACCCTGCCGAGACCGTGGTCGAGTCGCCAACCTCCGGCGAATTGGTCAGCTCTTCGGTTCCGGCCGTCGATGACGCCATCTTCGCCAAGCTCTCGTCCCTCATGAGCGGCGCGCAGGTTCTGGAGATCTACACGATGTGCCTCGGCGATACGGCGGCGCGCGCCGACCGCATGTCCTCGGCCGTCGCGGTTAACGACGCAGTGACCTTTGTCCGTGAAGCGCATGTAGTCAAGGGCGGTTGCGGTATGCTTGGCGCGACGGAACTTTACTCACTCGCCGGTCGGATGGAGACGGGTGGCTTGGCGTGTTCCTCCCTGCTCCGCGATTTCGGGCCTGCAATCGAGCGCCTTCGGCGTATTCTTGAGGAGCGGATAGATCGAGATGTCGACGAACGCACCGAGTCGCAAAACTAACTTCCTCAAGCCACGTCGATAGAAAGGGCCAACCTATGGCAGCAGTACCGCAGAAAGACGCCTCTCCGGCCAAATCGAACCTTCGTCCCGCCTCGGCCAATATCCGCATCGTGGTCGCCGATGACCATCCCGTTGTGCGCTTCGGCGTCAAGAACATGCTCCAGGCCGAAGAGGGCTTCGAGGTCGTCGGCGAGGCCGAGGACGGGGATACCGCGATTACCCAGACCATCGAACTCGAGCCGGACATCCTGCTGCTCGACCTCTACATGCCGCGCTTGCCGGGCCTTGAAGCCATGCGGGCGATCATGACCAAGTCTCCGCGGGTGAAGATCATCCTGCTGACCAGCACCATTTCCACGCAGCAGGTGATCGAGGCGCTACAGATCGGCGCGCGCGGCATCGTGCTCAAGGACTCGGTTGCCGCCGACCTCGGCGAGTCGCTGCGGGCCGTGCTTTCCGGCGACTACTGGATCGGCGGGCAACGAGTAGCGAATCTCCTCACTGCGCTGCATGGCTTGATGGCTAAAGCTGCGGCTGTGCCCGAGAAGAAGACGTTTGGGCTTACGCCGCGCGAGCTTGAAGTCGTGACGTGCATTGTCGAAGGCTGCTCGAATAAGGATGTGGCGAAGCAGTTCACTATCTCCGAAGAGACGGTGAAGCGGCATCTTTCCAACATCTTCGACAAGACAGGCGTCAGCACGCGGCTGGAACTGGCGCTGTTCGCGATCAGCCATAAGCTGGTGGCGATCGATGTTTAGTTGACGCATCGAATCCGCGGCTCGCACATCCGTACAATCAACGTATGAGCGAGCCGCAAGAATCTTCCCTCACAGACGTCCTCGTCATCGGCGCTGGCCCGACAGGTCTGGCGTGTGCCATTGCCGCGCAGAATGTTGGGCTGCGCGTTGTGCTGGTCGATAAGGGCTGCCTGACCAACTCGCTGTTCCACTATCCGGCGCACATGACGTTCTTCACTACGCCGGAACTGCTGGAGATCGGCAACATGCCGTTCTCGTCGCCGAACCAGAAGCCCACTCGCTCCGAAGCGCTGGAGTATTACCGCAAAGTCGCGGAGCACTACAGGCTCGACATTCGGCAGTACCAGAATGTCGATTCGGTTTCCGGTTCCGATGGCGCATTCGAGGTGCATACGACCGACCGTTTCGGCCGCAGGCTGACGCATCGCGCGCGGAAGCTGGTGGTTTCGACCGGCTACTACGACTTGCCGAACTACCTCGACATTCCGGGCGAGGAGCTGCCCAAGGTGAAGCACTACTATCACGAGCCGCATCCTTACTTCGCGCAGGATGTGCTGGTGATCGGCGGCAAGAACTCGGCGGCGATTGCGGCGCTCGACCTGTGGCGTCATGGAGCGCGTGTGACGCTGGTGCATCGCGGGGCGGAGCTGCATCGGCACATCAAATACTGGATCAAGCCGGACATCGAAAACCGCATCAAGAACGGCGAAGTTACCGCGCATTTCTCGACCAACGTCGCGAGCATCGACCGCGATACGGTCACGCTGGCTACTCCGGCCGGCCCGGTCATCCTGCCCAACCAGTTCGTGTTTGCGCTGACTGGATATCATCCCGACTTCAGGTTTATCGAGTCGCTCGGCGTCCAGCTCGATCCCGCCAACGCGCGCTGCCCGGTGTGCAACCGGAAGACCCTGGAGTCGAATGTGCCGGGCATCTATCTTGCGGGCGTCATCGTCGCGGGTGAGCGAACCAATGAGATTTTCATTGAGAACGGGCGCTTCCACGGCGACCTGATCGCCAGGGACCTGGCTGCCAGGTTTCCTGCAAGCGGCCAAGTGTGACGCGGTTCAATTTGTCAGGAATGTGCCCGGTCCCTGGTTCGAGTGGCACTACGACCGCTGGACGCGGCCGCCCGGTGCTCGCTCGGTGGCGCGGACGGCCGCCGCCGAGCAGGCCTTCGTCCTCGGTCGGAGCCTGGCTCTCCAGTTCCATCCGGAGATCACCGCGACTCAGCTGGAGCTCTGGCTGAACAACAGCGCCC
>DASRLB010000122.1:0-7066 GCA_035648695.1 Acidobacteriaceae bacterium | reverse complement strand
GGGTCAACCAAGCCGCTGCCGGCTATTCCAGCACCGGTCCCGACCCGGCGGGCAATTCCGACCGCCAGCGACCAGACGAAATCCCGCAAATTGTTCAAAGAGATTTACGCCAAGGAGTTGGCGGACCGCTCCGCCGCCGCTCGCAGAGCGCTGGCGGCCAAGCTCCTGGCCCAGGCGGCCTCGGTGCAGGATTCTCCCGCCGATGAATTCGTCCTCCTCGCGGCCGCCACCGAAGCCGGCAAAGAAGGGTCAGATTTGGGTGCAGTTTGCAAAGCCGCCGACGCCATGGCCGATGCCTACGACGTCGACGGCCTCCGCGTAAAAAGTGAACGAGCGACGAAAATGACCCTTCGCGCCGACGCCCCGGCCGTCGCTGCCGACAATTTCCGGACGGGAATGAAATTGGTCGATGAACTGGTGGCGGCAGAGGATTACGCCACAGCGGCACGACTCCTCCAGTCGCTTAAAGCAGCTGCCCCGGATGTGGAAACACGAACGCAAGTTCAGACCCGAGTCTCAGACCTAGAAGCGCAACGAACCTCGGCGACGCGCGTTGCCGCTCAAATCCAAAAGTTGGGAACTTCACCCGATGATCCTGCGGCGAATCTCGCAGTGGGCGAATACTTTTGCTTCATCAAACAGAATTGGAAACAGGGTTTGCCCCTGCTTGTTAAGGGTTCAAATCCCACCCTCAGCACTGCGGCGAGCGCCGACTTGGCAAATCCCACTGACGGAGCAAAGCAAGCCGCTGTCGGTGATCTTTGGTGGGACGCTGGAGAAAAGGAAAAATCCACGCGGCGGCAACCGATGCATCAACGGGCCGGATACTGGTACTCAAAAGCGACGAGCGACCAACAGTTCAATGGCCTTGCGCGTGTAATGGTGAAAAAGCGTCTGAACGAGATTCTGTCATCGCAGACCAATAAAGATTTAACGCTTGTCTATACGTTTACCGACAAGGCTTCGCTGTCCGATTTCGAGATCGTGGGAAACGCGGTGGTTCGCCCGGAAGGTGGCATGGAGGTATCGCACGGAACGCCTTCAGAAATTCAAACGAAGGCGTCGTTCGGCACCCCGATCCGCGCAGAATTTGAAGCTCATTGTTTGCCCGGCGGAGTTTTTGATCTAAAGCCCGCAATACTAACTGCAGCCGACCACGGGGGTGGCTTCACGGCCCTGCTCGGGAACAGTTTCAACACAAAAACACAACTCGTCGTTTTCGGAAGCTCGATAAACCTCCCGCATATTCCATTGAAGTCCAACGAAGCACATCGAATTGTTCTTTCCATCGACAATGAAGGCAATGCGGAGGCCGAAGTCGACGGGAAGTCCGTCTATAAGGGCGTGGTTTCCAAAGACGCGAAATTGCAGGGGCATGTACTTCTGAGTGGAGGTCGGGGTGACGTGGTCTATACAAAGGTTTTAATTCACGCGAAAAAGGTGGAATAGGAATCGTGAAATGTAAACCAGCATATCGTCGTCCACTTCTCAACTGGAAGGGCGTATGGGGGACATCCCACCTTATCTGCTTCGGAAGATGGAGTGTCGGAGTGTCCCCCTTATCAAACCCGGGTTCCGGCGTGGAAAATTTTAAGGGGACGCGAATCATTGATGCTGCGTCAAAGATTCGCGTCGTGCGCCGTGAAAAGGGTGTTGGAGTCCAGCGGGTGAAAGTCCCGTCCGGGAAGTAGTCATTGCACCTGGTAGCAGTCGAGACAGTCGCGCGGGCAACCAGACGGCTGAAGCTCTCGACGGAAAGGGCCGTATTAGCGGCTCCGCGAGCATGTAGGCCGTAACGACAGTGAACGCCGGAAAGGCCTCGAAAACTTTAATGCGGAAGCCGACCCGACGACGCGATGGGGAAGGCCGCCGCCTTCGGGTCGCAAAGCCGGAATCCAAGCCGGTGAATGACAAGGGCTCGAGGGTTCCGCCGGGGTAGTGGCGACAGCATGCATGCAAGGACATCGACATCAACACGGGAAGTCCCGGCGATGGGGATGCAAATGATCCTCAACCGGCGGCCCGCGAGGGCACGAGCCGGGTCGTTTGGGATGGCGGAAAGGTTCGTAGTACCGACGAAGCGGGTAACGACCGTGGAGGGAAGGAACCTTGGTTGAAGAAGTAGCGAAGGAAACGACGAAGGACCAAATAGGAGATTGGCGATGAGCCTAATACCTCCGGAAACTGTTCAGAAGTTGCGGAATTCGCTGCATGCCAAAGCGAAGGGATCGCCGGGCTACCGGTTCTACGCGGTGTACGACAAGATGTACCGCCCGGATGTTCTGGCCCACGCCTACGACTGCTGCCTTGCCAACAAGGGAGCGGCGGGGGTAGACGGTCAGACGTTCGAGGACATCGAGGAGTATGGGCTGGACCTGTGGCTGGGCGAACTCCAGAAAGAGCTGAAGGACAAGTCGTACCGCCCATCGGCGGTCCGCCGGGTTTGGATTCCCAAGCCCGACGGCAAGCAAAGACCCCTTGGAGTTCCGACGATCAAGGATCGCGTGGCGCAAATGGCGGCGGTGTTGGTGCTCGAACCGATTTTCGAGGCCGACCTGCCGCCCGAGCAATACGCGTATCGACCCCAGCGCAGCGCCCTGGATGCGGTTAGCCACGTCCAAAAGCTGTTGTTGACGGGGCATTGTGAGGTGGTGGATGCAGACCTGAGCGGGTACTTCGACAGCATTCCCCACGCCGAGCTTCTGAAATCGCTGGCCCGCCGCATCAGCGACGGAGCCATGATGCATGTGCTGAAGTCGTGGCTGTGCATGGCGGTGGAAGAAGAGGACGAGCGTGGAAGAAAGCATCGGACGACCCGAAATCGGGACGAGGGGAAAGGGACGCCGCAAGGCGCGCCGATCTCCCCGCTGTTAAGCAACCTTTACATGCGCCGTTTCGTGCTGGGGTGGAAGACGTTGGGACACCAGGAGCGTCTGAAGGCGTTTGTCGTCAACTATGCCGACGATCTGGTCATCTGCTGTCGAGCCGGCGCCGCCGAGGCGCTGGCCGCGATGCGTGAGATGATGTCGCGGCTGAAACTGACGGTGAACGAAACCAAGACGCGGGTCTGCACGCCGCCGAAGGAAACATTCGACTTTCTTGGCTATACGTTTGGCCGATTGTGGTCGCCGAGGACAGGCCGCCCGTATCTGGGAGTCTGCCCGTCAAAGAAGCGTGTCCAACGCATCTGCGACGCGGTGACCGAAGCAACCGACCGACGAAGCACGTCCCGCCCCGTCGAGGAAGTGGTCGCCGAGTTGAACCGAAAGGTATCGGGTTGGTCGAACTACTTCAGCCTCGGGAGCGTCAGCAAAGCCTACTGCATCGTGGATGCCCACGTCGGCGGCAGGCTGAGGATGTGGCTCAAAGCCAAGCACGCGGCGGCCTGCGTCGGCAAGAAGCGATTCACCGACGCGGAAACCGCCGAGCGGCTTGGTCTTTTCCGTCTGAGAGGACGGAGAGGGAGTCTCCCGTGGGCGAAGGCATGAAGTTCTTCTCCGAGAGCCGGATGCGGCAAATCCGCACGTCCGGTTCGATGAGCGGGACGTGGAAACGGAGCGCTTTGCGTTACCGCGCCACGTCTCGACTCTACCCCTTATAATTTCCCCGGTGCTGGAGGAGGTCCCGGATCACGGTCGGAGCGTGGAACTCGTCCCAACTCGCCTGAATCATCAGCATGAACTGCAACTGCTCGGCAACCGAGACGAATTCTGCGGGCAAGCGGTACAGGAACTCAAGCCACGCGGCGTCTTCGCCTTTGGTGGCCGGGGCGTTCCTCAATATCTCCGTGGCGTCGAGCATACGCGTCTGCCAGGTGTGTCACCATTCGGCGGCCGAACCACAACTCTTCCGAAATCCCTAAGGGGTCAGAAATCCCTAAGGGGTCAGTCACCAATTCGGTTCATGGCGGCGTTTTCGGCACGCGCTCGCGCTTTCGGAAGATGCACCGACGCAAAGAGGACTCGATTTCTGCGCGGGCTCACCAACACGCCCACGATGCGCGGGCACGCCCATTCCCACAGCTCCGGCATAGGCCACATATATACGCCGCTTTCTTACCCCTCCGTCAACCTTTTCTTTGAGGGGAAAAAGGGCCATCGCGTTCAGGGCAATGGTCGGATCGACACGGGACCATTCTTCTTTACGCGGATATTGAGTTCAGATCCTTCCAGCAATTTCATTCCAATCAGCGGATCACACGGCGATTCATCGATTTCGAGGGCGACCGGCCGACCGTTCCAAATCACGGACCCAGCGAAAACGTCGAAAGTGACCACCCGTCCGTCAGCGAGTTCCGCACGGCGCTTTCCCAAAAGGCGCATTCCCAGCGACCGAACCGTTCTCGGGGGTAGACTCAGCGACCCAGTGTAACCGGTGTCGACAACCGCATTCACCGTTCGACGACTCTTCCCACGGCCAAGCACCCGGATACGCACAACCGCCTCGCGGTCGGCGTTGACCTTGCCCTTCATTGATCCTTCTCCGGGTCATTCCAGGCGCCCATTCTGACCGCGGTGCGAAAGCCGATCTGTTCCAACCATATTTTTGCCTGCGGCTGGCGTGCGAGCAGGGAATTGGCCGCGGTGAGGGTATCGTCGGCGACTTCGAAATCGGCGGTGTCGATATCAATTGCGACCATGCGGCCTTTCTTCTCGCCAGCAAGCTTCGGCAGGATTCTCCGGCGATAGATGGAGTGGCCACGGCGCGCCCATTGTTCTTTGCTGAGCCGGCGATTCTTGACTTTCGGCAACCTCATCATCGGTTTCCTCCTGTTTCCTCGATTTTATTATAACCGAAATTGCCGCTTCTCCACACAATGTCCAAGACGACCACCGCAGGCCGCCGTTTCGTATCTTGGCGTCCCGACTGTGGAAACTTCACGGGAATGACGTCGCCAAACTTATAGTTCATCGTACACCGAATCCTCATCGGCATACGCGGTCAGGGCGTTATGCCTGGCAAGCTCGCGCCAGTCGCGCATCTCGTCCCCTGACATCTCACCGCCGTCGTCGGGAATGGAAATCTCGATGGCCGCCCCCGGCTCGGCCGCGATCGGCTGGCTCAATTCCAGATGCGTTTTGTCAATGATCTTTGCTGAAATCAGTCGCATGGGAGAACCTTGTTACAAGATCGTACTGCGTTTCATCACGCCCTCGACGATGACGGTGAACGGATCGGAACGCTTGGCCAATTATACGCCGCCAGTCGCTAAGACAAAAGCGGAATAGGCCGATCTATTGTTCAGGAAAATTCTAAGGGGGACGCGAATCATTGATGCCACGTCAAAGATTCGCGTCCCCTGATACCATCTCCGACGTTATCCATGATGCTGCGCAGCGGCCATCAAGACGCCGGCGCAGCGGCATTGTGGATAACTCGGCGGAAAAAATCCCGCCCGATGTGCATAAGCTGTCGCCGGGACCTTCGCCGATTGGAGTCCCCGCAAAAAAGCGTACTCTGCCGGCAAACGATGCCCATCCGATTGTCCCCGACGCCACGACGCGGTCACGGTCCTCCGTCCCCCAGCCCAAGAGGCTTTTTCTAAGATCACCGTTCCACGCCGAGGCGCCTGCTCAAAAGTCCAAGAGAACACCGCCCCATCGAGGGCCCCGTATCAGGTTGACTTCCGGCAGGCCGGGCGACGGCGACGATCACGATCGGCATCCCAACCGAGGAACCGCCATGGACATATCCGATCCGCCCAACCCGCCGTCAACTCCGCAACCCAAGCCATCGGAGGTATTCCGCACGCTTACTCATTACGGCGCCGTCGACTGGGCCAAGGATCATCACGACGTCTGCGTCGTCGATCCCGCCGGCGTCATTGTCTTGAAGCTGCGCATCGATCAGACCCCCGAGGGATGGGCAACGCTCCGCGGGAAGGTCGCCGCCCTCGCCGCGCCCGATGGATCGCCGGCCGTCGCCGGCTTCGCCATCGAAACGTCCAGCGGACCGGCCGTCGAGCGTCTGCTCGAAGCGGCCTACGCCGTCTTCCCGCTCAACCCAAAGTCCGCCGAACGCTTTCGCGATCGCAAGTCCCCCTCCGGCGCCAAGGACGATGAACTCGACGCGTACAGCTTCGCCGACGCCTTGCGCACCGACGGCCACGGCTGGCGTCCGCTGCGGCCACAGGATCCGCTCACCCATGAACTGCGCCTGCTCAACCGCGACGAGATCACCCTCACCGAGGAACGCACCGCCCTGGTCAACCAGATTCAGTCGGCCCTCAACGAGTACTATCCCACCGCGCTTTGCGCCTTCGACAACTGGAGCCTGCCCGGCGCCTGGGAATTCGTCATCGCCTTCCCCACGCCCCATCAACTGGCCAGCGCCGGCAAACGCAAGTGGGAAAAATTCCTCCACGCCCACAAGCTCTACCGCCCCGAGACCGCCGACAAACGCATCGCCTTGTTCGCCGTCGCCATGCGCTCGGCCAGTCCCAATCCCGCCGTCACCGCGGCCAAGGGCAGATTGGCCGTCACGCTCGCCAAACAACTCCGCACGCTCCAGACACAGCTCGACGAATACCGCGCTCGCATCAACGAACTGTTCGCCAAACATCCCGACCACGGTCTCTTCGGCTCCCTCCCCGGCGCCGGCGAGAGAATCGCCCCGCGACTGCTCGGCGAGCTTGGCGCCGACCGCGATGTGTTCGACAGTCCCGAGGCGTTGCAGTGCTACGCCGGCACGGCGCCCCTGACGCAGCAGTCGGGAAAGAAGCGGATCGTGAAGATCCGCTGGGCGTGCAACAAGACGCTGCGCGCCACGGTGCATCTGTGGGCGGACCGCAGCCGGATGAAGTGCCCGTGGGCGGAGGCGTACTACCAACAGAAACGCAAGCAGGGAATGCTGCACGCCGCGGCCTTGCGCTGCCTGGGCGTGCGCTGGCTCAACATCCTCTGGAAGATGTGGATCGACCGCACGAGTTACGACGGCGAACGCCACCTGCGCGACCAGCTCCAACACGGCTCCTGGGTCATCTCCCTCATACCGCAACCTGTAGTGCAATAGGACTAATAACAATCAACAGGAAAGTGAATATCATGGCGCGAAAAAAATCAAAATC
>DASRLB010000121.1:0-9734 GCA_035648695.1 Acidobacteriaceae bacterium | reverse complement strand
CTCTCTTGTGTACACTCTGTCATCAAAGGCCGTCCTTTTTCTGTTTTATAACTTCGTCTGACAACGCTGTTATGACAGAAAATACGGCCTTTTGCTATATATTTTTTTGCCAATACATAATCGCTCGTGAGAAATCCGGGCTAGGGTCGCCACTTTCGTTTGCATCCGGCGAAACAGGTGAGGCCGGTGCCAAGCAGGAGAAGACTGGAAGGTTCGGGGATGGGGCTGGTGTTGTTGTTGACTGTGGTAATGCTGAAGTTCTGCGAGCCCAGGAAGCCGGTCTCATCTGGTCCTTCGCCGCCAAACAGGGAAAACGTGCCGAGGTAGGTGCCGGTTGGGATGTCGTTCGGCAGAGTGATAGCAAATATCACGCCGAAATCGTCTTCGTCGGGAAAGAAAAACTGGTTGAAGTTGAGGAACAAGCCGCTGTCGTCGATGATGAGTGGTCCCTGTAGCGAGAAGGAATCGGAGTCGATCCACAGGAAGTCATTGTCGTCGGTGTCCTCGAGCCGTCCGACGAAGCTGACGGTGTCGCCCGGGTTGGCGGTCTGTGCCGGGCTGAAGAGGACGAAGTTGAGGTCGAAGTCGTCGGCGCGCGCTGCGGACGAAAAGGACATCGTCAGCAGGAGCGTGAATAGAGTGAGGAACAGTGTGCGTTTCATTTCTTTCTCCGTAGTGGGTTCGAATGCGAATTTTGTTCGTTGCGAGGATTAGGGGAGCGTGGCGTAGCCCGTGCCGCCGAACGATCCGCCGGTGTAGGTACCCGCAATCTGCTGAATGACTGAAGCCCCTGAAGTACCGGCGGTGAGGGGGACGGAGATCGTCACGACCACCGAGCCTCCGGCGGGGATGCTGCCGATGGCCTTGTTGGCGGGGGTTCCGGCTACTGCGTGGAGCTTGACGCTGGTCAGGACAACGTTGGTGGCGGTTGCTCCGCCGCTGTTGGTGATCGTGACGTTTACGTGATAGGTGTCGCTGCGGGCGATGGTCGCTGTTGCAAGCAGTTTCACTGGCGCGTCCGGGACCTCGTATGGAGTGATGTAGTAGGCGTTGGTGAAGAGGGTGAAGATGTAGTTGGCCGCATGCAGGGTGCCGAGCGAGATGCTGATCGGATAACTGCCTACGGGGCTGCTGGTAGTTACGGTTGACGTAAGGACCGGGGCGCCGCTGACCACGCTTGCCGTTTCGCCGTAGACGAAGCCGGTGATGGTGTAGGTCAACGGTACGAGCGGGAGTGTGGCTTCCGATGTGGCGCTGTTGGCGGCGACAATCAGGGCGGCAGGCGTGATGTTGAAGCCCTTGGTTGTTTCCGTCGCCGGGAGCCAGAGGTTAGGGCTGCCGGCCTGGTTCGCCGCGATGACGACGGGGCCGATGCCGGTGATGTGGACCGTGTTGCCGCTGATGGTCGCGTTGCCCGACTTGACCGTGAGGGTGACCGGGAGACCGGAGGTGGCCGCCGCTGAGACGTTGAAATCGGGGTCGCCGTAGACGTGGTTGGGGATGGGGCTGATGACGATCCTCTGCGGTTGCGCCTGGGCACCTACGCCGGAGAGTGCCACATACTGCGGGGAGGCGACGCCATCGTCGAAGAAGCCGAAGATGCCTGTCCGCGTGCCCTGGGTTGTGGGGGTGAAGGTGAGATTGATGTTGCAGCTTGCTCCCACGGCGAGCGCGGCGGAGAAGTTGCAGGTGCCACCGGAGGCGAGGGCGAAGTCACCGCTGATGCCGGTGGGGAACTGCGGCTCGAAGTTCATCGGCATGTTGCCGATGTTGGAGAGGGTGACGCTCTCCGGATTGCTGGTGGTGCCGATAGGCAGCGACGGGAAGAGCAGCGAGCCGTTGGGCGACATCTCGCGGATCAACTCATGATCGGTGTCTCCGATGTAGAGATAGCCGCTGGGGCTGATGACCGCGAAGTCAGGGAAGGACAGACCGGATTCCGTTGCGGGCAGACCGTCGCCGTTGAAGAACTCGGAAAGCTGGTTGCCCGCGACCGTGGTGATGATACCGGCGGTGTCGATTTTGCGTACCGTCCAGTTGCCGCGCTCGACGACGAAAATGTCGCCTGCGGCATCGAGGGAGATGCCTTCCGGGAAGCTGAGCGTGGCAGCGGTTGCGAGACCGCCGTCGCCGCTGTAGCCCAGAACACCGTGCTGGCCGGCGATGGTGGAGATCTTGCCGGTGGCCGCGGAGACTTTGCGGACGACGTAGTTGTTGGTGTCGGTGAAGAAGACGTCGCCGGCACTGTTGACGGCAACACCCTGTGGTTCATTGATTTGTGCCGAGGTTGCCAAGCCGCCGTCGCCGGAGAATCCGCCGGGAGAGTTGAAGTTCGTGTTCAGCGATTGAACGCCCGCGATGGTGGACAGGACGCCGGACGTGCTGATCTTGCGGATGAGGTTGTTGCCCTTCTCGGCGAAGAACATGTTGCCGGCGGTGTCGAAGGTCATGCCCTGGGGGTTGCAAAGTAAGGCTTGCTTGGCGGCTGTGCCATCCGCGCTGTAACCGCACGAGGTGCCGAACGGAGGAACGCCTACGCCGAGGCCGGCGAACGTTGATATCTTGCCAGCGGTATTGATGAGGCGGATGCGGCCGTCGAAGTCGTCGGCAACGTAGAGGTTGTTGTTCGCGTCGAGCGCGAGCTGGCCTACCTGGGGCATGGAAGCCGCGGTGGCATCGCCGCCGTCGCCGCCGATGATGGCCGTGCCGCAGTTGGAAAAGGTGCCGCCGATGATGCTTTGCAGACCGGTGTTTCCGTCGATGCGCTCCACCAGGCAATAGGCGGATTCAGTAAAGAAAATGTTGCCGGTGCTGTCCACGGCCAGGCCGGAGATCTGGCTGAGACGGATGGAGGTGGAAGGGCCCGTGGCGGCTGGGCCATCCGAGGTCTGGGTTGGGGAGTAATTGCCGCCGACGATGTATAGCTGCCCGGATGTCATAGCCAGCGCCGAGCCGAGGCCGGTGCTGGTGAGGGTCAGGACGAGGGTGCCCGGAGTATCGTTGCTCGCGATGGTGAGAGGCAAAGAGCGGATGCCTTCAGCAGTTGGCGTAAATACGATGTCCAGCGTGCAGGAGTTGGAGAAGCCGGCCTGGAGGACTTTTCCGCTGACGCAGGCGTTCGGGTTCGCAAGCCCTCCCGGGTACAGCGCGAAGTCACTGTTGAGGGTGATCGGGCCGAGCTGAACGTTGGTGGCGCCGAGATTTTCGAGCATGAGCCGCTGCGGCTGCGAGGTTGCGCCGAGCTTGGTCTGCGGGAAGCGTTCGTTGTGGAGCGGGACCTGGTAGACGGCGTTGGTTGAGGAAACGGCTATGTACAGATTGCCGAGATTATCCGCGGCCACGCTGCTGGGGGAAGAGATACGGGCGTGGTCCGCTTGCGTGCCGTCGAGCACCAGGCCGGACAGGCCGCTGCCGATGGGGGTCGAAATGATGCCGGCGCTGTTGACAACGCGCACGACTGCATTGCCCGCATCGGCGATGTACACGTTGCCGGAGGCATCCACGGAAAGTCCTTGCGGCACTGAAATCTGCGCGGCGACCGCGGGACCGCCATCGCCGCTGAAGCCGGAGACACCGTTGCCGGCAAACGGGGTGATGATTCCGGAGGCGTTGACCACGCTCACAGTCGCGAGGTTGCGGTCGGCGATGTAGAGATTGCCGTTGGTGTCGACCGCGACCGCAGTCAGGTTGGCGAACTGCATCGCGGTCGCGGGGCCATTGTTGGCCGCGGCGGCGGTAAGCGTGCCGCCGCCCGCCCAGGTGGTGATGATGCCCGCGGTGCTGACCATGCGGACCGTGTTGCTGAGCGAATCGATGACGTAAAGATTGCCGAGAGCGTCCGAAGCGATGCCTCCCGGAACGATCTTCGCGGAGGTTGCGAGGCCGTTATCGCCGCTGGAACCGGCGCCATTGCCGCCGACGACCGTGGAGATGATTCCCGCGGGGGTGACTTTGCGAACGTCGAAGCTCTGTGGGTCGGAGATGTAGACGTTGCCGGCGGAGTCGACGGCGAGGGAGGTGGGAGCCCTCAGACTTGCGATGTTGGCGGGACCACCATCCCCGGCCGAGCCGAAGGCTGTGGTGCTCCCGGCAAAGATCGTCGCTGTTTGCGTGGGTGAGACCTTGCGGACGACCTTGTTGTTGGTGTCGGCTACGTAGAGGTTGCCGGCGGCATCGACTGCAACGCCCTGCGGCTTGGAGAGAAGGATGTTAGCCGAGGTGGGGCCGTTGACGGCGGTGACGTTGTAGATCGGCGGGGTGATATGCAGGCTCTGGGCTTGCGAGAGGTGAGTGCCGGCGACGGCCAGCGCGAATACAGCGGAAAGGGTCAAAAAGCGGCGGACCAACGAAAGGATCAGACGAACAGACGGCATTAGAGGCTCCAAAGAATTTCGATAGAAAACGTAATCTGTCTAGTCTGTGTAGCCCGTTCGGCGGATATTACCGGGGCGACAATATTTTTTAGGGGTGGACGGCTTTTAGGTAGGGATGAGTTGGTAGGATGGGGCACCACCCCGGAGCACATCCCATGAACGTACGGGCACAACTTTCTTTCGCCTTGCTGCTGTTAGCTTCGGTGCTCTGCGCTGCGGGGCAGGCGGTAGCGCCCGCTCTGGCGCAACCGCCGGTGATCAGCGACAGCGACAAGGCGTTCGCGGCATCGTTGGCCGCGATGCCGCTCGATCAGGCGAAGGCTGCCATTGCGCAGGCTCCGGCTACGCAGGTGACTCTGGGTGCGGCGTGGGCGCTGCGGAAGATGGGCGAACCGTTCATGGCGAAGCAGCCGGAACTGGCGCTTCCGTTGTTTGTCGAAGCACTGGATATTTCGACGCGGGTGGGTGATCGAAAACTTAGCGCCACGATGACCTATCTGGTCGGCAATGCATATCGGTTTTCCGGCAACGCGGATGAGGCGCTGGCGAGTTACAACCGCGCGGAGCCGCTGTACGTAGAGGCGGACCTGGTACCGGACGAGATGGGAAGGCTGCATACGCAGCGTGCCGTTCTGCGCATGGATGCGGGCGATCTGGACGGGGCCGTGGATGATGGCAACAAGGCTATCGCGGAGTTCAGGCAGGCCGGTGACGACGCAGGCATAGCCCGTGCGCTGAACAATTTGGGCAACGCGGAACTGGCGCAGGCGAAGTTCACCCAGGCGAGACAGCATTACGAAGAGGGCCTGGTGCTGGCGCGCAAGAGCCATCAGCGCCTGGGCGAAGCATATTTGCTGAACAACATCGCTAACACCTACCTGCAGGAGGAAAATCCGTTGTTGGCTACGGAATATTGTCTACAGGCGATCAAGATCAAGGAAGAGGTAGGCAACAAGGACGATCTGGTGAGTTCTGTAGTGAACCTGGCGAGGATTTACCAGCACTCGGGCCGGATGACGGAAGCCTTACAGACGGTGCAGCGGGCGTCGGATCTGGCGAGCGAGACCCACAACCCCACGACGATGTCGGTGGTCCTGGCGGAGTGGGGTTCGATCGAAGCGGAGCAAAAGCACTACACGGTTGCCCTGGGGAAGCTGCGTGAGGGTTATGCACTGACGCAACAGGTCGGTGACCAGATGCACGGCAACGACCTGCTGGTGTTGGTCGCCGAGGTGGAGTTGGACAACGGACAGTATGCCGACGCGGTCCGCGACGGGACCTCAGCACTGGAGTTTGCGAGGCTGATGGGTTTTGAGAAGAATGCTGGCGTGTCCTCGGGCCTGATCGGCATGGCGCAAAAGAAGCTGGGCAAGATGGCAGCGTCTCGAATAGCGTTCGAGGAGTCGATTGCGGCGGTTGAGCGACTACGGGAAGATGCGGCCGGTGGCGATCAGGCAGCGGCACTGTATTTCTCGCATCAGGTGGACTCCTACCAGGCGCTGACTGCGGTGGATGTGGCCCAGGGCTTGTGGGAGCAGGCTTTTGTGACTTCGGAGCGGCAGAAGGGACGGACGCTGCTGGACGTGCTGACTCGCGGAGGGGCCGCAGCGGAGAACGACCTGACGGTGGATGAGAAAAACCAGGAAAGTATCCTGAACGCGCGGGTGGCGAAGCTTTCGCAGCAGAAAACGTCGGCGGCGTTGGAGAAGACGCCGGATGCGGCGCGGCTGGCTGCGCTCGACCGGCAGTTGAAGACGGCGCACGATGCGGTCAGCGTGTTTCACGAGCGGGTGTCGGCGGCGCATCCGGATGCGGGAAGGCATCGTGGAGAAGCAGCGTTGATCACACTGGCGCAGACGGCGGAGTTGCTGCCCTCGCGGTCGACGGCGGTGCTCGAATATGAGGTGACCGAGGACGCGACGTACCTGTTTGTGCTGACGCGCGGGCCGAACGGTACGGTGTTGCACGGGTATACGATCGGCGTCGGTCAGGCTGCGCTGGGCAAACGAATCGGCGGATTTCATACTGCGCTGATGTCGCGCGACCCGGGCTTTGCCGGGGCTGCGGCGAGCTTGTATCAACTGCTGGTTGGGCCGGCGGCGAAAGATTTGGCGGGAAAACGGCGACTGATTATCGTGCCCAGCGGAGAGCTGTGGCACCTGCCGTTCCAGGCGTTGCAGGATTCCGCGAAACATTATCTGATCGACGACTTTTCAGTGTCGTTTGCGCCTTCGCTTTCCGTGTTGCGGGCCTATGCAGCACGGCGGGGTGGGGCTTCCGGATCGAAGCTGGTTGCGTTTGGCGATCCGGCGAACGATTTGCCGGAGGCTGCGCATGAAGTCGAGGCAGTGGCCGATTTGTATGGACGGACGCACTCGACGGTGTTCGTGCGAGGGGCGGCTACGCTGGCGAACTATCGCGTCGCAGCGGTGCCGGGCGAAGGGCAGGAAATTTTGCTGGCGACCCACGGTGTGTATGACGATCACAGCCCGATGGACTCGTACCTGGTGCTGGCGTCGGGGGACCCGGGCAAGGGCAAGACGGTGCAACTGGATGCCGGACAGATCGCGGCGACGAAGATCAAGGCCAGGCTCGTGGTGCTTTCGGCTTGCGACACTGCAGAAGGAAAGTACGAGGCGGGCGAAGGCCTGATCGGGCTGGGGTGGTCGTTTCTCGCGGCGGGAAGCGAGTCTGCCGTGGCCAGCCAGTGGCGTGTGGAATCGGCGAGCACAACGGAACTGATGATCGCTTTTCATCGCGGCCTGCGCCAGAACATGGGCCGTGCGGCCGCGTTGCGCAGCGCGGAAATGACGCTGGCACGCGATCCTCGCTATCGGCATCCGTTCTACTGGGCCGGCTTTGTGCTGCTCGGCAACGACTGAGACGGCAGCGAGTTCGCAAGGTCCCGCACGATGGGTGAGTCGGGGTTTTCCTGCTTGAGGACCGAGATTTCGCCCCGCGCGAGGCTGGTCATTCCGTTCTGCGCATAGAGGATCGCCAGCAGCAGGTGAGACGGTTGCGCCCCCGCGATCCTTGCAAGTGTGGAGGTGCCTGCGACTGTGAAGCGGGCTTCCGGCGCAGGTGGCCGCGGCGATTGCACGATGCCCGTGGGTGTCGTCGCTTTGATCACCCAGGTGTAAGTTTGTCCAGGTGCGAGCGGGCTTGCAATGGTCCACGAAGACTGTGTGAGCGCAGGACTTTGCGCGACCAACTGGAACGCCTGGTTGTAGACGAAAACCTGGTAGCCGGTCGCATCGGGCAGAGCTTGCCAGCTGAGTTGCGGCGCTTGCAGCGTGATCTCATCGACCGGGGTAAGTGGAGCAAAAGCTTCCGGGAGGGCCGGGCGGCCACGCATAGTACTGGCCGTCTGCGCGGGTTGCGAGACTACGGGCAGATGGTGAGAGGAAAGCGAGGTTGCGACAAGTGCAGCATCGTCGGGGGAGAGACCGTTAGTGCCGGTGAGTCGGCCTTGTGAAGTGAGGCCAATCTGGCTGTCGCCATCGCGCAGTTCGGCGACAAGTTGCGCCGGAGCCGGGGATTGGTGGTGCATGGAGTACCCGGCAAAGGCTGCAACGGCGATTCCAGCGGCTGCGGCGAGCGACCAGACGGGCCAGGCGATGACTTTGGCTCGGTTGGAAGCAGTCGCCGACGTAACCAGCGCGGGCGGAAAAGCAAACCGGCGGGCATCGTCAACCTCAGCCTGGCATTTGGCGCAGGATTTCAGGTGGTCATGCACTTTGGCGGTGAGCGTTGTGTCCGCCACGACATCGGCAATCTCGTCTTCACTCAGATGGAGAGTGGCATCCTCGCCGAGGAAGTGCTCTAAAGACCCGGAAGCAGCCATCATCGCCCCAACTTGCTCGCGGCACCTTTCGCAGTCGCAGAGATGGTCGCTGAGACTGAGCATCTCTGCGGGGGGCAACTCGCGGCGGCGAAAAGCATGCAGGGTTTCGGGCGTTGGATGCATCGTATTGTCTGGGTTGTGGGTCAAAATTGCCCCCTTATTACCGTTTGCATGACTTATTCCGCCCCCATGCGGCGAAATAGACGTTCTCGAGCGCATTTGCGCAAGTTAATGACCTGTTGACGGGTGATTTGGAGCCGCTCAGCGATTTCCATGTCACTGAGTGGCAATCGCGGCCAAAGTTCGGCAAAAGCAAGAGGTTCGATACCAAGCAGATCGGCGACCGCGCGCAGGCTGGCGGTGCCGGTCAGCACCAGGACCGACGTAGCGCACTCGCCATCCGGGTCGCGCAGATTGAGCAGTAGCGCAACGCACTGACGCTGCGGAAGCTGTTGCAACTCAGCCCACAACTGTTCAAGACGGGCGCAGCGATCAGGAGCATGCTCCATGATCGTCTCGGAACTGTACTTGGTATCGACAGACTCCATGGTTTCGGGAGTGTCCTCAACAGCCCATAGCCGAGCGCAGATTTTAGCGAGGTCGTTGAAATAAAGTGGCTGGGCAACGCGGTCGAATATCTCGGCGAGAATCTCCGCAGGCCGGGTGGTCGACCGGACCGCGGCGAAGAATTCGAAGTCGGCGGAGATGGCCGTCTCAACGCCGCGCTGCGAAGATTTCCCGCATCGCCAGTTGCCATCGGAAGCCTGCCAAAGCGCAAACCTCGTGTCCGTCTTGAGCATCGCGCGAAGACGTGTGCGCAGTCGATGAAAGGCAGGATAGCGGCGTCTCGACCAGGCGCTACAGGCACGGCGAGCAACGCCGGCGGCATACGCATCAAGGTCTTCGATGTCGCCCGCGTCGGACTTCATCCGCTCCATGCGGCCAAGCAGCGAAACCATGGCGTCGCTACAGACGTCTTCAACATCTTCGACCGAATGCGCGCGGCGGCGATAGAGTTCCGATTGAACGACGCCGCGCATGAGGCGCGTGATCCTCGCTCCCGCAGCGTTATCGAGGTCGCCATCGATCGTATTCAGGCCGTGCGAGTACGATAACGCCATTGCTTTCGCGGGGTCGGTCCGTTTCCAGATTTCTGGGTGCGAGTAACCTCATCATTTCATGTGCAACGGCATCGCGCTAGATTGGCAGCGACTTTCTGAAAGGCTATCGGTTGCTTCTGAACCGGTTAATCGGCTGTGCTGGAGGCCTATGGTGGCCGAGATCGACCTATCTAAAATGGACTGGCAGATGGAGCTTATTGGCCCCTTGTGGCCCCGCAGTTGGACCCACGACGCCATATCGCCAAGGCTAAGTTGTTGAAAGTAAATGGTCGGGACGACTAGATTCGAACTAGCGACCTCACCCACCCCAAGGGTGCGCTCTACCAGGCTGAGCCACGTCCCGACTTGCTGCGGATGCGCCGGCCGCGAGGCCTGACGCTGGGGTTTTTGCTGCAC
>DASRLB010000120.1:0-9020 GCA_035648695.1 Acidobacteriaceae bacterium | reverse complement strand
ATCGCCGAGCGCACGGTGGCGCCAAACCACATGTCCGGCAGTTCGATGTCGTCGATGTATTGCGCTGCGCCGAGGACCTTGGCGCGGCCCTCCTTGCGTAACGGGGAGGTGCCGAGAATGGGTGTTCGGTCCGACATAAATTACGTTTGCCTAGCCCTGGTGAGTATCCCAACAGAATAGTACGAAATGCACACCCGCGTCATGTTCACGCGGCTACTCCAAAAATGTAGAACGGCATCGAGCATCCGATGCCGTCCGCGCTGTCACGACCTCGCCTACTTCGGGGCCCACTGCTCATCCGCCGACGGCCCATACAACGCGGGCACGGGAATGTCGTTCAGCCGCAGATACACGCCCAGTTGCGCAGTGTGATGCACGAGGTGGTTGAAACACATCTTGCGGAACGACAGCAGCCTGGAATCATGCGAAATTTCATGTTCGCCGAATGAAAATTTCCACGCAGCCGCAAGATGCTCATCCGACGCGGCGGCAATCGCAGCCCGGCACTTCACAGCGCTTTCGTCGAGCTGCCGCAAACAATTCTCACGCGTCGTAAAGGTCAGGTCCGCGTGTTGGCGCGTGGAGTTCGCTAGATCCATGCCATCGTCTTCCATGATGTACAAGCCAAACAGTGGCATGGTCGCGCAGTGCATCGCCAACTTCCCGAGCTTCATCGACTTCTCATGCGGCGCCCACTCCGGCTTGTCTTCCGGAACGCGCTCCAGCGTGCGCCGCGTGTTGGATATTTCAAAGTCGTAATCCTGTAGAAGCAGTTCGGCAGCGGTCATAGTCCCTCTCTAAATTCCGGTGATGTTGAATCCACAATCGACATACGTCACGCCGCCGGTGATGGCGCTGGCAAGGTCGCTGGCGAGGAAGAGGGCGACGCTTCCAACTTCAGCTTGCTCCACGTTGCGATGGAGGGGAGCGCGCTCGTTGGTCTTGTCGAGCATGACCTGAAGGTCGCCGATGCCGCGGGCAGCGAGTGTCTTGATGGCGCCGGCGGAGATGGCGTTCACGCGGATTTTGCGCGGGCCCACGGAGGCGGCAAGGTAGCGGACGGTGGCTTCCAGACCGGCTTTGGCGACGCCCATTACGTTGTAGTTGGGAAACGTGACCTGGGAGCCGAAATGCGTGAGAGTGAGGATGGAGCCGCCCTCGGTCATCAGCGGAACGGCGGCGTTCGCTACGGCGATGAGCGAGTAGACGCTGATATCGAGTGCTGTGGCGAAGTCGGCGCGGGTGGTCAGGAGAAAGTCATTGTGCATGGACGCCGGAGGCGCGAACGCAACGGAGTGCACGAGGGTGTGGATGACCGGGAAGGCCTCGGCGATTTGCGCGAAGGCAGCGGTGATTTCGTCATCCTTCGACACGTCCATCTGGAACGCGCGGCCCTTGCCGGTTTGGCCGAGAGATTCGATGAGTTCTTCGGCTTCTTTCCTGAGGCGTTCGCTCTGATAGCAGAGGACGAGCGTGTTGCCTGCGTTGGCGAGCTTTTCAGCGATGGCGTAGGCGATGCTGCGCTTGTTGGCGACGCCCAGAATTACAGCGACTTTGCCCTTCATGTCGATCATGTGCGTAGTGCTCCTCAGAAAATTCAGACGAGGGTAAGGATAGCAGTTGGGGCGTGGAACAGTCGCCTAGTACTTGGTCACGCCCGAACCGGTTTCGTCGCCGACAATGGTCGCGGCGATCGCCGCCGCTATGGGATTGGAAACGGCAGTGTTGCCGGTGATGTAGACGCCCAGCTCGCGGTTCTTGGTGAGCGATGCGCTGGAGTAGTTGATCGAGCCCATGTAGACCGCCTCCGTGGGGAGGCCGAGGTCGGCGACGACGGTCTTGGCATGGATGTAGAAGCCGGTGGAACTGGTGTAATACCAGACGTTGGCTCCGGCGGCCTTGACGGTGGCGAAGCCCGACGTGTTCGCGCTGCTCTGGTTCTCGCAGACCTGAACGACCTTGACGCCTCTCGTAGCTGCCGCGGCGACGGCAGAGACGATGTTCGTCGCGGTGAACTCTTCGCATTCGATATAGAGCGAGGTAGTCGCGTTATTGATGATGGCCAGCATGTCGGTCGTGGAGTAGGGGCTCCAGACGAGGTCGTCGCCAAGGGGGGGAGGATTGCTGAAGTCGCTCGCTCCCTGCGTGCCCATGTACGGCGTTCCAGCGGCCCAGTCCATGTTGAAGGTAGTTTCGATGGCGGCGATGTCGGCGGCGTCGTTGGTGATGATGCCGAAGTCGCGCGTGGTGGAGTAGTACTGGCTCTGTAGGTTGAGCGAGAGGATGGCGGTGGTCGCGCCGTCTACAGTAATGGTCTTCTGGTGGGTGTTGGTGAAGGCTGTGTTGGAATTTTCCGCGCTGCAGTTCGCGGTCGTATTGAGCTTGTTATAAGCCGTGGAACTGCTGCTGGCGACGCTCGAAGAGAAGATGACGCGGACCTTGACGCCTGCGGCGCAACGGGCGACGAGGTCGTTGAGGAAGGTGGTGTCCTGCATCTCGTACATCGTCATGTCGATTGTGCTCTTCGCGCTGTTGATGAGGTTGTAGAGCGGAGTGATGCTGTTGTCGGACATGGGGGTCGCAAACAGCGTGCGATAGACGGAGGTGTTGCCGGTTCCGGTCCCGATAAGGCTGATCGACTGCGGCGAGCCTGTCGCGTTGTCCGCGATGCCGATGCTGGCTGAGTAGCTCGTAGAAGCCGTAGGAGTAAACGTCACCGAGATGCTGCAGTTCGCCGCCGCTGCCAGCGTTGTGCCGCAGGTCGTCGTCTCGGCGAAGTTCGATGTGTTCGTCCCGCCGAGTGTGATTCCCGAAATGTTAAGCGTCGCTCCGCCGGTGTTCGTCAGAGTGATCGACTGCGAGGCGGTGGTCGTGTTCGGAACTGAGGTAAAGATGAGGCTGGACCCAGAAAGACTTGCGGTTGGCGCAACTCCGGTTCCGCTCACCGAGAACGATTGCGGCGACCCTGTCGCATTGTCGGTCACCACCACCGACGAGCTCAGGGGCCCGGTCGTTCCGGGCGTGAACGTGACATAGATGCTGCAACTGGTATTCGCGGCAACCGAACTCCCGCAATTGTTCGTCTGCGCAAAAGCCGAGGGCGTTCCGCCGCTCAGCGCGATGCTGGAAATCGTAAGCGCGGCGTTGCCGTTGTTGGTAATCGCAACCGATTGCGATGCCGAAGTCGTCCCGACGTTCGTCGCCGTGAACGTAAGCCCGCCCGGTGAGAAGGCCAGCGTGGGCGCTGGAACCGCCGTCCCGGTACCGTTCAGCGCAACCGTCTGCGGCGAGCCTGCGGCATTGTCCGTGATCGTCAATGTTGCGCTGTAGTTGGCAACTCCAGGCGCCGTAAACGTCAGCGTCACCGTGCAGGAGGCATTCGGCGCGAGCGAGCTTCCGCAGGTCGTCGCGGTCATCGCAAACGCCGTCGGACTGGCGCCGCCAAGCGCGGGGGTACCGCTGATCGTCAGCGTCGCCGTGCCGGTGTTGGTCAGCGTCAGCGTCTGCGCTGCGCTGGTCGATCCCGAAGCCACGCTGAAAGCTGCAAGTGACGAAACCGACAACGCGGGCGTCGCAACCGCCGTCCCTGTGCCCATCAATGCAACCGTCTGCGGCGAGCCGGCGACGTTGTCCGAGATCGTCACGGTAGCCCTGTAGCTTCCAACTCCCGGCGCCGTAAACGTCAGCGTAACGGTGCAGGAGGCATTCGGCGCGAGGGAGCTTCCGCAGGTCGTCGCCGTCATGGCAAATGCGGTGGGATTGGTTCCACCAAGCACGGGAGTACCGCTGATCGTCAGCGTCGCCGTGCCGGTGTTGGTAAGCGTCAGCGTCTGCGCCGCGCTGGTCGATCCCGAAGCCGCGCTGAAAGCTGCAAGTGTCGAAACCGACAACGCGGGCGCCGCAACCGGGGTGATGCTGGGTGATCCGCCTCCGCTGCATCCTGTGATGAGAGCGAAACAAAAGGCGATAACGGCAAACGAGAGGCGACTACGAAGCATGGGTGACCTGAATTTCGACGATTCTGAGAAACTTCCATTATAGCGCTGTTCATGCTCCGATCCGCACAAGCCGCACCATGAGTACGACCCCCTCCCCTCCCCCTCCCTCTGTTTCTATTGCCCGGGGGTAAGTGCTTTAGAATGCTGGTCTCCGCGGGAGCGACCGGCTGCAAGCGATTGAATCCAAATGGCTTGGGCGTCAAAATATTCCAATATAAGGACTTAGGGCTGGTTTGGGGGTTGGGGGTCGATTTTCAGCTGCGAGCTTCAGCTACCAGCTTCCAGTTACCAGTTTCGGGTTGGGGAGCAGCGCCTTTCTGTTGAGGTTGAGGAACGAGGGTTCCGGACAGCCCAGAGCTTAGAGCGATTGAGCGTAGAGGTTCTGGGCCCGGTTGACGCCTGGGTCCTGTTCAGTTTTGAGTTGTGAGTTTTGAGTGCTGATTTAATTGTACAGAGTTGAGAGATATAACATGCACGGTTTTGAGAAATAGTTTTGCCAGTGTTTATGCGGGGTCTGGGAGTTTTGCACAGGATGGGGGGCTTGACACGTTTTGGCGCGGGACGCAGCGATCAAAGAAAAGAGCCTGTCGCGATGGTCTGCGACAGGCTCTTTTGTTGCTCCTCGGAAGAGGCGGCTAGGGTTAGTCCAGACTAAATAAAAGAGGGATGCTCCGAGAGCATCCCTCTTTGTTGATGCTGGTTGAGGTTAGAAGTAGATCTTCGCCCTCAACTGCGTCTGACGAGCTGCCGCAGCCGCAGTGATCTGACCAAAGCCGGAAGCAAAGCCGCCTTGAATCGCCGGGTTGAAAGCAGCGCCCACCGTGCTGCCCGGGTTGGAGAACTGCGTATGGTTGAAGACGTTATCGCTCTCCATACCTATCTGGATTCTGCGGACGCCATCGGAAGAAAGGTTGAAGTTTTTGGCCAGAATCAGGTTGGTGCTGTTGATACCAGGTCCGTGGTACTGGTTGCGGTACGTGTTGCCGAACGTACCGATCGGTTCCGGTGTGAAGGTGAGACCCTGGTTGTCGAACCAGCGGTCGCCAGTCAGCGCTCCCAATGTCTTGAGGCGAGGGTTCACTCTCACCAGCGGCCCGTTCTGCACCGGAACGTCGGGGCAGGCGTAGAACTGGTTGGAGCTGGCGCAGTAGAGGGAGTTGGAAATGGTACCGGCATACGAGATGTCGAATGGCTGACCGGTTGCGACCGTCGCGATGCCGGAGACCTGCCAACCTGAGAGTGCCAGATTGAGAGGCGTATACCACGCCGCAGTGCTTTTGAAGGTCGAGATATAGATGGGCGCGAACACCAGGCGATGCCGCGTATCGAATGCCGCGTTGCCATAGTTCAGCGACTGCACAAATTGGTTGTAGCCACGTCCGCTGGAGCCAAAGCCCGAGTTTTCGAAGCTCGAACCATTATCCATAGCGTGCGCAAAGGTGTAGCTCAACTGGAAGGCCAAACCATGTGACGGGGCCTTGGTCACGCTGGCCTGAAGTGCATGGTAGTTCGACGTGCCTTCCGAGCCATCTTCGCCAATGCTGGTAAAACCAGTATTGCCGGTGAGCGGATCGATGGAACCGTAGGCCGTATTCTGCGGGTAAACCTTCATTTGATTGGAGCCGTTGGAGGGAACCTGGGGCCCGAGGAGAGGGTTTGCAGCATTCGTATTCGCTGAACACGCGGGAGTTGCAAGACAGTTGGCGCGTCCGGCAGGGGTGATGGGGTTGCCCTCGAAATCGATCTGGTTGCGTCGTGCCAGAGAGCCAACGTAGCTCACGCGGGCAACCACACGCGACGGGAACTCACGTTCCATGCTGAGTTGGAAGTTCTCAGCATAGGGAGCGCGGAAACCGGCCGCGTAGGTGCTCTTGGCGATCGGTTCCAGCTTCGCGAAGTTGATCGCCTGACCCGGAGTGGGGAAGGTGTAGGGGAACTTGTTTGCGTACACCGTACCGGTATTGATGTCCATGTACGGGTTGGCAAAGGACGGTGTGAGAGTGGTCGTCGTTCCGTAGTCGTTGACGCCGGCCGAAGTGAGGCCAAACGGCGGTGTGGTCAATGTTTCGAGTGAGCTCTCTTCTTCCGAACGGTCATAGTAGATGCCGAAGCCGCCGCGAATGGAGAACTTGCCGGGAGCACCCGAGATGAAACCCCAGTCGGGCGAGTAGGCAAAGCCGAGGCGCGGCCCAAACTCAGAGTAGTGGGTCGTAGCCGCGGCACTGATGGTGCAGCCCGGGTCGCCGGGGTACGCAAGACCTTTCGGTGCAGTCGGGAAGACGGTGGACGTTTGACCCGGATTGAGGCAAAGAACGGCTTTACCGTTGTACTGGTGCTGACGAAGTGGCGTATCGATCGAATAGCCCATGCCGTAGTTCAGCGTGAAGGTATTGGTGACTTTCCAGGTGTCCTGAGCAAACATGTAGTTCAGGTAAGCGTCCGCCTGAATGGTCGCGCCGGAACTCTGGCCGAAGGTGCCGGGGATGCCAAGCAGGAAGTCGAGCGAAGAATCGCCGGTCGTGAACGGACTGGTCGCCGTGCTCGTGCTGAAGGCGTAGCTGCCGTTGTTGCGAGCGCTGAAGGGGTTGGAAACATTGAAGCGGCGGCCATCGTAGCCCATCTTCAGGTTATGGCGCCCAATCACCGTCGAGACGGTGTCGTCAAGCTGATAGACCTGATCGATACGCGGCTGCGGCCCGTTGGTCGAGAAGCCAAGCGTAAAGAAACTTGTGAGGGCAATCGTCGGCAACCCTTCCCCCGCCGTGTTCTGCGGGTTGACCGCAAAGCCGGCGGTCGAAGGCGCGGCAGGAGTCTGCGGGAAGACAGCCTGGAAGTTGAACCGCGTCCAGTGCGCGGAGAGGTCGTTCACCGTGGTCGAGTTGAACTGGTGAACGAAGTCGAAAGTGTATTGCTGAACGGTGGTGGTGCTGACATCGCCGAATCCGGGAAGCGAGGCGCCGGTAAACGGAAGTGTTTCGGGCGCTACCTGATGGTTGCGAATGCCCAGCCCCGTGAACTGGTTCTTCGAGTTGAGTGCATAGTCGATACGCCCGATGTACTGGTCTGCCTTGGTTGTGACGACGGGATGGAAGATGTACGAGTACGGGCTCACGCCGGTGTTGTTGGGAAGCGGAACGAACGACTTCGCGAGACCTGCGGAGATGGAATTGAACGCGCTCGTCGGCACCTTGCCGCCCAGGGTATCCAGGCAGCCCGGCGTGGTTGTGGTGACGCCGCCAACCTTGGTGGTGACGGGTCCCCATGTGTTCGTCCCGTTGGGAACGCAGAGCGGATTCAGCGCGGCAAGCGCCGTGATCGTGCCCGGAATGACACGGCTGCTGAATGTGTCCCCAAAATGATTGGCTGTCGGCGAGTTCGCGGCGAGATCTTCGGTAAACGAACCCGTGAGGTTGGCTGCACTGAAAACATTGACCGAACCGCCTGCTTCCGGCACGACCTGGCGAATGCCCTGATAGGCGCCAAAGAAAAAGAGCTTATCCTTGAGGATTGGACCGCCGATGGTGCCGCCGAAGATGTTTTGGTGGAACGTCGCGACGGTGTCGGTCCGCTGGCCCGCCGCGTTGAACGACTTCTGGAACCAGTTGTTGGTGTTCAAGAACGTATCGCGGTAGAACTCGAAGATGTCGCCGTGAAAGCGATTGGTGCCCTGCTTGATGGTCGCGCTGACGATGCCGCCCGAGTTGCGGTCGTATTCGGCGTTGAGCGGACCGTCGATAAGATTGAACTGCTCGATGGCGTCGAGGTTGGGAACGATCGCGAGGGTGTTGAGCGCCAGGTCGTTTGCGTCGGCGCCGTTGATCAGGTACTCCGACTGCTGTGTCTGCGAACCGCTCACCGAGAAGGTGCCGAAGCGATCGCTTGACGCCTGCACGCCCGGAAGGGTGAGCTCAAGGAGCGTAAAGTTGCGCCCGATGAGCGGAAGTTCCACCAACTGCGCCGAGTTGATGACGTTGTTCAACTGCATGTCCGAAGTGTTGACCTGGACCGAGTCGGCCGCGACTTCGATCGTGTCGCCGGTGCTGCCCACCGACAGTTGGATCGGCTCGACGAACTCCTGGTCGATATTAAGCGTGATGCCCTTTGCTTCGAATTTCTTGAACCCTGCCATAGTCACCGTGACGGTATAGGTGCCGGTAGGCAACTCCGGAAAAAGGTATTCACCCTCCTTATTGGTCGTGGTGGTGAACTTGACTCCGGTCGCCTGATTGGTAGCGACAACCGCCGTGCCAGCGACCACCGCGCTTGAAGGATCGGTGACCGTCCCCCTGATGCGGCCGTTTACGTCCGAGGCGTGAGCCGACAACGCGGAAATTCCCAAAAGAACGGCGCAAAGGATGCTGAGCGCCGCTCCTCTTACAGAGCGCAAAGGCATAGTGAACTCCTGGAAGAAAAGATAATGAATTTCTCTACAGTGCAATTCTCGGGCCAATTCCGTGGCAAGAAGGAATTGCCAATTTTCCGGTAATTTTTTGGAGCGTGACTCGACAAAGAAATATCGCATTGCGACCTTGCGTGATATCTCATATGTTATATATGCGTGAGTTTCGCGAAATCATAGTGCCATACGATAGAAGTTGTGTCGGATCGATCACTGTCCCGACAGGCTCCTGGAGCAAATCCCCCTGGTACTGTGAGGCGGAAAAACTCGCTCAGTAGCGCTTTCTGGAAAAAACGGACATGGGGCGGAGGTTTCGCTACACACCTTCAGGGAAACTGTTCTAGCGGCGATTGTCGGTGGCGGGCTCGGGGTGGATGAGGACGCGGCTGACGGAGGGGTGGGAGGCGCGGAAGTCGCTTTCGAGCTCGGTGATGATGGCGTGGACGCGCTCCATGGGCAGGTCGTCGGGGAGGGTGCAGTGGCAGCGGATGTGGACGCTGTGATCGTGGTCGGCGTGGGAGCGGGTCATGACAACGTCATGAATGTCGATGATCTCGGGGAACTTGCGAGCAGCTTCGCGGAGGGTGGCTTCGAGCGCGCCGGTGTCGCGGTCGGCTTCGGCG
>DASRLB010000119.1:0-6250 GCA_035648695.1 Acidobacteriaceae bacterium | reverse complement strand
GCGCGACTCCGGCGTCCTCGGCACCGACCACCCGCGCCCCATGGGCATCGTCTTCGACCACTCCAGACACATCCGCGTCGAGGACATCACCGTGCAGAACTCCGGCTTCTGGCAGATCGTCCCCTACTACGCCGACGACCTACAGTTCCGCAACATCCGCGTCCTCGCGCCGCACTCGCCCAACACCGACGCGCTCGACCCTTTCAGCTCGTCGAACATCGTCATCGACCACATGTTCGCCAGCACCGGCGACGACAATATCGCCATCAAGTCGGGCGCCATCAACTCCCCCGGCCCCGACGCGCCGTCCAAAAACATCACCATCACCGACTGCACATTCGAGAACGGCCACGGGCTTTCGATCGGCAGCGAAGTTGCGGGTGGCGTGCAGAATGTCCACGCCGAGCGCATCCACTTCAAGGGCACCGACCAGGGCATCCGGATCAAGTCCAACCGCGACCGCGGCAACGACATCTCGAACCTGTCGTTCAAGGACATCGATATGGTCGATGTAAAAGCGGCCATCCTCATTAGCGAGTACTACCCCAAGGTCCTGCCTCCCGAGGGCGGCGCCGATGCCGTACCCGTCGGTCGCCTGACGCCGAAATTCCACGACATCTCCATCGAAAACGTCACGGCCACCGGCGGCACAACTGCGGGCGTCATCATCGGCTTGCCGGAGTCGCCGATCCTGGGCCTCACGCTGAAGAACGTACACATCTCCGCGAAGACCGGCATGACCATCGGTTACGCGAACGTGAAGTTCGACGACGTAACGGTAAAGCCCGACGAAGGCGACGCCTTCAAGATCGAAGCCGGCGCACACGTCGACGGCCTGCCGAAATAGCCTCGCTCACGCGAAAATCCGCTTCCCAAAAATCGCCGCGCCAATCCGCACCGTCGTCGAACCCTCTTCGATGGCCACGCGAAAATCCCCCGACATGCCCATCGAGAGCTGCGTCAACCGCGGAAACCGGGCCACATGCTCATCGCGCAACCGCCGCAGCTCCTGGAAATAAGGCCGCGCCGTCTCCGCATCCTCGCTCCACGGCGGAACAGTCATCAACCCCCGCGGCGAAATAAACGGCAGCGGCGCAACCGCCTCCAGCAGTTCCGCCAGCGCATCCGGCGCGAGCCCGTGCTTTGACTCCTCATGCGACAGCTTCACCTCGATCAGCACCGGCAGCACCTTGCCCAGCGCCGCCGCGGCGGCGTTCAACCGCTCCGCCGTCTTCACCGAATCCAGCGTATCCACCGCATCGAAAATCTCTGCGGCCTTGCCTGTTTTGTTGTTCTGCAGCGGCCCAATCAGATGCAACTCAATCCCATCCAGCCCGCGAACAGCCGCAAATTTCGACTGCATCTCCTGCACGCGGTTCTCGCCAAACAGCCGCTGCCCCGCGGCGTGAGCTTCAACGATCGCCTGCGCCGGATGCACCTTCGACACCGCCATCAGCGCCACGCTGCCCACATCGCGCCTCGCCCGCGCGCAGGCATCCGCGACTTCATTCCGCACCCGTTCGAGATTTTCCACAATCGACATCCACAACCAGTTTAGCGAACCGCATCCAACTCGACATGTGGACGATTCTCCTGCTCATCGGCTCAAACATTTTCATGACCTTCGCCTGGTACGGACACCTCAAGTTCAAATCCGTCCCGCTGTGGAAAGTCATTCTCATCAGTTGGGGCATCGCGTTCTTCGAGTATTGCCTACAGGTCCCCGCGAACCGCATCGGCTCGAAAACATTTACGCCCGACCAGCTCAAAGTCATCCAGGAAGTCATCACGCTCAGCGTCTTCGGCGTGTTCAGCATCTTCTACTTCGGCGACAAGCTGCAATGGAACCACTTCGCCGCAGCCGGCTGTCTCATCGCCGGCGCATTCTTCATGTTCCACAAGTTCTAGACCAATCTTTCTTCGATGTACGGTCTCGGTTTTGCAGTTCTTGCTCTTGTTTCGGAGATAGATGCTCTCTCGATCTGCAAGCGAAAAGAGAGGGACGGCGGCCGATCTATCTCCAGGCTCAGCTCACGCCGGCCTCAGGTCCGGACGGTCTCTCCGCCAAAGCGCAACCTATCGTCGCGCCTCGAATGGCAAGATACAAGGTCGGGGATTTATCCCGGACATCGAAACCTGCCACGACTTCGACCTGCCACGACTTCGGCTTTCGCAGCCGGGACATGCTCTCTGCCTCGGCGGCTTTACACCATTGAGGACTATGCTTTGAAGCATTGACGACTCCCGACCAACCCAGCGCCCTTCGCCGTCTCGCCCACAGCATCCGCCTGCGTCGTCAGGCTATCGCCGCGCGACCGAAGCTGGCGGTGGGAATTGTGCTGCTCATCCTGCTTGTGCTTGCGGTGATTGCCGAGCCGTTCATCCGCACGCACCTCGAAGCGGCCGCCGTGCTCGACCTCGTTGCCAATCAGCCCAAGCCGGCGCTGCTTCGCGGAGTGGCGAACGAGGCTGTCACCACTCGCGACCTCACGATCCAGACCACCAACGGGCCGATTCGGGCGCGGCTTTATACGCCGGTCGATCATCCCGACGCGCTGGCGCTGGTGGTGCTCCATGGTGTTCATCATCTGGGCATGGACGAGCCGCGGCTGATTGGCTTCGCGTCGGCGCTTTCGTCGTGCGGGCTGCGCGTGCTGACTCCGGAACTGCCGGGCATCAAGGATTACCAGGTTTCTGCCGACTCGATTCGGACCATCGGTGACGCAGCAGAGTGGATGGCTGTGCAAAATCCCAACGGCGAGCATCGGCCCGTCGGCGTGATGGGCCTCAGCTTCTCCGGCGGTCTTGCGCTGCTTGCTGCCGCCGATCCGGCCTACAAACCGTATATAAAATTTGTCGTCGCCATTGGCTCGCAGGATGAGATGACCCGCGTCGCCACTTACTATCGCACCGGCGAAGACCCTCGTCCTCACGGGCCGCCGGAGTTGCTTCCCCCGCATGAATACGGCGCCCTCGTGCTGGAGTACGAGCATGTGGAAGACTTCGTTCCCGCCGCCGATATTGAGATCATGCGCAAACTTCTGCGCGCGCATCTGTATGAGGATGGGCCGGCGGAAAAGGCCGTCTTCGCGGTGCTCACGCCCGCTCAGCACGCCGAGGCGATGCAGCTTCTGGATACGAAATCTGACGTTACGCGTGCGAAGCTGGCGGCGTCACAAAATCTGCACGTTCAGGCGATGGCGGGCGTGTCTCCGCATGGACATCTTGGATCGTTGACGGTGCCTGTCTATCTGCTGCATGGCGAAGGCGACAACATTATCCCCGCCTCGGAGACTCTTTGGATGGCGTCGGAACTTCCCACTACGACGCTGAAATCGGTGTTGATTTCGCCGGTGCTGTCGCACTTGAACCTGGATGGCGCGGGGCCGACTGCGGGCGATCGGTGGCGGCTGGTCCATTTTTTTGCGCTGATTCTGCGGGCCGCACATAGCCGCTAGAGCTGATTAGCTGACGGTGTGTGGCGCGACTATAGGTCGGGCCTTCAGCCCTCTAATTTCTCGGTCCCGCGGACATGGGGCTTCGCCCCATGCTGGTATAGCGCGGGCCTTTGGCCCTCTATACTTGTACTCGATGCCTTCCCTCATCACCCTCGCCGACATCCTCACCGCCCAGACCCGCATTGCCTCCACCGCCGTCCGCACGCCGCTGGTTCGCCTCAGCCGCGCGCGCCTGCGCATGGCCGGTTTCGCAGACCTCGCCGACAACGCCCCCGACATCTACCTCAAGGACGAATCTGCGCAGCCCATCGGGAGCTTCAAGCTCCGCGGCGCCTATAACAAGATTGCCCAGCTCACCCCCGAGCAGCTCAAGCGTGGCGTCATCACCTACTCCTCCGGCAACCACGCCCAGGGAGTCGCCTACGCCGCCCGCGCCCTCGGCTCCAAAGCCGTCATCGTCATGCCCGACAACGCGCCGCAGATCAAGCGCGACGCTACCGCAGCGCTGGGTGCGGAGATTGTTACCGTTGGCCCCGCCTCCACCGACCGCCGTCTCAAAGCCGAAGAGCTTGAAGCGCTGCACGGCTACACCATGGTCCCACCCTACGACGACGACGCGATCATCGCCGGCCAGGCCACCTGCGGCCTCGAAATCCTGGAGCAGCTCCCCAACGCCGACCTCATCCTCTCCCCCGTCTCCGGCGGCGGCCTGCTGTCCGGAGTAGCCACAGCCGTCAAGCTCGGCGCTCATGCCACCCAAAACGCCGGGGTGACCCATCTTCGCGACGGCGCCATCGTCGCTAAGGTGGGCTCGCACAATGCTAACGGTCCGCAGGTTTGGGGCTGCGAACCCGACCTCTCCGCCGACGCCAAGGAGTCGTTCGATACTCGCACCCTGGTCGAGTGGCCTGCTGCAAAGACGTCTCGCACCCTCGCCGACGGGCTGCGGACGCAGTCGCTTGGCGAGCGCAACTTTGCGCATGTCATGCAGTTCGTGGACGGCATCGTGGCGGTCTCGGAAGAAGAAATCCGCACTGCCCTGCGCGTCATCCTGACCGCTACCGCGCTGACGGCCGAGCCCTCCGGCGCCGTCACCCTCGCCGCCGCCCTCTTCCATGCACACGAGCTGCCTCGCGCCACAAAAATCGTCGCTATCCTCTCGGGCGGCAACCTCGATCCCGCCCTCCGCGCCGAACTTCTGCAAACCACCGTCTAACCTTGTACGTATGCGAACCGCCCGAATCGCCCTGACCGTCGCACTTTTCCTCCCCACACTCCTGCTGGCGCAAAAGCCTAAAAAGACGAAGGACAACCAGAGCGGCTACGACCGTTCCGCCAAGGCCACCGTGCTGCACACGGCCAACGTGTACGCGACGGCCGACACCTCCGCTCCGCCGCTGATTACCGTCACGCCCGGCCACGAAATCGTCGTCCTTGAGCACAACGGCCCGTGGGTGCGCGTCTTCGCCAACACCGACGCCAAGGACGAGGAGGACGACGACTCCGTCCCCGAGTTCTCCGAGGACATCCCCGACCCTTCGACCGGCTGGATCCACGATAAGGGCATCGTCGGGCCGACGACGCCCAACGGCGACGCACTGATTTACGGCCTTGCCGCCGAACTGGAGGCCAAGGCAGAACAGCCGCACGCTCCCAAAGGCGCGGCCGAGGCGGCCCACCTGCTCTACCGCCGGGTCGCCGACTACTTCCCCGACTCGCCGCTCGCGCCGGAAGCCGCCTTTCGGTCCGCCGACATTCGCTGGCAGCTCGACAAAGAGGCCAACGCCGACCTCCCCAGCGCCCACGAGCAGGACGCCTATCTCCGGCCACAGCTTTATGAAGGCGAGCTCAAGCGGGTCCAGAAGCTCTACCCCAACTCGGACTTTGCCGCCCGCGCGGCCTTCGACCAGATCGACAACAAACTCTGCGGCGACTGGCAGGGCCTGCCCAAATGCCCCGAAATGGAAGCCGACCTCTATCTGAAGTACGCCGACCGCTACCGCGGCGGGCCGAAGTCCGCCGAGGCCCTCTACGCCGCCGCCTACCGCATGGGTGTGCTTGTCACCATGTACCAAGTGCAGGAAAACCAGAAGCGCGCCGACGTTGCCGGCAAAAACTGCGAGTCCATCGCCGAACAAATGCGCGCCCAATACCCCAAATCCGACTACACCGACCGCGCCGAATCCATCGCCTTCCGCGTCAAGCAGAACATCTCCATTTACGGCAACGACAGAGACTGAAGTGCAGGGGATAGACCAATAGAGGATAGAGGATAGTGAAAAACGTCCTTCTCCTTTCACTATCCCCTATCCCCTACCCACTATCCCCTGCCTTACACTGTCCTTATGCACCTCTGGAAAGTTCTCATCCTGGCGATCGTCCAGGGCGTCGCCGAATTGCTCCCCGTTTCCAGCTCCGCGCACGTTGTCGTCGCTGAAAAGCTCCTGCATCTCGATCCCTCCGCGCCGCAGATGACGCTGCTGCTGGTCATGCTGCATACCGGCACCATGTTCGCCGTCATCGTCTATTTCTGGACGCAGTGGAAGCGCGCCTACTTCGCCAGCGGCGACGCCTTCAAACGCTTCGCCATTCGCGCAATCTGGGCGACTCTGCTGACCGCCGTCATCGGCTATCCGATCATCAAGGGCATCGAGCACCACCTCAACCGGGCGTCCGCCGAAACCGTCGGCGGGGCTGCCGGCAAGTACGTCGCCGCCTGTGTGGTCGGGCACCAGGATGTTGAAGACATCTTCTCGCGGCTGGACTTCGTCGCCCCCGCGCTCTTCGCCGCC
>DASRLB010000118.1:0-20911 GCA_035648695.1 Acidobacteriaceae bacterium | reverse complement strand
CTGCAAAGCAAAATGCAGCGTTACGTCGACGGCGTCTTTCACATAAACAAAATCGCGCATCTGTTCGCCGTCCTTGAACTTCGGTTTGTAGCTCTTGAAGAGCTGCACGAAGCCGTTGCAGCGGATTTGCTCATAACACTTCGAAACCACAGACCGCATGTCGCCTTTATGGTCCTCATGGGGCCCGTAAACATTGAAGTATTTCAGCCCCACGATGGTCTCGAACAGCCCATGCTTCAGCGCCCACAGGTCGAACATCTGCTTGGAGTACCCATACATATTCAGCGGCTTCAATGATGGCGTCACAGCATCGTCATCGTCATAACCCTCAGCACCATCGCCATAGGTCGCCGCGCTCGACGCATACACAAACCGCGCATCGTGCTCCAGACTCCAGTTACACAGCACGCGCGTGTACTGATAGTTGTTGCGCAACAGGAAGTCCGCATCCGTCTCGGTCGTCGAGCTGCACGCGCCCAGATGGATCACCGCGCGCGCGTCCGCAAACTGCTGCTCTTCAAGCAGCCCCAGCAGTTCCTCGGGCGACACAATGTCCTCATACCGCAGCCCGACAAGGTTCTTCCACTTCGCGTCCTTGCCCAGTTCATCGACGAGGATCAACTCCTCCTCGCCCCGCGCGTTCAACTCCGCCACCACATTGCGGCCGATGAAACCCGCCGCCCCAGTCACAATAATCGGTCTGCCCATCAACACCCTCTCGCACTCACCACCATGCTAACGGACGCCACCTCCGCCTTAGCGAAACTTCGCGCTCCTCTTCGCGAACTTTGCGTCAAGGTTTCTTTTCCTGACCCCTACTTCGCCGCCTTCAACAACTCGCGAGAAATCACAATCCGCTGAATCTCGCTCGTCCCCTCGCCGATCGTGCATAGCTTCACATCGCGATAGAACTTCTCCGCCGGATAGTCCTTGATAAACCCATACCCTCCGTGGATCTGCACGCCCTCATCGCAAATCCTGCACGCGGCCTCGCTTGCATAGAGCTTCGCCATGGCGGCCTCCATGGTCACCTTCAGGCCTTTGTCCTTGATCTGCGCCGCCCGCATCGTCAACAACCACGCGGCATCGAGCTGTGTCGCCATGTCCGCCAGCTTGAACTGAATCGCCTGAAACTCGCTGATAGCCTTGCCAAACTGCTTCCTCGCGGTCGCATACTTCACCGCCGCATCGAGCGCGCCGCGCGCCATTCCCAGCGACAGCGCAGCAATCGAAATCCTTCCGCCATCGAGCACGCGCATTGCGTCCTTGAACCCGCCGCCAATCTCGCCGACAAGGTTTTCCTCCGCCACCACGCAGTTCTCGAAGATCAGCTCAGCGGTATCGCTGGCCCGCAGCCCCAGCTTGTTCTCCTTCTTTCCCGGCCGAAACCCCGGAGTCCCCTTCTCGACGACGAACGCCGAAATTCCGCCGCGCGTCCCCTTCTCCTTGTCGGTCACGGCGAGCACCAGAGCGCAATCCGCATACGTGCCATTGGTGATGAACGTCTTCGATCCATTCAGCACCCAGCCACCCTCGCCGCGTACCGCAGTCGTCCGCATTCCGCCCGCGTCGGATCCCGACCCCGGCTCCGTCAGCCCCCACGCACCGAGCCACTCGCCGCTCGCAAGCCTGGTCACATACTTCTTCTTCTGGGCGTCATTTCCGCCCAGAAAGATGTGGTTGGTGCAGAGCGAATTGTGCGACGCCACGATAATCCCGACACTGCCATCGACTCGCGAAAGCTCTTCCACGGCGAGCACATATTCGACGTAGCCCATCCCCGCGCCACCGAGCTCTTCGGGGAAAATGACGCCCATCAGCCCCATTTCGCCGAGCTTCTTCACGACTTTATGCGGAAATTCGCTCTTCTCGTCCCACTCCGAAACATGCGGCGCGACCTCGCGCTCCGCAAACGCCCGCACCTCTTTACGCAACTGATCCTGCTCTTCGGTCAACCCAAACATAGCCACAAATTCTCCATTCAGAAAACTCACGATCTTAACACATCGACCCCACCGATGGACACCGCGCCGCCGCTGAACACTTTCGCTCCAAGGCCGGTCTGCAATATTTGGAGACGTTGCTCGGGCACCATTTCGCAAGCAGCGGTGTCCAAGGCTCAGCACCACATTTTTTTCTGCAAGAACTTCCCGGCCCCGCGTTCCATGAACAACGGCGACCTCGCCGAAAGCCGCACCCAAAGGAAGCCCCCATGCGATTCACGCCGCTCGTTGCTTTGCTCCTCGTCGTACCCGCTCTCGCCGCGCAGAAAACCCCGCCGGCGTACGTCACCAAAACTGGCGCCATCCACCCCGCGCCGGACAAGCCCGCATCTCTCCCCGTCACCCGCGTCTCGCTGTACAAAAACGGTGTCGGCTACTTCGAGCACACCGGCCACGTCACCGGCGACGCGGACGTTTCCATCGACTTCACTACCTCGCAGCTCAACGACGTGCTCCAGTCCCTCACCGCCATCGACCTTAACGGCGGTCGCATCTCCGGCGCCGGTTACAACTCGACGACGCCGTTAGACCAGCAACTCAAGGCCCTCCCTCTCGCCCTCGGCGAGGACACCACGGCCGCCGATTTCTACGCCGCCATCCGCGGTGCCCGCGTCGAAGTCCACGCTCCCGGCGCTGAAATCACAGGCCGTCTGCTCTCCGTCGAAGACCGCAACACACCCACGAAAGATGGCGACACCACCAAGGCCATTGAACAGCATTTCCTCACGGTCGTTTCCGACGCAGGCGAAGTCCGCACCCTTGAGCTCACGCAATCCACCTCCGTCCGCCTGCTCGACACCGACCTTCACCAGGACGTCACCCGCTACCTCCAACTCCTCGCGGGCAACCGCTCCCAGGGTCTCCGCCACCTCACCCTTACCGATCGCGGAACCGGCTCCCGCGAACTCCACGTCTCCTATATTTCCGAAGTGCCCATCTGGAAGTCCACCTACCGCATCCTCTTCACCGACTCCACCAATGCCGCCAACCACACCGCGACCCTCCAGGGCTGGGCCGTCGTCGACAACACCGTCGGCGAAGATTGGACCAACGTCCAGCTCTCCCTCATCGCCGGAGCGCCGCAGAGCTTCATCCAGCCGCTGTCCGACCCCATCTACTCGCGCCGCCCCGAAATCCCCATCGCGCAGGAAGCCCAACTCACCCCGCAGACCTTCGACAGCAGCAACGAGGATAAAACGCTGAACAATCTCACTTCGACCGAAGCCGTCACCGTAGCCGCCTCGGCACCGGCGATGAGTGTGGCGCATGGGAGAGTTTCCGCTGGCATCATGGCCGGGTACGGCTCCGGTAGTGGGTCCGGCATCGGCACTGGTTCCGGCGGCAACACCGGCAGCGGGGCCATGTTCGTCAACGGCGCGCCGATGAGCTACCAGGCCGCCGCAGCCTCTTCCCTCACCGTCAACACCCAAACCGCCGCCTTCGACGACTTCTTCGAATACAAAATCTCCCAACCCATCACGATCCGCAAAAACGAGTCCGCGCTCGTCCCCATCCTGCAATCCAAAATCGACGCCGACCGCGTCACCCTCGTTTCCTCGAACGGCTACAACACCACGCAACCGCTCCGCGCGCTCTGGATCAAAAACACCACCGGTCTCACCCTCGACCGCGGCAGCTTCGCTCTCATCGAAAACGGCAACTTCGGCGGCGAAGGTCTCTTCGATCCCATCCACGCCGACGAGCGCCGCCTGCTCTCCTACGCCGCCGACCAGGCCGTCCACGTCTCCACCGAAGGCAACAAAAACATCAGCCGCATCACCCTCATCAGCGCCGCCAAGGGAGTGTTGAGCATCCATCGCGCCGAAGTCCGCGAGATTACGTACGTCATCCACAACTCCGCCGCCGACCGCCGCACCATTGTGATCGAATACCCCGTCCAGCAAGGCTTCCGCCTTGAATCCGACACCAAGCCGGAAGAAACCACCCCCACCGTCTACCGTTTCCGCGTCGAAGCCGCGCCTGGCGAAACCGTGCGCCTGCCCATCGGCCTGAAGCACAACGAGATAAACGGCTATCAGCTCACCCACTCCGACGATAACCAGCTCACCTACATCCTCAACAACTCCGACCACAACGCCGCTCTCGAAGCCGCACTCAAGCCCATCTTCGACGTCCGCCGCAAGGTCGCTGACGCCCAAACCGCCGTCGATCAAACCAACGCCAAGCTCACTAACCTCCGCGGCGAAGAAGAGCGCCAGCGCGCCAACATCACCGCCCTCAACGCCGCCGACAAGGGCTCCCGCGACCGCTTCGTCCACGACCTGAACGCCACGGAGGACGAAATCAAGGCCGCCCAAACCGAACTCACCACCCGTACCACCGCCCTCGAAGCCGCCAAAGCCGACCTGGCCACCGCCATCGACAACTTCTCCATCAACGAAAAACCCTAGCCGAATTGTCGGCTGCCCATTCATCGCAGTCTCATCGCGATGAGTGGGCCGCCACCAAATTAACAGGACTACCCCAGCGCCTGTTCCAAATCCGCCACAATGTCCCCGACATCCTCAATCCCCACCGAAATCCGCATCAACCCGTCGGTAATTCCCAACTCCGCTCGCCGCTTCGCGCCGACGGCCGCATGCGTCATCGTCGCCGGATGACAAACCAGCGTCTCCACCCCGCCCAGCGACTCAGACAGATACCCCAGCCGCAGCCGCTGCGCGAACTTGTCCGCAGCAGCCAGCGACCCCAGCTCAATAGAAATCATCGACCCAAACCCGCGCTGCTGGCGCTTCGCCAACTCATGCTGCGGATGCGTCTCCAGCCCGGGATAAAAAACCTTGTCCGCCCCTAATCTGTCCACCAAAAAGGAAGCCACAACACGCCCATTCTTGTCATGCTGCTCCATACGAACCGCGAGCGTCTTCACCCCGCGCAGCAGCAGATACGAATCGAACGGCGACAAAATCCCCCCCGTACACTTCTGCACAAACCGAAACGTCTCCGCCTGCTCCGGCTTGGTGCAAACCAACACGCCGCCAAGCCCATCCGAGTGCCCATTCAAAAACTTCGTCGTCGAGTGCATCACGATATCCGCACCCAACTCAATCGGCCGCTGTAGATACGGCGACAGAAAAGTATTGTCCACACTCAGCTCGACGCCTGCCGCATGACACACATCCGCAACCGCCCGAATATCCGTAATCGACATCATCGGATTGGTCGGCGTCTCGATATGCACCAGCTTCGTCTCCGGCCGAATCGCCGCCGCCACCGCCGCCACATCGCGCGTGTCCACATAGGTAAACGCGAGCCCAAACTTCGCCATCACCTGATCAAAAAGCCGCCCGGTTCCCCCGTACATATTATCCGTACAGACCACATGGTCGCCACTCTTCATCATCGTGACCAGCGCCGTAATCGCCGCCATCCCCGAGCCGAAACAATGCGCGCTCGTCCCACCCTCCAGCGAGCGCAGGCTCTCCTCCAACGCATCGCGCGTTGGGTTCGTCAGCCGCGCATACTCATGCCCCCGGTCCTTGCCGATCCCATCCTGCTGATACGTCGACGTCAAATAAATCGGCACGTTCACCGCGCCGGTCGCCTTATCCGGCGCCTGTCCATCGTGAATCGCCCGCGTTGCAAATCCGTGCTTCTGTTCACCCATCAAAACGTCTCATCCTCAAGCAGGCTCAGCCCGCTTTCATATGGTATCTGACGAGAGCGCTTGACTCCTCGTAAAATGTATCTACAATTAGCTAATGGACGTTGTCTTCGACGACGCGAAGAACGTCATCAATATCCGTAAGCACGGCATTTCTCTGCAACGCGCAGAGGACTTCGACTGGACGGCGGCACATTACGACGTAGACGACTCTCAGGACTACGGCGAGGTTCGGTATAACGTCATCGGCTGGCTCGACGCTAGCCTTTACACTCTCACCTTCACTCAAATAGGCGACAACATCCGAGCCATCAGCCTCCGAAAATCCGACCCACAGGAGCAAAGAATCTATGCCGACGAATTCTAAGAAGTACGGCGTTCCGGACGCCGAAAATCCGGAATGGACGAAGGAAAAATTCGCGCGCTCGATGACCTTTAGTCAGCTGCCCGCAGATCTTCAGCGCGTCTTATCGAAAGGCAAGCGCGGGCCGCAAAAAGAGCCGACGAAGGAGCTCATCTCCATCCGTCTTTCGCACGACGTCGTCGAAGCTCTACGCGCAACCGGAAGAGGTTGGCAGTCGCGCGCCGACGAAGCATTGCGGTCGTGGATCATCGACCAACAGAAGTCGAACTCTTAGGTCGCCATCACGCCTGCGGTTTCGGCGTAAACAGTACAAAGTCCCGCGCCGCCACATCCCAATCCGCCAGCAACGTCTTCCCCACCACCGAATACGTCAGCCGTACATGCTCCTCAATCAGAGCCTTCAGGGCTTCCTGCTGTTCCGCAGCCACACCCTCAAACGGCATCGCCTCAAGAAACTCCGTGTGATACCGGCTCTCCGAAATCATCCGCCGGCGACGATCCAGCACCCACGCCGTCCCGCCGGTCATGCCAGCGCCGAAGTTAATTCCCACTGGCCCCAGCACGACCGCCTGTCCGCCTGTCATGTACTCGCAGGGATGGTCCCCCACGCCCTCCACCACCGTCGTCACGCCGGAGTTCCTCACCGCAAATCGTTCGCCCGCGCGCCCCGCCGCAAACATTCGCCCAGCAGTCGCGCCGTATAGCGCCACATTGCCCAACAAAACATGGTCGGCACTGCTCTCCGCCGCACGACCCACAGGCCGCAAAATCAGATCGGCGCCGGACAGTCCTTTGCCCACAAAATCATTCGCCTGCCCAGTCAAAATCAGCGTCATTCCCTCTGCCGCGAACGCGCCAAAAGATTGCCCCGCCGTGCCCGTCAGATCATACGTAACATCCGCTGCGCCAAGCTCACCCTTGGCCCGCGCCACGCCCAGCGCGCCGCCGAGCCGCGCGCCGATCGCCCGATGCGCATTGCAGATAAAGTCCTTCACATAGAACGGCACGCCCGCGGCAACCGCCGCCATCGACGGCTCAAGCCACGGCTCGTCCAACTGATGATCGACACCTGGCCGATCGTTCCGAATCCCCATCCAATGCGTCGGGCCCGCCGCCGGCTTCGCCAGCATCGGCGTCAAATCGAGGTTGCCGTCAAACCGTACCTGCTCCAGCAAATCCACGCGCCCGATCGCATCATTCAACGATGCCAGACCGAACTTCGCCAGCAGCCGCTGCAAGTCGCCAGCAAGCTGCGTAAAGAACTCCACCACATGCTCCGGCTTGCCGCGAAACTTCGCGCGCAGCTCCGGCTTCTGCGTCGCAATGCCCGTCGGACAAGTATTCAAATGACACTGCCGCGCCATATCGCAACCCAGCGACACCAGCACAGCCGTCCCAAACGCATACTCATCCGCGCCCAGCAGCGCCGCGACCAGCACATCGTGCGCCGTCGCAATGCCGCCGTCGGTGCGCAGCCGCACGCGATCGCGCATGCCATTCGCCATCAACAACTGCTGCGCTTCGGCCACGCCAAGCTCCCACGGATTGCCCGCGTACTTGATGCTCGAAAGCGCCGCCGCTCCCGTCCCGCCCGTGTTCCCGGCGATGACGATGAAGTCGGCATACGCTTTCGCCACACCGGCGGCAACCGTGCCCACGCCGCAGCTCGAAACCAGCTTCACGCCCACCGCGGCCCTCGGATTCACGCGCTTCAAGTCATAAATAAGCTGCGCCAAATCTTCAATCGAATAAATGTCATGATGCGGCGGCGGCGAGATCAGCGGCACCCCCGGCTGCGCATGACGCAACCGCGCGATCAACCCCGAAACCTTATGCCCCGGAAGCTGTCCACCTTCGCCAGGCTTCGCTCCCTGCGCCACTTTAATTTCAATCTCCTCGGCATGGGCAAGATACTCCGCCGTCACACCAAATCGTCCCGAAGCAATTTGCTTGATCTTGTTACTCAGCGAAGTATGCACAGCAGGAGCAGCCACCAACTCGGCCACGGCAACACCGCCAAGTGTGTCCTCTCGACTGGAGCGCTGTGATGCCGAGAAGCCCGCACCTCCACCATCATCGCGACGCGCCGAACCCACCGGACGATACACATCCGGGTCTTCCCCGCCCTCGCCCGTGTTCGAGCGAGCGCCGAGCATGTTCATCGCCGCAGTAATCGTCTGGTGCGCCTCCGGACTGAGCGAGCCCAGGCTCATAGCACTCGCCACAAACCGCTTGCACAAATCCGCTGGCGCCTCGACATCTTCCACTGCCAGCGCCGGTCCAGCAGGATGAATCTCCAGCAAATCGCGCAGCGTTGCCGCTTCGCGCGAATCCACACCATCGCTGAAAATCTGAAACGCCGCCGCCGGGTCGGTACTCGGAGTGCCCGCGCGCGTACTTCCCACAACTGTTTGCAGCGCCTTCACGTTCGGAGGCTGCCACATGTGCGGCTCCGCCACATCGGCCTTGCGAAACTTCACCCAGCCAAAATCCGGCAAGTCCACAGGCACATTAGAATGCACAGCGCCGCCAATCCATCCCTGCCGCAGCCGCTTGTCGACTTCCGCAAATCCAATGCCCGAAAGCGGCGCCGGAGTCCCCGGGAAACACCGCTCAACAATCGTCTCGTGCAGTCCCAGAATGTCGAACAGCCCCGCACCGCGATAGCTATCGACAACCGAGATGCCCATCTTCGACATCACCTTCGCGAGCCCCGCATCGAGCGCATGCAGCGTCTGCTCCTCGCCGTCCACGCCCTCGGGTTGACCCTTCTCACCCGCAAAACTCTTCGCCGTTTCCAGCATCAGCCACGGACACACCGCGCCCGCGCCATAACCAATCAGCACCGCCGCATGATGAATGTCACGGCAGTCACCAGCTTCCACCAGCAGGCCGCACATCGTCCGCAACCCGGACTGCACCAGCGCCTGCTGCACCGCACCCGTCGCCATCGCCATCGGGATCGGCAGCCTCTCCGCACTCGCACCGCGGTCCGTCAGCACCAGCAACCGGACCCCGCTCAACACCAGTTCAACGGACCGCTGGCACAGGTCTGCAAGCCCTTGCTCCAGTGTCTTTTCCGGCGAGAACAAACACGGCACATCTTCCAGACGCAGTGCTTCCACATGCGGATACTTGCCCATCCGCAGCGCCTGTACCTGTCCTAACGAGAGAAATGGCGACGCCAACCGAATGCCCGGAAGCGGTGCATGATTATCCAGAAGGTGCGCCCACGGCCCCAGCCGCGTCGCCAGCGAAACCACAATCGCTTCGCGCAGCGGATCGATCGCCGGGTTCGTCACCTGCGCAAACCTCTGCCGGAAAAACGCATACAGCGGACGCGGACTGCGCGCCAGAAACGCCAGCGGCGTGTCGTCGCCCATCGACCATACGGGGTCCTTGCCGCTCGCAGCCATGGGCTGCAAAATCATGCGGACATCTTCCTTCGTATAGCCAAAACCCTTCTGCGTCGCGAGCAGCGCATCCGCCGCCATCGGCTCGGTCGGCTGCCCTTCCAGCAGCGTCTCTTCCACCAGCGTCGCGTACGCAAACTTCGCGTCGAAGGCGTCCATCATGTCTTCGTTGTGATAAATCCTGCGCTCGGCCATGTCGACGCCGAGCATCTCGCCCGGCCCCAGCCGCCCACTCTCAATCAACGTCTCCGGATCGAGGTCCACCAACCCCGCTTCGCTTCCGGCAACAACAATTCCATCCGCGGTAATAGCATAGCGACAAGGCCGCAGCCCATTGCGATCGAGCGCCGCACCCACCACAATGCCATCGCTGAACGCAATCGCCGCAGGGCCGTCCCACGGCTCGGAAATCGACTTGTGATACTTCAGAAACGGATGTTGCCGCTCCGTCACCGCTGGCGGCAACAGCATGCGCACCGCCTCCGCAATCGTGCGCCCATTCAGTGACAGCAGCTCGATCGCCTCATCCAGGCTGGTCGAATCGGTGCCGTCCTTCGTAAATATCGGCAGGCATTCCACCGGCAGCGTCGACACGCGCGCCGCCATCCTCGCGCGGTTCCCCCACACGGTATTGATCTCGCCGTTGTGCCCCAGCTTCCGCACCGGCTGCGCGCGATGCCACGCCGGCAGCGTGTTCGTCGCATAGCGTTGATGGAAGATGGCAAAGTTCGTCACGAACTCCCGGTTTGAAAGGTCGGGATAAAAATCGGCGAGATGCTCTCCCAGGCAGAGCGACTTGTACACAATCGTCCGTGTCGAAAGCGAACACACGTAACCCGTTACATCACCGGCCTCGCACGCCGCTTCAAACTGCTTGCGCGCAAGATACAGCCGCCGCTCCATGGCATCCGGCCCGATGAGGTCCGACGTTCCGACATCGCCGCGATGCGTCGCCGCGTCCGCAATCAGCACCTGCCGAATCACCGGCATCGAATCCAGCGCAATCTCTCCCAGCACTTCGGTACAGATCGGAACGTCGCGCCAACACAGCACACGCAGGTCCTGAGAATTTAAACAGCTCTCGATCACACCTTCAGCGCGCGTCTCCCCCGGCGGCAGAAACACCATACCCACGCCGAGTTCATCTTCGGCATTGAAATCGACCCCGGTCGCATCCAGCAAAAGTTTTTTCGGAATGCCGAGCAGCAGGCCCACGCCATCGCTGCTCTTGCCATCGGTCGCCACAGCGCCGCGATGCGCCAGCCGCGCCAGCGCTGTCAGCGCCTTTTCCAGAATGTCGTAACTACATTTCGCGTGTGCCGAACAGACAAACCCCACACCGCACGAATCGTGCTCCATCCGCGGGTCGATCAAGGACGTATATTGAAACGCGTTCTGCGCTCCATAACCAAAACCGCGTTCCGTCGCGGAATGCGTCTCGTCCACTGCCTTCTCTTTCGGAGTAGGCATACGCTGCTCAACGTGCAACTTTCCCATACTTCACTATACGTCGCATTGCGCGCCAGAAGAAAATTTGTGACAGCTTCGGGCTAGTTTTCCACAGATTTTCTTCCCCACTTGACGAAAGTCGTCTGAATATTTATACATACTAACTGAATGTTTATGCACAGCGCGTGACGGCATTTGCGTCACGCTTTTCTCTTTTGGCGCGAGGCAGAATTTTGAAGAGCGATCGGCACAGCGCAATCCGCGACCTCCTGGCGAAGACCTCCGTCGCCAGCCGCATCACCAATCAGGAGGAGCTGCGCCGCAAACTTGCTGCCAAGGGCTACCACGTTACCCAGGCCACGCTTTCGCGCGACATGCACGAGCTCAAACTCTCCAAGGGCCCCAACGGCTACGCACTCCCCGACAACGGCTCCAATGAAGACGAAGACGACCAGCCCGCGATCCACGAGGTCCTGCAAAACTTCGGCCTCGAAGCGCGCCAGGCTCTCAACCTCATCGTCGTCGTTACCCGCACCAGCGGCGCCCAACCCGTCGCCGCCACCATCGACTACGAAGAGTGGCCCGAAGTCATCGGCACCATCGCCGGCGACGACACTGTCCTCGTCATCTGCCAAAACCCGCGCAGAGCCCTCACTGTCAAACACCGGATCGAGGCCCACATTGCCTAATCAGAAGACAGGTATGGGTGCCCCATCTTCGCCGGTGGTTTCATCGCCGGCTAAGGTGGGTCCGGCGACCACACTCCGCACCGCCGTCGCCGGCGTCACCGGATACGCCGGAGCGGAACTCGCGCGCCTGCTGCTGCTCCACCCGCGCCTGCGGCAGACGCCGCCAATCTTCCTCGGCCGCATGGCGCACGAAGGCGAAGGCGCCACCGTCTCCCTCACCAGCCTGCACCCGCAACTCTCCGGCTTACCGAACGCCGACGACCTCAGCGTGGTCCCCTTCGATTTCGCTCAACTTCAGCGCGAAGGCGTCGAACTCCTCTTCCTCGCCACGCCCCACGAACAGGCCCGCGAGTGGGCGCCACAAGCTCTCGCCCACGGCATCCGCGTCATCGATCTCTCCGCCGCATGGCGCTTGCAAGAAGACGCCAACCGCGCCATCTACAAACTCACGGACGCCGATCCAACAGCAGCAGCAGCGCTGCAAAAAGAAGCAGTCTACGGCTCCCCGGAACTCCACGGCCCCGCCATCGCCAACGCCCGCCTCGTCGCCAACCCCGGTTGTTACGCGACGTCCATCATCCTCGCTCTCGCCCCGCTCCTCCGCGCAAACCTCGTCGACCTCACCTGCGGCATCGTCGCCGACGCAAAATCCGGAGTCAGCGGAGCCGGCAAAACTCCCACCGCCAACACGCACTTCATGTACGCCGCCGACAACCTCTCCGCCTACGCCGTCTTCGGCCACCGTCACACCGGCGAGATGCTCGAGCAACTCGCCCTCACCAACGACCAACTCCAATTCACACCGCACCTGCTCCCCATACCGCGCGGCATCCTATCGACCATCTATCTGCGTCTTAACGAAGTGGCCTCTCTCGTCGACATCCAGAACTGCTTCTACGACTTCTACGCCGCCAGCCCGATGGTCCGCGTCCGCCGTTCACCGATGCTCCCGCAGATCCAGCACGTCGTCCGCACTTCGTTCTGCGACATCGGCTTCCAGCTCTCCCCCGACGGCAAGCGCCTCGTCGTAGTCTCCTGCCTCGACAATCTCTTAAAGGGCGCCTCCTCCCAAGCCATCCAAAACATGAACATCATGTGCGGCTGGCACGAATCGGAAGGACTCCTATGAAAAACTCTGCGAAACATCGCTCTTAAACTTCGCGCACTTTGCGTCAAAGCTTTTGCTTTTGCACTTTGGAGTATCCAAATGAAGTTCGTAGTCAAACTCGGCGGCGCCGCTCTCGAAAAACCCGAGCTCCTGCAAACCTGCGCGCGCTCCATCACCGAGCTCGTCAAGGACGGCCACAAAGTCGCCATCGTCCACGGCGGCGGCGTCCAACTCACCAGGCTGCTCACGCAGATGGGCAAAAAATCCGAGTTCATCGCCGGCCTCCGCATCACCGACGCCGAAACCCGCGACGCCGCCATCATGGTGCTCGGCGGCCGCGTCAACAAGTCGCTCGTCGCCGCGCTCGACCAGTGCGGCCAGTCCGCCGTCGGCCTTACCGGCGGCGACGGCCACGTCTTCCGCGCGCGCAAAAAGAAGACCGAGCACGACCTCGGCTTCGTCGGAGAAATCGCCGCCACCGATCCCAAGTGGCTCGACGCAATCTGGGCCATGGGCGCGGTGCCGGTCATCTCTTCCATCGCCCTCGGTTTCGACGGCGAGTACTACAACATCAATGCCGACGAGATGGCCTCCGCCGCCGCAGTCGCCACCAAGGCCGATGCACTCGTCTTCTTAACCGACGTCCCCGGAGTCAAAGGAGCCGACGGCAACGTGATGCGCTGGCTCTCGCTGAAAGAAATCCCGGCGCTCGAAAAATCCGCCATCGTATCCGGCGGCATGTTGCCGAAGCTCAACGCCTGCAAACACGCGCTCACCCACGGCGTTACGCGCGTCCGCATCCTGCCCGCGGAATCCGCCGCTGTTTTACCGAATCTATTAAGCAGCCGCGTCAGTGACGGAACGGAGGTCATCGCCGCATGAAATACCGACGATCGCTCACCTCAAATTCGTCATCCTGAGCGGAGCGCAGCGTAGCCGAAGGACCTGCCAAACCGCCCGTAGCCGCACAGCTTCTCGAACCGTTCCACCAGAGGTCTAAAGCGATGCCAAACCAGCCACAAGCCACTCTCGCCGAAATCCAATCCGCCGAGTCGCAGCTCCTCCTGCAAACCTACGAGCGCAACCCACTCCTGTTCGTCAGTGGAGACGGTGTCCACCTCCGCGACGAGCAGGGCAACGACTACCTCGACCTGCTCTCCGGCATCGGCGTCTGTGCGCTCGGCTACAACCACCCCGCGATCGCCAGCGCCATCACCGCGCAGGCCGCCAAGCTCATCCACACCTCAAACCTCTTCCACACCGAGCACACCGTAGAGCTCGCCCTTCGCCTCACCGAAATCACCGGCCTAGACCGCGTCTTCTTCTGCAACTCCGGCACCGAAGCCTGGGAAGCCGCGCTCAAACTTGCCCGCGCCCACGCCGGCCTCTTGCGCTCCGAAGGCAAAACCATCGGGACAAAAATCATCGCGCTCGAACACAGCTTCCACGGCCGCACCATGGGCTCCGTCGCGACGACGCACAAAGAAAAATACCGGGTCCCCTTCGCGCCCGTTATGCCTGACGTAGAGTTCGTCGCCTTCAACGACACCGCCGCTCTCCGCGCCGCATTCTCGTCCGACGTTTGCGCCATCGCCATCGAAGTCATCCAGGGCGAAGGCGGCATTAACTTCTGCTCGCAGGAATTCCTCGCCACTGCCCGCGAACTCTGCGACTCCACCGGCGCGCTTCTCCTCTTCGACGAAATCCAATCCGGCATGGGCCGCACCGGCCAGTGGACGGCGTACCAGCACTTCAACATCAAGCCCGACGTCACCACTCTCGCGAAACCCCTCGCCGGCGGCATCCCCATGGGCGCGATGCTGTGCACAGAAGAGGCGGCCCGCGCGATCACCCCGGGGATGCACGGAACAACCTTCGGTGGCAACCCACTCGCGTGTGCCGTTGCAATCGCAGTAATCGACGAGATCAAACACACGGGTCTGCTGTCGCACGTCCGCGAAACCGGTAACTACTTCCTCGCGCAACTTCGCTCACTGCAAAAGAAGCACTCGGCGATCACCGAGGTCCGCGGCCTCGGCCTTATGATCGGCGTAGAAATCGAGTCGGCGGAACTGGCAAAATATGTCGCCACCGGCCTGCTCGAACGCCGCATCATCATCAACCGCACGCACGAAACCGTCCTCCGCTTCCTCCCCCCGTTCCTCATCACGCGCGAGCACGTCGACCAGGCTATCGCCGCAATCGACGACCTGCTCACGCTTCACACCAACGCCAGCGCAACTCTGGCGGGAGAAGCAGTACATGGCTAACAAGACCCTCGTTATGCAGTCCCCCGAAGCCGAAGCGCCCAAGCCCACCGTCACCCTCGGCATCCAGTCCGACTCGGCCTTCACCGAAGCCGCCAAGGGCCTCGCCGGCCGCGACCTCTGCTCCATCGCCGACCTCTCCGTGCAGGAGATGGCCGCGCTCATGGAACTCGCCCACGCCGTCAAAAAGCAGCCCGAAGACTTCCGCCACGCCCTCGACGCGAAGCAAATGGTCCTGTTCTTCGAGAAGGCCTCGCTGCGCACGCGCCTCACATTCGAGACTGCGATGAACACCCTCGGCGGCAACGCCATGTTCGTCGACCAGACCGCCTCGCCCCTCGGCGAGCGCGAATCCATCCCCGATGTGGCGCGAAATCTGGAGCGCTGGATGAACGTCATCGTCCTCCGCACCTACGCGCACGACACGGTTACCGAGATGGCCGCCAACGCGCGCGTCCCCGTCATCAACGCGCTCTCCGACCTCGAGCACCCGTGCCAGGCCATCGCCGACTTTATGACCCTCGAAGAACGCTTTGGCTCCGTCGAAGGTCTCAAGTTCACCTACGTCGGCGACGGCAACAACGTCTGCCACTCCCTCATGCTGACCGGCGCGCAACTCGGCGCGCACGTCACGATCGCCACGCCCAAAGGCTTCGAGCCGAAGCTCGACATCATCCACAAAGCGATGGCCATCGCCGAAACCACGGGCGGCTCCCTCACCCTCACGCATGATCCGGTGAAGGCGGCCACCGGCGCCGACGCCATCTACACCGACGTCTGCACCTCCATGGGCCAGGAGCACGAATCCGCCCGCCGCGCCCCCATCTTCAAGCCTTTCCAAGTCAACGAAGAACTCATGGCCCACGCCCAACCCTCCGCCGCCTTCATGCACTGCCTCCCCGCCCACCGCGGAGCGGAAGTCACCGACGCAGTCCTCGACGGCCCCGAGTCCATCGTCTTCGACCAGGCCGAAAACCGCATGCACGCGCAGAAAGCCATCGTCCTCATGCTGCTGGGCGGAGCCAAGCGCATCCCATCCCACCGCAACCGTGGAGGTCTGCAGGCCCGCAGTAAAAGGTAAGGCGTTCTAAGTTCTAAGTTGTAAGTTCCAAATAACTTATCTCCTCCGACTTATACCTTAGAACTTACAACTTACAACTCCCTCCCACCCGAAAAAGAACTGAGAACCACCGATGTCCGTAATTCTCGAAACACTCCCGGTCAACCAAAAAGTAGGCATCGCCTTCTCCGGCGGCCTCGACACCTCGGCCGCCCTCCATTGGATGAAGCAAAAAGGCGCGCTGCCTTACGCCTACACCGCCAACCTCGGCCAGCCCGACGAAGCCGACTACGACGAAATCCCCCGCAAGGCCCTCGAGTACGGAGCCGAAAAAGCCCGCCTCATCGACTGCCGCCTCCCCCTCGTCCGCGAAGGCATCGCAGCCCTCCAGTCCGGCGCCTTCCACATCACCACCGCCGGCGTCACGTACTTCAACACGACGCCGCTAGGCCGGGCTGTTACCGGCACGATGCTCGTCACCGCGATGAAGGAAGACGACGTCAACATCTGGGGCGACGGTTCAACATTTAAGGGCAACGACATCGAGCGCTTCTACCGCTACGGGCTGCTCGTCAACCCCGACCTCAAGGTCTACAAGCCCTGGCTCGACCAGGCCTTCATCGACGAGCTAGGCGGCCGCGCCGAAATGTCCGCCTTCATGGCCAAGTCCGGGTTCAGCTACAAAATGTCATCCGAGAAGGCCTACTCCACGGACTCCAACATCCTCGGGGCGACACACGAAGCGAAGGACCTGGAGCTGCTGAAAACCAGCATGAAGATCGTCGACCCAATCATGGGCACCGCCTTCTGGCGCGACGACGTCGCCATCAAGCGCGAAGAAATCACCATCCGCTTCGAAGAAGGCTTCCCCGTAGCCCTCAACGGCACCGAGTACCCCGACCCCGTCGCCCTGCTCCTCGAAGCCAACGCCATCGGCGGCCGCCACGGTCTCGGCATGTCCGACCAGATCGAAAACCGCATCATCGAAGCCAAGTCCCGCGGCATCTACGAAGCCCCCGGACTCGCCCTGCTCTTCATCGCCTACGAGCGCCTCATCACCGGCATCCACAACGAGGACACCATCGAACAATACCGCGACAGCGGCCGCCGCCTCGGTCGCCTCCTCTATCAAGGTCGCTGGTTCGACTCCCAAGCCATCATGCTTCGCGAAGCCGCCCAGCGCTGGGTCGCCAAGCCCATCACCGGCGAGGTCACCCTCGAGCTCCGCCGCGGCAACGACTACTCCATCCTCAACACGGACTCGCCCAACTTAACCTTCCACCCCGAGCGCCTCTCGATGGAAAAAACCGAATCCACCTTCAGCCCCCGCGACCGCATCGGCCAACTCACCATGCGCAACCTCGACATTACCGACACCCGCGCCAAGCTAATCACCTACGCCCAAACCGGCCTTCTCACTCTAAGCAAAGGCACCGAAATGCCCCACCTCAACAACGGCACCGAGGACAAGAAGTAACAACAAACTCAGTCTTGCTTAAGGGCACAAACATTTCCGGGCTTTAGCCCCTGAGGTAGCAATTTCAGATGCGTTACCCATTTCAACTCGCAAAGTGCAGGCCAATCGTCCTTGCCTTCGCATGTTTGACCAGCATCTCATTTGCTCAAACGACATCGCCGACGATGACGCACAAACTTCAAGCACAGAAAGAACCGCACTTATCGAATTGTGTATTCTCTTCATCGACCGTGCTGTACCTAACACCCGATCAGGCTCTTCTTGCTGTTATTCCACAGCCGGACAACATATGGCTCTTCAAAAGGATCACGGCGTGGGAAACCGGCGCACCAAAAGAGGAGACGCTGACGTTCACCGTAAAGCCGTTGGAGAAGAGGGCTAAATTATCGTATTTAGCATTTGAATGTCCAGTTAGAACACGTTTTGCAACTCTGGACGTCGATCCCGAACAACATCTCGCCGTCTTCCGCCTAAAGTCAGACAGCGGGGCAACCAATAACACAGCAAAATGGACGAGGTCGGCTGAAATTGTTGTAGTCGATTTACGCACATTTACAATCGTCTCCCAACAGGACACGACTGATCCTCTCTTGGCGTCAAGTGCTTGGGCATTTGCCGACAATGGAATGCTCATAGCAAGCGCCCTTACGGAGAGAACAACAAGCCCACCGAAACCAAAGCTCATGGGAGCTTATGACACGATTACAGAACACTACGAAGCCGTCGCCTTTACACTGCCGCAATTCACCTCCTCTATGGAATGTGAAAACACGCGCTTCATCGATTTCAGAGATGCCAAATTTAAACATAACTGGCAGTTGACCAAAGTCAGCGATGGATGTGCTTCTCTGGTCGCTCTCGCGCAGGTGCCCGAAGCAGACAATCTTCCTGATGGCCCTCCGAAACCCCAGCCATATGCAAAGCTCGCCGGACCAACTTGCCGAATTAGCGACAAAAGTCCCACCTCTGGCTACATGCTCTATGACTGTCGCACAGCATATGACGGTCTCGACGGAATGATCGACATTACGACTAGTAGGAAGCTAACCGTGTTAAAAATACCCGGCGGGCAGGCTGCATTAGATCTTCGATTGCCCCGCAACTCGAAACCTTACCCAGCCCTGCTTGCGAACACTGCTGACCATACATGGCTATTGCTTTTGCGTGACGGCATCAACCTCGACATTTACCGCGTTCCATAAGCAAATTCCACGACTACGAAGGTAAAAAGATTGTCCGATACAAAACAACCCGAAGCTTCCAAAATGTGGTCCGGCCGCTTCCGCGAGCCCCTCAACCGCACCTTCGAGCAGTGGCAGCGCAGCTTCCCCTTCGACTGGCGCCTACTGCCGCAAGAAGTAGCCGCCAGCAAAGCCCACGCCCAAACCATCGCAGCCGCGGGAATCCTCACGCCCGAAGAACTCGACAAAACCCTCGCCGGCCTCACCGCCGTCGGCCGCCGTCCCGAAAACTGGGCACACCGCATCTCCGCCACCTCCGGCGAGCCCGACTACGAAACCAGCAATCAACAAATTCAAGCAGCCATCGTAGCCTCCGCCCCGCAGGCCGAGGACATCCATCACTACGTCGAGCTCGAGCTCACCCGCGAAATCGGCGCCCTGGCCCTCAAGCTCCACACCGGCCGCAGCCGCAACGAACAGATAGCCACCGACATGCGCCTCTTCGTCCGTGACGCAATCGACGCCACCACACGTGGCCTCACGCAATGGGCACTCGCCCTCATCACGCTCGCCGAAGCCAACGCAACCAACGTCATGCCCGGCTACACCCACCTCCAGCGCGCCGAGCCCGTCCTCATCGCCCACTGGCTCCTCGCCTACGTCAGCATGATCGAGCGCGACATCAGCCGCCTCACCGACGCTCGCGTACGCATGAACCTCTGCCCTCTCGGTTCGGGCGCGGTCGCGGGCGCAACCCTCGCGCTCGACCGCAAAATCGCTGCCGCGGCCCTCGGCTTCGACGCCCCCACGCCCAACAGCATGGACGCCACATCCGACCGCGATTTCATGCTCGACTTCGCGCAAGCCGCCTCCACTCTCGGCCTCCACATCTCGCGCTTCGCCGAAGAACTTACCCTCTACGCCACAGCCGAATTCGGCTTCGTCGATCTACCTGAAGCCTTCTCTACCGGCTCCTCCGCGATGCCGCAAAAGAAAAACCCCGACCTCACCGAACTCGCCCGCGGCAAATCCGCCCGGCTACTGGGCTCCGCTACAGCACTTGCGACCCTGATAAAGGGCCTCCCCCTCGCCTACAACAAAGACCTCCAGGAAGGCCAGGAGCAAATCTTCGACACCGCCGACACACTCTCCGGCCTGCTCAGCGTTCTCCCCGGCTTCACCCGCTCGCTCAAGTTCCGCCACGCCAAAATGAAAGAAGCCGCCGAGACCGGCTACCTCAACGCGATGGCCGCCGCCACTTACCTCTCCAACAAGGGCGTCGCTTTCCGCACCGCGCACGAAATCATCGGCAACGCAGTCCGCCTCGGCCTCGAACGCGGCCTCGAACTCAACGCACTCCCACTCGCCGACCTGCAAAAACTAAGCGAGCACTTTGCAGAAGACTTCTTCGACGCCATCACTCTGCAAGCCACTCTGGACTGTCACGACGTCATCGGCGGCACCGCCACCACCCGCGTGGCCGAAGCCCTCCAAGCCGCAAGAACCAAACTGGAAGCTGGCAACTGGAAGCTGGAAGCCGATCGCACAAACCGGGAGGCGGCCGATGCCTAGCGTCTCCACGCAAGAACCCACCACGGCCATGCAAAACGTCGCGCCCACCGCGCAGGAGGCCCGCAAGGCCCGCCTCCAGGACGCCCGCAACATCTACGACCTCGTCAACTCCCTCTCAGGAGACGGCACGCTCCTCCGCCGCTCCTACGCCGAAATCTGCGAGAACATCCGCGACTTCACCATCGCCGAGCGTGCCCTCCCCAACGGCGAAACCGAATTCCTGGGCTGCGGCGCGCTGCATCTCTACGGCCCGCACCTGGCCGAAGTCCGCTCCATCGTCGTCAAGCCCGAAGCCCGCGGCACCGGCGCCGGCGGTCTGCTCCTCCGCGCTCTCGTCGACGAAGCCGAAGACCATGCCGTCATGTCGGTTTGCCTCTTCACCCGCATGCCCGACTTCTTCGACCACTTCGGCTTCCGTGTCGCCGACCGCACCGCGCTCCCCGACAAAATTTACAAAGACTGCCAGACCTGTCCGCGCCTTTACGCCTGCGACGAAGTCGCAATGGTCCGCGGCCCTCTGCCCAAGGTCGCCGTGCTCGGCCCCAACACCTTCCAGCGTCCCGAACTCATCTCCATCGACCTCAAACCCACTGGCACCGCTCGCTAGTTTAACTGGAAACCGATAACTGGGGACTGGAAACTCATAGCTGAAAAATCGTAGCTGGCAGCTCGTAGCTCGAAGCTGAAATCCCCAACCCTCTTC
>DASRLB010000117.1:0-13137 GCA_035648695.1 Acidobacteriaceae bacterium | reverse complement strand
TTGGAGACGAATTTGTTCCTCGCGCCGGGTGAGGGCGATGGCGGGCTGGTGGAGGTCGAGGCGTAGAATCATCGCAATCACGGTTGCAGTCGAGGACGAGAAGGCGGTTGCCGAAGTTGAAAGCTTGCCACCGGTTTGGCTTGTCTTACCACTGGGCATGGCTCGAAGCGACCAACCCCGACCGCGTCTTCCTGCCCACAACCGATATTTATTTCTCCTATCCAAATCAGCCACTTACAAACTTCCCCTCCTCTCAACCTATTGACACCCTCTATATACTGAAGACATAGAAGTTCCACAGAAGCCCAGCCATCCGCTGGGCTTTCGCATGTACAGGCAGTGCTTAGCCAGGGGTATACCCCAAAAAAGCTAAGCCCTGTCCCATCTAGATTTTGAAGCCTAAAGTACCCCCGGGGAGGGGGGCCACCCCTACGACGCCGACTCGATGCCTAGCTCGCGCAGTAGAAACGCGTAGTCGAAGGCAATCTCCTTCAGGTAGTCGTAGCGACCGGAGGCGCCGCCGTGCCCGGCGTCCATGTTGACGTGGAGCAGGAGTGGGGTTTCGTTGGTCTTGAGAGTTCGCAGCTTGGCGACGTACTTTGCGGGCTCCCAGTACATGACCTGCGAGTCGTTGAGGCTGGTCTTGACCAGCATCGCGGGGACCGCATCACGGTAAATATGTTCCAGGTTGTCGTAGGGTGAGTAGCTGCGCATGTAGAAGAAGGCGTCGGGCTCGTTGGGGTTGCCCCACTCTTCGTACTCGGCGACGGTGAGGGGGAGGGTGGCGTCGAGCATGGTGTTCATGACGTCGACGAAGGGGACGTGGGAGAGCACGGCGCGGAAGAGGTTTGGACGGAGGTTGGTGACTGCGCCCATCAGCAGGCCGCCGGCACTGGCGCCTTCGATGGCGACACGCTCGGGGTCGCCGTAGCCTTCGGCGGTGAGGAACTCGACGGCGTTGATGAAGTCGGTGAAGGTGTTGCGTTTGACCATCATCTTGCCGGCGTCGTGCCAGGGGTCGCCGAGCTCGCCGCCGCCGCGAATGTGGGCGTAGGCGACGACGATTCCGCGATCGAGGAGAGAGAGCCGGGAGGCGCTGAAGCCCAGCGGGAGCGGGTAGCCGTAGGAGCCGTAGCCGTAGACGTAGAGCGGCGATTTGGCGTCCTTGTGGAAGGAGTCGCGACGGTAGATGAGGGAGACGGGGACCTGCGTTCCATCATTGGCGGCAAACCAGAGGCGCTCGGATGTGTAGAGCGAAGCGTCGAAGCCGCCGGGGACTTCCTGCTGCTTGAGCAGCGTTGAGGTTTCGGTGGCCACGTCGTACTCGAATACCGACGCCGGGCGGACGAGCGACTGGTAGGCGTAACGGTAAGTGCTCGCGTTGAAGTCGCGGTTGATCTCGCCGCTGGCGGCGTAGGCCGGGTCCGGGAAGCGGATGTCGTGCGGGTTTACCGGCAGGCCCGCGCCGTCGAGGTGGAAGACGCGGAGGACAGGAAGGCCGGCTTCGCGGTAGTTCGCGACGAGGAAGTTGTGGAGGAGGTCGGTGGCTTCCAGCGGCGAGGAGGGCTGCTCGGGAATTAGCTCCTGCCAGTGGTCGCGGTCTGGCGTTTTGACCGCAGTGCGGACGAGGCGGAACTGCTCGGCTTCGTGGTTGGTGTGGATGTAGAAGAAGCCGTCGCGGTGGTCGACGTGGTACTCCTCGTCGTCGATGCGGGGGGCGATCAACTGGAAGTCGTCCTCGGGCTTGGCGGAGTCGAGGAAGTGGGTTTCGCTGGTGGTGTGGCTACCGACTTCGAGCAGGATGTACTTGCGGTCGCGGGACTTGCCGACGCCGAGGTTGAAACGCTCGTCGGGCTCCTCGAAGCATAGGACGTGAAGCTCGCCCACCTCCATGCGGTGGAGCTGGTCCTGGCGCTTGGTCTGCTCGTCTTCGGTGGTGAAGAAGAGACTGTTGGAGTCGGCGGCCCACGCGATGCTGCCGACGCGGATCGCGGTGTCGGTGAGCTCTTGTCCGATGACGAGGTTGCGGATGCGCAGCGTGTACTGGCGGAAGCCGGTGTTGTCGGTGGTGAAGGCGAGGTAACGACCGTCGGGACTTACCGCGGTCGCGCCGACGGACATGAACGGCTGGCCTTCGGCTAGCTCGTTGACGTCGAGAATGATGCGCTCGCTGCCTGCGGGGTCGGTGTGGTGACGGCGAAGGAAGATCGGGTATTGGCTGCCTTTGGCCGTGCGCGTGAGGTAGATCCAGTCGCCGTCGCGATAGGGGACGGATTCGTCGTCCTCCTTGATGTGGGAGAGGATCTCCTCGTAGAGCTTTGCCTGCAGGCCTTCTGTGCCTGCCATTGCGGCTGCTGTGTAGGCGTTCTCGGCTTCGAGGTAGGCGGTGACTGCGGGAGTGCCTTTGTCGCGGAGCCAGCCATAGTCGTCGCGGAGCGTGGTTCCGTGGATGTCGGTGATCCTGGGATGGCGGGCGGCGATCGGCGGCGAAGGCAGTTTGGGGGTCATGGAATCTCCGGTAATGAGGATAACCGAGGCGGGCGTGCAACGCAGAGGGCCGGAAAAGACTCTCAGACCTTGTAGCTAGTATTTGCGGCCGGGCCGCACCAGGAGATCCCTATGACAAGCATGACCAAACTGACGTGTTGCGCTATGCTCGGTTGCGCGGCAATGCTGCTTCCCAGCAAGGCGAAAGCGGCTGATGACAACGACAAGAAGTTCCTGGCGACCGCGTCGCAGGGAAACATCGACGAGATCAAGTTGAGCGAGTTGGCCCAGGAGAAGGCGACCAATCCGGCGGTGAAGGCTTTTGCCGACAAGATGGTAACCGAGCACAAGCAGATTGGCGAGAACATGAAGCCGTTCGCCGACTCGTGGGGCATGACGCCTCCGGACACCATGGACGCCGACCACCAGAAGGAGTGGGACAAGCTGAATGGACTGAGCGGCAAGGACTTCGACAAGGAGTACATCGACGAGATGGTGACCGACCACACCGGGGCGCTGAGCCTGTTCACGACCGAAGCCAAGGACACGAAGGACGTGAAGTTCCGCGCGGCTGTCCTCAAGGCCAAGACCAAAGTGGCGGCGCACAAGAATATGGCGTACGACCTGAAGAAGAAGCTGTAGGGATTGCTGCGATGCGCGCGCGCTCGACCATGGCGACCCGTCGAATGGGCGCGAGGCAGGGCTATTCGTAGTGCAGATCATCCAGTTCCGCGCGGACCTCGACGCCTGTTGCAACTCTGCAAGAGTGGAGCGGCAGGCGTCGTTTGGGCTATGCTGAAGGCGATGGCGACCAAGCGTAAATCCCGTGGGGCGTACATGATCTCGGCCGTGGCGGAGATGTACGAGATTCATCCGCAGACGTTGCGCATGTATGAGCGCGAAGGCCTGCTGCGGCCGTCGCGGTCGGATGGCAACACGCGGCTGTATACGGATGAAGACCTGGAGCGGCTGGAGTTCATCCTGAACCTGGCGCGCGACCTGGGCGTAAATATCGCCGGCATCGCGATTGTGTTGCAGATGCGCGAGCGGATGGAGGAGATGAACCGGCAGATGCAGGGGTTCGTCGACTACGTGCGCACCGAGATGCTGACGCAGATGCAGCAGGCGCAGCAACCGCCGGCGGGGTTGGTGCCGTTTCGGCGCACGATCAAGATTGTCTCAAAGGACAAAGGCCGCGGGGAGTAGCGGCCCGACTCACGTAAACTTGGAAGAGCGGCTGTTTCGGCTGCCGCGCGAGATTTCTTCCGGTTGGTGCGATGAGGTTTGTGGTCCAGAGTTTGTTGTGGGTGGCGGCGGTTGGGTCGGTCACATCGTCGATCTACTGCGGCATGGTGGTCGTCGCGGCGGTGCGTTTTGGCCTGCGGCGGCGGCGCGAAGAGCGTGCCGCGCAGGATTTTTTCCCGTCCGTGAGTATGCTGAAGCCGCTCCACGGGACCGAGCCCGGGATGGAGCGGAACCTGGAGACATTTTTTGAACAGGACTATCCGGCGCCGTACGAGCTGCTGTTTTGTGCGCGACAGGAAACCGATGAAGGCCTGATGCTGGCGCGGCGCGTGGGAGCGCGGTATCCGCATGTGGAGGCGCGGTACATTACGTGCGGCGAGCCTCGGCCGAAGTTTCACAATGCGAAGGTGTATTCGCTCGCGAAGATGGACTCGGTGGCGAAGAACGACCTTTACGTGACCAGCGATGCCGACGTGCGGGTGGAGAAGGACTACCTCCGCCGTATGGTGCAGATGCTGAAGGACCCGGCTGTGGGGCTGGGGTGGAGCATGTATATCGGGACTACGGAAGGTGGGTTCTCGGCGCAACTGGACGCGGTGGGCAAGAGCGTGGAGATGAGCTCGGGTGTGCTGGTCGCGACGATGCTCGAAGGCACAAAATTTGCCCTGGGCGCGACCATGGCCGTGCGGCGAAAAAGCTTTCAGGATGTCGGCGGCTTCGACGAACTCGGCCAGTTTTACGCCGATGATTTTGTGCTCGGAAACCGGCTGGCGAACCAGGGCACGAAGGTGCAACTCGCGACGTATGTGATTCGGTTGATGGTGCAGGACTCGCCATTCTGGCTGAGCTTTCGCAACCAGTTGCGCTGGATGCAGAGCACGCGCCGCTCGCGGCCCTGGGGACATCTTGGCACGGGGCTGACGTTTGCCATGCCGTTCGGGATGATTGGGCTGCTGTGGGGGCTTGCGAGCGGGCATCCGCTGCTGGGGTTGGTATGGCTGGCGGCGATGGTCGCGAACCGCTGGGTGCAGGCGTTTGCGGTCCTGCGCGCGCTCGGAGATTCGGACTGGCTGCATGGGGTGGTGCTGTATCCGCTGCGCGATTTGCTGGGGTGGGTGCTGTGGGTGGGAAGCTATGGCGGGGATAACTTTTACTATCGCGGGAAGACTTACAAGCTGAAAGAAGGCGGACGAGTTGAGGCCCCAGAGACACCGTAGCCCTCATAGAAAGGCTGGAGCAAACTCTCTTTAGGTGTACGGCGACGCGGGTAAATCGATGCCCGGTTTTCCCCGGAAACCCGTTACACGAAAGCCTCTTTCCAATTCACGGCAACAGGGAATTTGAGCCAGTAGCTCAGGCGAGCTGTCTCAGAGAGCGAATCGCTTCGCGATCGCATCGCCATCTCGCGCGACGGACCTGAATTCGCAGGCCGGAAATGAGCAGCGATGCGTTTTGGCGGTCGCAAACCGACAAATATAATTTGCTACACTCGCCGTATAAATGAAAAGGTTTCGTCCACCCTCTGGTCTGGTCAGGCGGCTCAAAAACAAGAGCAAACAAATGCTGCGAGCCCTGTTTGAAACAGGCCAGCATTTTGACATGGATATCCTGCCGCGTCATTTCTACTCGGAAATTCCTGACATCCGCATACTTAAGAGCAATACGCAGTGGAGAGTCGCGCGCAGCATGGAGGGAATCCGCGGCGACATTGCGGAACAGATTGCGTGGGTGGATCAATGCACCAAGAACTATCGCGCGATTCTCGGGAATTTTGAAATCCATCGAAAAGCCGTAGCGATGAATGGGAGCAACCAGGGATACGGTGAAGTAGAGGCTGATTTCCTATACTGCTTCATACGCGCAAAACGGCCCATGAGGATTGTGCAGGTTGGGTGCGGAGTTTCCACCGCGGTTTGCTTGCTGGCCGCAAAAGACGAGGGATACGCTCCAACGATCATCTGTATCGAGCCGTATCCTACAGAGTTTCTGAAGCACGAAAGCGCCGAGGGACGGATTGAATTGGTGGCGAAAAAGGCAGAGGACGCAGGCACTGATTGCGTGTCTTCTCTCAAAGCCGGCGATCTGTTCTTTGTCGATTCGAGCCACACGCTTGCGCCCGCGGGCGAAGTGAATCTTCTTATTCTCGAATGGATGCAGAAAGTTCCCGCCGGCGCCTTCGTCCATTTCCATGATATTTATTTTCCCTACGACTACGCGCCGGACACACTTTCGACTGCTCTATTCTTCTCTCACGAGACGGCCCTGCTTTATGCATTCCTGCTGATGAATGACAGGTTCGAGATTGCTGCGTCGCTGGCCCTGATGCATCACGTGCGGCTTGATAAGTTGGTCGAATTCTTCCCGGACATGAAGCCACATGAATTTGAAGACGGTCTTACGAAAAAGACAGGGCATTTTCCAAGCTCGATCTTTCTTCGTTGCATCGAAAGCCTGGGCTCGGAGGAGGCCGCTTCAAAAATGGGTAGCGTCGAGACGTGACGCGATGGCTAAGGACCCGCCCATCGTTTCCGATAGTCGTCGGTGCTTTATGATCTCGTTCAAGCTCCCGCCCTCACCTCCCGCGATGCCTGCTCTATAGCGAATTCCCAGGTGCTGTACAGGACTCGTTACTTCGTCGTGCCGGAGTAGCAGCGGGCTTCAGCCCGCGGTAAAGGCGCACCGAGAGAATGGGCTTCAGCCCTGGCCTGCGGGGCAGCTCTATAGCAAAGAGGAATCCGCTCCAGTTAGTGCCGGTTGGTGAGGATCGTCTTGCCGCCGGAAGATGCGAGCGGAATAACCTGGCCGAAGCTTTGCAGGTCCGCCGTGCGTTTCGCCGGACCATAAGTGAACAGGAAGACACGTTGCGGACCTGCCCATAGCTGGCGAAGGCTGGCTTCGCCTTCGAAAATGTGTGGCGCGTCGGGCCAGAAGCTGCCGAACCACGGGCCGTTCACGCGGCCGTTGACCAGATGCACCGGCTGGCCGGTGTAAAAGAGCAGCGTTGACCCCGAAGTCAGTTCGCCATCGAGCAGGATCAGGTCGCCGGGCTCGCGCACTTGGTTGATGGCGAGGGCCAGGTCCTTTGAGCCCAGGATCGGGTAGAAGCGCGCGAGGCCCTCGTGGGCTGCCATCAGGACTCCGCACATCGCGCCGGCGATGACGATATTCGCGACCAGCGTGCGTCCGCGGCGCCGGAACAGGTGCGAAATCGGGCCGAGCGCGGCCATGCAGATCGCCACCGTCAGCAGCGGGCCGCGGAAGAAGCCCATCGCTTCGGAGGTAAGGTCGAAGACGTGGCCGAGGGAGAGGTTATACATCTCCGGGTTCGAGGAAAGCACGTGATTGAGGTCGATGCCGGGAGCCGGTGTCGGCGCGGTAAGCGCGAAGTAGCCGCAGCTGACGGCGACAACGGTCGTGATCGGAACCAGCAGCCACAGCGACCAGCGGAGGATGCTGCGGTTGGTGCCTGAGTCGCGGTGCGCGTCGGCAGAGGCGAGCGTTCCGCCGATCAGCAGTGCAAGCGCGGGCAGCGCGGGCAGCGAGTAGTACTCCTGCCGCGCCGACAGCGTAAAGAAACCGAGCACAAGCGCCGCCCAGAGGAAGAGCGTCAGCGCCGCTTCCGATTTTCGTCGAAGTTGGGGCAAGAATTGGCCGATAGCGGTGGGGAGGAAGGCGGCCCAGGGCATCATCCACAGCACGGCGAGCAGCCAGAAAAGCCAGATCGGCGTTTGACCGTAGTCGTGCGGAATGCGCCGCGAAAGGAAGCGCGCAATATGCTCGTTGTAAAGATAGAACCAGGCCCAGCCGGCGCGGGCGGGAAGGCCAAGGCCGGGAGGCATGGCGATCGCCGGGTTGCGCAGAGCGGCCAGGATGTGCCACGGGGCGCCGATGATGACGAAAGCCGCGGTGGAGGCCGGAATGTGGAGTCTCGCAAGGAGACCGAGCCGCTTCGTGATCGCCAGGTAGAGGATGACGAAGGCGATGGGAAAGACGATGCCGATGAAGCCCTTGGTAAGGACGCTCAGGGCGAGGACGGCGCCGAAGCCGAGCATGGGAAGCAGCGGGCTTCGCGTTGCACCCGAAGCCTTGGTTGCAAGCGGATCGGCACGATCAAGGGCGATCAGGAAGAGGTGGATGGCGAGCGTCATCCACAGCGCGATCAGGATGTCGGGGATGTAGAAGCGGGTATAGAGGTAGGGACCGATGGACGTCGCCATCGCCAGCGCCGCATAAAGGCCGCCGCGGTCGGGATATCGGGGCGACGACACAGCGGAGAACAGCCGAATGCCGAGCGCATAAACCGCGAACAGCAACGCGAGCACACCCAGGGCCAGCGGGATGCGCGCCGCCCAGTCGTGGATGCCGAAGACGCGCATGGAGCCGGCGGCCATCCAGTACATCAGCGGCGGCTTGTCGAAGAAGCGGATGCCGTCGATGGTGGGTGTGACGAAGTCGTGGCGCTGCAGCATTTCGCGCGCGATCTGGATGTAGATGGAGTCGACGTCGTCCAGCAGGCCGGGGGAAAAGAGCCCGCCGGCTTGCAGCACGAGCCACGCGGCGATAAGGCCGGCGATGGAGGCCGCGCTCCAGCGGCGGATGGCGTGGGCCGGCTCGGGTTGGTGTTTCATGGGGACCATGGGACGCCGCTCGGAAATGTCGATGCCGCATTGTCCGGGGACGTTCGGCGCGACAGAAAAAACAGCAGATACTTCGCTGTGCTCAGGGTGACAATTTTATTTGCTCAAAATGACAATTTCGATAGATAGGTATTATTCCATCGTCGCGGCAGAGTCTCGCATATGTCAACGCGGTTTTAGCTAAGAACCTCTCCAGGAACTTGGCAGTGCATGGCCGATTTGTTGTGGCTCTTGCTTCTGGGATAGGTCCGGGATTTATCCCGGACATCGAAGCGGCCACAAATTCGGGGCTTTTAGCCCCCGGGACAAGCATTCCTTCCTGCGCCTCGAAATCGCATCCGTCATCGGGCGAAGTTTCTGGACAGTTTCTAAGGTGTCGTATTCAGCGGGCGGTCGGTAATCAGGAGCTTGCCGGAGGTCTCTTTGAGGACGGTCTGGTGGGGGCCGAGCAGGCGGTCGACTTCGTCCCTCTTTTCCTCGGGGACGAAGAGGATTTTGCGTGGGCCGTGGCCCCATCCTGCTAGCAGGTCCTGCGAGGTGAGGAAGATGTGCGGCGCGTCGGCGAACGTGCTGCCGAAGAGCATGGAACTGGAGCGCGCGTCGACCAGATCGACTTTCCGGTTGATATAGAAGGGGATCGACGAGCCGTACGCCTGGTCTCCGAACAGCAGTATCTCGGTGTCGGGAGCGATGAGGTTCCGGGTGCGGAGGTCGTCGATTCTTTCCGCGAAGTCGTGCGAGGAAAGCATCGGCGCGAAGCGCCCGAGCGCGGCGTGTGCGGCGATGAGGAAGATGGCGCTGGTGAGCGCAACGGTGACGGTGGCGGCGAAATGCTCGCGGCGGCGGCGCAATATCCATGCGGCTGCGGGGCCGGCCGCGAGGGCGAGGAGAGCAAGGCTTGCGGGCAGTCGCAGCGCCGCGAACGACGGCCCGGTGAGGTCGAAGAAGTGGGACATCGAGAGCGTGTAGTCGCCCACGCCGCGGTGCGCGAGCAGGTCGCCGATGTCGGGCACGAAGGCCAGCGACCGGGCGCTCCACAGGCCGTACGCAAGCGCCGCGGCAATGGCAAGGCCGATGACGGTGTAGGCAATATGTCCGCCGAGCAGGGCCTTCAGGGCCCAGTGTTCAGGATCCGGAATGCGCTCGGCCCGAGCGATGGCCGCGCAAATGAGCAGCAGTAGCGGGAGGTAGATGGGGAAGGTGTAGTACTCCTGGTTAGTCGAGATCGCGAAAAAGATGAGGATGAGGGCGGAGTAGATGCTGAGCAGCAGGATGGTGCGGCCAGCCTCTGTTTCCGCGAGGTTGCGAAGGCGGCGACGGCGACGCCAGCCGAAGATTGCGGCCAGTGGAGCGAACAGGCTCCACGGAAAAAGCCAGACCAGATGTAGCGACCAGTAGAGGTAGCCGGGGAGCTTGTTGTAGTCGCGCGGAATGCGGCGGCCGAGGAAGCGCAGGAAGTGCTCGTTGACGAAGTAGAACCAGAAAAAGCCGTGGCCGTTTTCTCCGCCCGTGTTTCGCAGACCCGCGAGGATGTGCCACGGGGCCGCGATCACGAGGAAGAGAGCGAGGCCGGAGAGAGGCTTCATGCGGCGCCATTGTTTCCAGGCGCCCGTGACCGCAAGGTAAATAAAGGCCGTGCCGAAGAAGAAGACGAGCGCGATGAGTCCCTTGGTCAGGACAGCCAGAGCCAGGGCCATCCACATAACGTAAGGACTGGTCCGGCTTATCCGCGAAGCATGCACCGAAGAGGTGTCACTCGAAAGCAGGAATGTATAAAGCGCGATGCAGAGGAAAAGTGAGAGCAGGGCTTCCGGGATCAGAATTCGAGTGAACAGGAAAACGCCGGTGCAAGTGAGCGTCGCAAGCGCCGTATAGAAGGCGGTGCGGGTGCCGAAGGCCTGGCGGCCCCACAGGTAGCCCAGCGCGGCCAGCGCCAGCACGGCCAGCGCCAGTGGCAGATGCACAGCGAACGTGTTGAATCCGAAGACGCCGAAGCTCAGTGCGACGAGCCAGTAGGGCAGCGGCGGCTTTTCGAGGTAGCGCACGCCGTCGACGTGCAGCGTGACCCAGTCGCCGGTAGTGACCATGGCGCGTGCGGCCTGGGCGTGGGTCGCGTCGGCGTCGTCGAGCAGCGGCGGGGAAAAAAGCGAGGCGAAGAAAATTGCCAGCCACAGGCCGAGCAGTGGAAGGACGTGACGCGCAGGCGCTCGCCGAAAGCGTGAGACTTGCGGAAGCGGTTGTGCCGGGCTCAGAAGCATGGTGTGGCTGCGTGGTTGTCGAGGATAGTGGCCCGAACCCCCTTCGTGCCCGAGGTTGTATCTTGCTCGTATAGCGTCTGTGGTTCGGACGACTTAAATCTGCAGGGAGTTTCAACAAGCATGCCCACATTTGCCGCGATCGATATCGGGTCGAACTCCTGCCGGTTGGCGATTGCATCGGTACAGGCGCACAAGCTGAAGACGCTGCACGAAGACCGCGAGGTGACGCGGCTGGGCGAGAGCGTATTTGAAACGGGCGTGATTTCGCCGGATGCAATGGCGAACACCATCAAGGCGCTGAAGCGGTTCCACAAGGCAGTCCAAGCGCATGTGGTGGACCAGGTGCGGGTTGTCGCCACCAGCGCCATGCGCGATGCGAGAAATTCCGAGGCGTTCCGGGCCTGGGTGAAGTCGACGACGGGTTGGAATGTCGAGGTGATTTCGGGGCTTGAAGAAGGGCGGCTGATCCACCTCGGGATTGTGACGCATGAGGCGGGCGCGCGCGGCAAATGCCTGCTGATCGACCTTGGCGGCGGTAGTTGCGAGGTGACCGTTTCCGAAGGCGGAAAAATTCGCGAGATGGTGAGCCTTCCGCTGGGCGCGGTCCGCTTGCAGCAGGAATTTTTGCGCACCGACCCTCCCGGCAAGGAAGACATTGCGCGGCTGCGGAAGTTTATCGGCCGCGAGTTGCGGCGCGGCGGCCGCAAGCTCGGATCGCCGAAGGTGGGTCTGGTGATTGCGACTTCGGGGACCGCGGCGGCACTGGCGGAGGCGAGCGAGGCGATGTTGATCGCGGCCACTCCAAAGCGGGTGCTGAAGGTGGTGAAAATTTCGAGGGCGCACGGGACCCCTGGCCGAAGTGGCCGGGTGTTGACGGCCGACACCTGGTCGGTGCGCAAGATCGCGGACAAGCTGCTGAAGTTGAACAACGCGCAGCGTGCGGCGGTGCCGGGCATCGGGCCGCGGCGGTCGGAAATCATCACCGGCGGCGCACAGGTGTTCGCGATGCTGCTGGAGAGGATGGGGCTGAAAGGTTTCCGCTACTCGCCGCTGGGCCTGCGCGACGGCATGTTGGCGGAGATGCTGGGCAACGCCGACATCCGCGCTTCCGTGCATCGCACCATGGAGGCCGAGCGCTGGGAGGGCGTGCTGCAGGTCTGCCGGCGGTACGGCGTCGATCCGAAGAAGATGGAGCCGGAGCGCGAACATGCGGCGCAGTTGTTCAAGCAGTTGCAGCCGGTGCATGGGCTGCCGGCAGAGTACAGGCCGTGGCTCGAAGCCGCCGCCATGATGCAGGAGGTGGGCAAGTACATGAACCACCAGGGACATCACCGGCATACGCAGTACATCATTGCGAACTCGGAAATCTTCGGCTTCTCCCCGCAACAGCGCGCAATTGTCGCAGCTATTGCCCGCTACCTCGGCAAGACCCGTCCAGAGCCGATGGATCGGATCATGCGGTCGGTTCCGGTCGAGGAACATGCACATGTCGCCCGCGCGGTGGTGTTGCTGCGGCTCACCGAAGCGCTGAATCAGGACCAGGCGACCGCTCCGGTGCGGGTGCGGACGAAGATATTTCCAAAAAGCGTTGTGCTGGAACTGTTGCCCGAGCGCGGCGGTGCGGAACTGGAAGCGTGGTCGCTGAAGAAGGAAGCGGCTTACTTCCGCGAAGTCTTTCGCCGCGAACTCTTGGTCGAGGTGGTGTAGAGGGCGCGGACGATGCGGGGCTCCATCAGCCACTGCAACGTCGCGGTGCCGCGCTGCATGGTCAGGCGGGCCAGCGAGCCTTTGCGGATGCGCACACGCGGCCGGTCGGCTTCACCGATGGGTGTGCCGATGAGCGCGCCCACGAAGGTCGTAATGTTGGGGTTGTGGCCGACGACGAGCAGGTTTTCATACTTCGCACACTCGTGCAGCAGGCGCTGGAACTGCGCCAGCGTGGCGGTGGGCGCGAGTGCGTTCGAGATCAGGATTTTGGACTCGTAACCGGTCTCGGTGCCGATGAGTTGCGCGGTCTGCTGGCTGCGCTTCAGCGGGCTGGACACGATGAGGTCGAAGTTGAGCTTCATCGCGTTCAGGATGGCGCCGAGGTGCAGGCAGTGGCGCTTGCCTTCCTTATCGAGCGGGCGTTTGAGGTCGAGCAGAGGGTTGACGCGGCGGGTTCCGGCGCTGGCGTGACGAAGGATGAAAAGGTTCATTTGCTGTCTTTGCTGGCCTGGGGTGCAGGTTCATGGTGATAAACGCCGGGATCGGGCTCGGAGAGCGACGGAGCGGCGGGTTCGGGGTCGGGCAGCGGGTCTTCGGGAAGATGCCGCGCCGGACGCTCTGAGTGTGAATCGTTCATGGGCTATATAGACAGATGGCTGTGCTGGGATTGGGGTTGCGCCAATCGAGCCTACGTCGATTGTAGCCCGTTGGCGCAGGTTCTCGGTTGTCCGTGACGACGCATCGCCCCTGAGAACTCGCGACTCGCGACTCGCAACTGGCAACTCTTAAGAAAAATGTTCCTC
>DASRLB010000116.1:0-4573 GCA_035648695.1 Acidobacteriaceae bacterium | reverse complement strand
AGCTGGTTTTCCAGAAACAGAGTTTTTCCGCAGCCTGTAAAGCCCAGATTTGTGGTGGTCTGTAATGTCTGGGCTAAAGCCCAGACCTACCTAGAAGCAAAAGCAGGAACCGGGTGACGTCTGCACCGAAGCAAAAGCAGGAACCGGGTGACGTCTTCACCGAAGCAAAAGCAGGGACCGGGTGACGTCTTCACCGATAAGAAGACGACCGAGAAACTGTCGTACATGCATCGGAATCCGTATACGCGGGGACTGATCCAAGAGCGTGATGGATGGGCCTGGTCCAGCCGTCATCACTGGTGGACAGGTGATATGGGTACAGTTGAGATCGAGTCCAATTGGACTGCCCAAAGACGTGGAGGGCTGCCTGTGCACCCTTCCCACATCTCAGAATCGAGATGTGGGGCACCCCATTCGGAGGTGGTTTGAGGAGATATGAGCCACCCGCCCTGCCTCCGGCGCGGCGGTTTATGGCCTGACCGAAGTTGGGTCCTGCTGAGAGGTTTGTGGTCTTCCGGGGACGGGAAAAGCAAGTGCGTTTTCGGGGTTGAACGGTTCGAGCGGTGTCGGTGATGCAGGCAGGATGGCGGGTCCTTCGGCTGCGCTGCGCTACGCTCAGGATGACGAATTTGGGGTGGGTGGAGGAGAACAGGCAACGACAACGGAAGAAGCAGGTTCCCTGCGGGAATGACAACAAGAAATGCAAGGGCAAAAGCAGGTTCCCTGCGGGAATGACAACAAGAAATGCAAGGGCAAATGCAGGTGCGAGGGCAAAGGAAAAAGCGAATGCCTAAAGGGGACCCGCTCCAGAGCAAATTAACTGATGATATGGAGGCGCGATTATATGTCGGGCCTTCAGCCCTCTGACCCTTTTCTCTACCGTAACCTGGGCCTTCGGCCCAGGCTGGTATGGAACGGGCCTTCGGCCCTCAACAACGAATACCTCACGCCGATTTTTCTCTAGGGAACCTCTGCACAAGTATTGATTACTCAGATTCGATGCACTGAAAACAGGGTACTTATTTTTGTCCAAAATGACTTGATCAGAGATTCCCTAGAACGAATATCCCATACCGACAGGGCGGGTGGCCCATATCCGAACTTCTTCGGAACGGGGTGCCCCACGTCTCGCTTCTGAGCAAGGCCGGCTTCGGCCGGCGGAGTTGGAAAGCAACATGACATTGTCATGTTGCTTAGGAGAATCGAGATTTGGGGCACCCCATTCGGAGGTGGTTTGAGCAGATATGAGCCACCCGCCCTATGGGAGGTTACCTTCACCGAATTCGTTTCCATGTGAGGTGCGCGTGCCAGGCAGCCGAATCGGCGTCAAGCGATAAGCTGTCTCCAGAAAGCTGGAACGCGCGCGTCTGATTCTGACCTACCCAGTTGGTCAACCAAGCGCCCTCGATGTGATGCGTGATGATGCCCGCTCTCGCATCGATTGTGTACGTGCCCCAATAACCGATGTAGTTCCTCCAGGCCAAAGCAGCTTCCTCGCCGGTCGCGCGTAGCGGGTCATTGCTCGCGAAGGCCGTCGTCTCGGGACGCATCAGTTGGGCCGACATTTGGCCGTTCGTCTCATAGAGGATGCGACCGACAGGGTGTGGTCCAAACGGTGTCGTGATCGTTCCTGAAGGCTTAAGGCGAAGTTCGTACGAGCTTAAGCTCCAGGCTCCGACGATGAGATTGCGATCCTGCGTGGTCTGAGTCTGCTTGACGTGCCCAAGTGGAAGCAGAGCGAGCGCGAGCCAGGCGAGTGGCGATTTCATGGCGCGATCCTACCATGCAGTATGCGAATTGGGACAATGCCCCAGTTAGGCCATGATTCGCCGGTTATCCGGAAGTTAGGCCTACGCCGATTCTCGATGAGTGCGAAATCGCCAATGCGCTCACCGACACCGGATTAGTACCAATATGCCGGCTTCTGGGAAGTTATCCCGTAGTTCATGAAAACGACGTTTTGAGCAACTTCACTTTCCCGGACTTCAAACTCGCCTACAACCGGATAGTGCGGGGAATGAAGGGTGAGGCACGGTGTTACTGGAGGTGGCGGCGGAGCATTTCGAGGGCGTGCTGGGAGGCCCAGAAGCGGATGCGTTCGCGGTCTCCGGGGAGTTGGAGCTGCTTGACCTGCGTGTCTTCTCCGTCGGAAAGGCCGATGTAGACGAGGCCGACGGGCTTGCCGGCGTCGGGGCCGGTGGTGGGAGTGGCCGGGCCGGCGAGGCCCGTGATGCCTATGCCGATGGAGCTGTTGGTGGTGAGGCGGATGCCGTCGGCGAGGGCGCGGGCGACTTCGGGGCTGATGGCTCCGTGTTGCTGGAGGAGGGCTTCGGGGACGGCGGCGAACGTTGTTTTCAGGGCGTCGGAGTAGACGACCGCGCCGCCGATGAAGTTGCGCGAGATGTTGGGGATCGCGGTGAGGCGCTCGGCAAGCAGGCCGCCGGTGCAGCTTTCGGCGACCGAGAGCGTCATGTCGCGGAGGCCGAGCATGAGCTGGACGACTTCTTCGAGGGAGGCGCCGTCGTTGGAGAAAATGTCCTCGCCGAGTTCGTGCTCGATGAGTTCGGCGAGATCGTTGACGCGGTCCTGGGCGGCTTGCTGGGTGGGCTTCGTGGTGGAGAAGTGGAGCTGGATTTCGGCGGAGCCGGCGAGGATGGTGGTTTCGACGTCGGTGAATTTTTTGTAGATGGGAGCGGTGCGCGCGTCGACCGTGCTTTCGGGGATGAGGGCCATGCGGAGCATGCGGGTGGCGATGTGGCGCGGTGGCAGGACGGCGAAGAAACGCGGACGGCACTCGGTGTCGAAAAGCGGCTTGAGTTCGCCGGGTGGGCCGGGGAGGAGGATGATGATTTTGCGGTGCGGCTGGCCTTGCGGGCCGTCGATTGCCGTGTCGAGCCACTGGCCGGGGGCGCTGCCGGTTTTGTTTTGGAGCAGGATCGCGCCGTCGAGAACGTCCGCCTGCTTCTGGTTGTTGGGCGGCATGGCGATGCGGCGGGCGATGAATTTTTGTTGCAGCGCGAGGAGTGTCGCGGGGTCGCGGTGGAGCGTGAGGCCGAGCGCGGCGGCGACGGCTTCGCGGGTGAGGTCGTCTTCGGTGGGGCCGAGGCCGCCGGAGAAGACGATGATGTCGGTGCGGCGAATGGCGATGGCGGCGGCGGAGCTGAGGTGGTCGAAGTTATCGCCGACGATGGTTTTGAACGCGACGGAGACGCCGAGCTTGTTGAGGGCCGCGGTGAGGTAGAGGGAGTTTGTGTCCTGGCGATGCGGTGTCAGCATCTCGGAACCGGCGGCGATGATTTCGGCGATCATGCTGGTTTCGATGGTAGCTGGTGAGGACGATTTGTTGCGGGATTTTTCGAGTGTGGAGGAGCATGGGCGTGCCAGTCTCCGCTTCTTCCGCCACTTCCTGCCTCACAGCAGTTGAGTGGGTGCGCCGCGAAACAGCCCGGCAATCCGGTGCACCCACGCGGAATGAAATATATGCCACATGGGGCTGCAAACGCATTGCCTTTTCGGGATGCTGGTTGTACTCGATCTTGTAGCTGTCAAACCTCGATGTTCTTCCAGAACACTCACAGAACCGCAAGTTCGTGGGGCGCTTGGGAGACTCGACACAGAATTCAGAATTGCAGACCTCGGGTGCGATAATACAGGAGTCGGGGCGTGGCGCAGCCTGGTAGCGCACCTGCTTTGGGAGCAGAGGGTCGGGAGTTCGAATCTCTCCGCCCCGACCATTACAAATTCACTGGGACATTGAGCAGATGTGGCGATTTCGCCTAGCGCATCTGCTTTTCTGCGTCTTGATGGAGTCGAGGTTGTTCAAGTCCCAAATTTTATTCAGATTCTTCTTGGCGTCCTAAGATGGATTCGGGTGATGCCTCCGGAAGCTCCGATCGAAGTTCAAAACGCGATTTCGGTAGTCCTGCGATGGAAGGCCAGCCGGGTATCTCCTGAGATTCAGATCAACTCGCCCTTTTGGTCTCCCACCTGAAAGTCCAGCAAGGATCAGGGTCGGATTTTTGTGACGCCCCCATCCTAGCTCCGCGTGATGTAGATTTGACGAAACACCTCAGGAGAGCTGGATAGGTATGCAAGCAATAGAGATGATTCCTTCAGCCCGGAGATTGATTACGTCGCTTCGGGATATGGGGTACGACTTTTCTCAGGCCGTCGCCGACGTTGTCGACAACTCTATTGAAGCCAAAGCGAGTCTGGTAGCCATTGACGTTGAATTCGACGGGGATGATTCCTGGCTGCGAATCGCAGATAACGGTGTTGGAATGAAGCCTGACCAACTCCGGGAAGCGATGCGTTACGGTGCAGATCGAGACTATGAGGAAGATGATCTAGGGAAATTTGGGCTTGGTCTAAAGACGGCCTCGATGAGCCAATGTCAGCGCCTATCGGTTGCTAGTCGCTGGAATCCTGACCGGGTATGAGCGCCGGAGCAAAAATAGGCCACAGAGCGCCGCGTGAGCGGGGCTTTGCGGCGGAGTAAAAGTAGACCACCGCCGGGAGTGGGTTTCATGGACTGTTGCGGAAGCGGCGAGATTCATGGAACACCGGAGGGATG
>DASRLB010000115.1:0-3935 GCA_035648695.1 Acidobacteriaceae bacterium | reverse complement strand
CGACAGCGCCGTTCCAAACGTAATGGTCGCGGGATTCGGAACGAAAACCAGGGTGGTTGTGGCCGCACTGACGGTGATGGTCGCCGCGGCTCCTGCAGGCACATTGAAGTTCGTCGTGTTGGACGGAGTGAAGTTGGCCGTAATGACGTTCGGCCCCGCAGGCAGAACGGTGCCTACACTGACGGTCGCTCCGCCAGCATTGGTATAGACGAAGCTGCCGGGGACAGCGCTCCCGCCGAAGGCCGCGGTCGCGTCGAGCTGCGCGCCTGTGAGCGGCGCGCCCGAGGCCAGCGTCGCGGGGTTCGGCACGAAAGCAACCACGGGCGTGGCTTTGTTCACCGTGATCGTGCTGGTCACGCCGGCCGGCGTTTTGTAGTCGGTCGTGTCCGTCGGAGTGAACGTGGCCGTAATGTTGTTGCTGCCGCCCGGCAGCACGGTCGTCGTATTGACGGCCGTTCCCGATGCATTGGTGTAGACGAAGCTGCCGGCAACGGTATTGCCGCCGAGGGTCGCAGTCGCGTCCAGCTGTGCGGCCGAAAGCGCGGTGCCGAAGGTGATCGTCGCCGGGTTGGGGACGAAGGCGAGCAGCGGCGTGGCTTGATTTACCTGGAAATCGACCGCGCCAATCGTCGCGGGAAAGTAGGTCGTATCGCCTTCGTACACTGCCGAGAACGAATAGTCCCCTGCGGTCAGCGTCCCTATCGGCAGGGATGCGAAGCTCTGGGTGGACGAGGCGGCCGCAAGGTTCACCGTGCCCAGCAGGGTGTTCGTCAGCGAGTTGAAGAACTGCACCGGGCCGGTCGGCGCTGGCGCTGCCAGCGAGTCGACTTCCACCGTCAGCGTCACGGGATTGGCCGGCGCGTAGGTCGTCGGGCTGGTCGGAGACGTGGTCAGCACGGCGTTTGAAACTTGGATCTGCGTCGATCCATTGCTCACAAGCGTTGCCGACGCGGTACCGGGACTCAATGTGGGCGTGCCGGGAGTGGTCGCCGTCAGGCTGTGCGGGCCGGCTGCGAAAGTAAGCTTGCCGAGCGTGGCCGTCGCAGTCCCCGACGTGATGTATTGCTGCACCAGGCTTGGGTCGCCACTTGGCGTAATAAACGCGATGGGGTCGGAGTAGCCGTCTCCGTTGGCATCGCTCGACCCCAAAAGTGAGTTCACCGAAGTGGCCAGCGTGAAGCTCGAGAGCGGCTGATTGTACTGGCCGGTCGCGTCGGCGTTATAGACGGAAAGATTGCTGCCATCGTAGACCGCGACATCCTGAAAGCCATCGCCATTGAAGTCGCCCATCGCGGCGGTCAGCAGGCCGGGCACTGGCGCGGTGAATATCGTGTCGCTAAAGCCGATGGCCGGGGTCTGATTGTTGAAGACCACCGCAATGCTCGCATCGATCCCGCCGTTGATGGCGACGAGGTTGGGATACTTGCTGCCCGGAAGCGTTGGCGTAAAGAATTGAAAGGTTGCGCCCGTATCGCCCAGCGACTTTTGATACGTGGGCGTCGCCGGGAAATTGCCCATGCTGTCGTTCTGGAAAACTTCGATCTGGCTGGTGGACAGGTCGGAAGAGAAGTCGTGGTAGAGCAGGGCGATGTCGGGGAAGCCATCGTTGTTGAAGTCCACGGCGGCCACCTGTAGCCCGTCCCCGAGCGGCACATCGAAGGGTGTACTGCCGCCGAAGCCGCCCGCACCGTCGCCGGGGTAGATATTGAAACCGAGCACTGGGCTGCCGTCCGGATTCATATTGCCGTCCGGCCCAACCAGAAGGATGTCGGTGTTGCCGTCCCGGTTGAAGTCCGCCGCGGCGATCAAATGGGCCGACGGCGCGGCGAATATCGCCGATTCCTGAGAGAAGGTCCCGTCCTTCTGATTCAGGTAGACGAGCACGTTGTCCGTAGCCCCACCGCTGGCTGGATCGGTGCAGAGCATGGCGATGTCGGGATATCCGTCACCGTTGAAATCGGCCGTTGTCACGGCCACAACGTTGAGGCAAAAATCGTTGTCGAGCGCGAACTCGGTCCCGGTAAAGCCGGACCCCCGGCCCACGAACCCAAACCCGCCCAGGTTGTCGGCAGCGTAATAGATCTGGACCGTGTTGGGCGCATACAGGATCACGTCCTGAAGGCCGTCCTGGTTGAGGTCGGCAAGAATCGACTGCGGCGAACCCTCGAATTCGCCGGGGGCCGCCGCCGATGGGTTGGTCGCCACAAATTGTCCACTGGTGAACGTGAGCGGAGCGGTGCCGAGCGTGGCCGTTCCATCGGTGAACGTCACCAGGCCGGACGGAACTCCAAAGCCGTCCGTCGAGCCGAAGACAGCCTGTAGGTTGGTTGGCGTTGCAGGCGCCGTTGGACTTGGCGTCGCAGTGAGCGTGCCAGGATTGCTCGCGAGCTGTTGGATCGGGTACGGCACGGGCGGCGCGCAGTAATCTGCCGTCGCAGTGTGGGTGCAGTAGGTCAGGTCCACGGACTTCACGCCCGCCGGCAAATTTGCCGGGACGTCTACCCTCGCGGAGATCGAACTGACGACAGTGACGGCGCCGGCGAACGAACTGAAACTGCTGCCGGAAAATGTCACCGCCGCTTCTCCCGCCACAAAATCCGTTCCCTGTAGATAGATTTCCCGTGGTGCAGGATTGCCGCTGAGGCTGGGATTGCGCGCGGTCAGGGTATCCAGGTCGGTGCTCAGGACCGCAGGCTCCTGAATCGGTATCTGTAGCGTATTTGTGTATGCGGGGTCGATTTTGCCGTCGCAGGTGTCGCTCGCGTTGGCAGTGGCGTAAGCGGTCGCAGTAAAAACGCCGGCGTTGAATGCCGAGGCAGGGATCTCCTGGATCGAGCCGGCGGGGATTTGCAGTTCCACCAGCGTGGGAGAGCTAAAGTCGCCCGTCAGGGGGATGAGAGGGATCCCGCTGGTCCCCGAAACCGTGAAAAAGCACATCGGAGTCTGTGTCCCCTTATTGATGGGGAAAATGCCGTAAATCGTCATCGTCAGGCCCGGAGTGCCCGCCGAAATTTCGGGAGTATCTGTATCGTCCAATTGGTCCGTCTGCGCGTGAAGCACGGCTGGACACAGCAGCAGCACGACCACCAGCAGCAGGTCAGTCAGCCTTCTGCGCCCGGCCTGTTCCATGTCCCGGATCATGGATGCGCCCCCGTCCCGGCCAGCGCGGGAATGAAGAACGAACGCGGCGCGTTTACTCCCGCGTCGACCGCCCACAACGCACCGCCGCCGGGAGCGGTGATACGAAACGTCCCCATGCCCGACAGAGGCGCCACCAGCGCCGGCGTGCAATTGCAGGCAATCCGCAGCGGAGCGTTCTGCCCTGTGAGGTCGATGCGTATGGCACTGGCCTCGCCGGAGTTCGCCACCAGCGCCCATTGCCCGTTCTGCGAAACGCCGAGACCGGCGGGCGTCATCAGCAGCGCGGCGCTCGGCACGAGCACTGGCGAGGGCTTGCTCGATGCATTGTGGACCAGCGTCAGCGTATTGGCCGCGGCATCGGCGAATAGCAGATCGTCGCCGCTCGCGAAGCTCAGTCCCCCCAGCGCGCCGGCATTGCCGACGGTTGTCGCGCCAATCTGGATGCTGACGCCCGCACTGCTCGCAGCGGCGACGGCCACGCTGCCCGCGTCGCTCACCACAGCATCCAGCACGGCGACCGGCGACGTAATAACCGTCGCAGAAGGCGCAGACGGAAGCCCCGTGAGCAGCGTAACCGACCCCGAGCCGACAGCGAACACGACCGCCAATTTCCCACCCGGCGAGAAACGGATCTGCGCCCCCGCGGCGGCAACTTTGGCGGTCACATGGACGGGCTGGCCCGAGGGCAGCGTCATTATGTCGAGCGAGCCATCCGGCTCTTCCAGCACCGCAACCGCATTGGCCGACGACGCACCCGCGGCGATATACGTCCCAGCGGGCACCACGCTCTGGCC
>DASRLB010000114.1:0-7024 GCA_035648695.1 Acidobacteriaceae bacterium | reverse complement strand
TCACTTGAGCATGACGACATCGTCCGCAGGTTGCGGCGGAATCTTGATCCCGATGGCCTTGACCGGCCCGCTGGTGACGATCGTTCCGCCGTGCGCCGTGCCCTTGGGAATGATGATCAGCGTACCGGGCTTGAATTCCTTTCGCTCGCTGCCGAGCCACATCGAACCGCTGCCTTCGATGATGTACTGGATCTCGTCGGTCCTGGGATGCATGTGCTTGGCGACATTGCCGGATTGCAACGCGATCGTCGCGTTGTCGGTGGCGACCAGAAGCTTAGAGTTCATTTCGGGATTCGACGTCTTGGGAAGGTCGCCATGCTTGATCGCCATGAGGTCGATCATTGCGGGAGCGATTGCCGGTGACTCTGCGGCCGCACTGGCGATGCCATGGCGCATCAGAGGAGAGACAGCGAGTCCGGCAACAAATGCGGCGGCAACCGCAATACCGAGGGTGATCGTCTGGTTGCGCATGTGAACCATCCTTTCCGGGTGAGGTTGGTCTTGCGAAAACGAGTTATCGCCGCTGCCGCGTTGTCGCGGACAGGCTGCTGTCGCAGCGCCGGAGCGGCAGCTACGCCGAAACACAGCGCGCTCATGCTATGCCATTCGCCGCACTCCTGCAGTGCCGCGCGGCCCACCGGACGCCCGGCGGAACCCCACGCCACATCGCGCGATTCCGCATTTGACGCGCTTCACCGTCGGGCGACATTACACGAGGTAGGAGATCGGTCTACGTGATAGTCGGCAAATCGCCGATTATCGGCGCTCGCCCAGGCGTGGATACTGAAATTGCGAACAATCATGCAGAGGAATGGATATGAAACTCGCCCTACTCATTGGTCTCGTGGTTTCAGCTTTGAGCGGATGCATCATGGTGCCTTACGGCCACGGTTATCGAGACGGCGCCCGCTACGATCACGGCGGGTACTACCACCACGACGGGGATCGTGATCGTTAATCTCCATTCGATTGGGGCGGGCGCGACGGCGAAAGCCGCCGCCTCGCTATCGTTTGGCGGTGGCATGTGACCAGACGACCTTCCATAGGCCGTCAAGCAATTCGTAGGAATCGGTGTGCCAGCAATTCAGCGTGGAGCTTTGGCCGGCCTCGGAGCCCACATTGAGCGTCGCCTGATATCTTAGAAGCGTCACACTCGCGTGCATGCGCACGTCGATCTTGCCGGCATCCCATCCGAAATAGACGAGTCGACCGCCTTCGATGTCGCCAAGATATTGATCACGAGAGAACGTGCGGCCGTTGGGCGCGACGAGCTGAAAATCGACCGAATGAAGTTGCCGTGCGAGCGTTAGGTTTCGCTCGACCAGCGACCGTAGCCGACAACGCTCGAGTTCGCGAAAATCGTCCGCCATCACGACTCTCTCGAATGCGTTGAGCGGCCGATCAATCACCGGGTCTTCGCGGTGCCGTGTGGAAGTCGGATGGAATCCGGAGCGGGAGCGTCGCTGCGAACACGGATTGTCGCCTATTTCGAAGCAATTTTCTGGGCGATTTCCCAACTGTGGCCGCCGGGATCCACGAAGTTTGCCGTGCGCATGCCCCATGGCCTGTCACGCGGACCGCTGAGCGACGGCATGCCTCGCTTGTGCAATTCCCGACACACCTCGTCGACGTCATCCACCCAGATGCTCAGTTGAAAGCGCGAGCCGGAGTCACGGCGGGCAACAACTCCGGGTTCGACGAGCTCCTGCGCATTCTCGACGCGCAGCAGATTGACGATCACGTTCGCGAACCCGACCGCGGCTGAACTCTCGTCCTCGAATATCACCCGGACGCCGAACACCTGCTGGTAGAAGGTTTTCGCGGCGTCGAGGTCTTCGACGAAAAGACTCACGGCGCTGATGTTTTCGAGTGTCGATTTCATCCGTGCAGCTCCTTTCGGTCGGCCAGGCGCACCGGTCAACCCGGAATCTCAGGCTCGACAAGCCTGGCAAGCTGCGCGAGAGACTCCTGCCAGCCGAGTTGGCACATTTCGACCGGAATCGCTTCGGGCAAGCCCGTTTGCTCGACGCCAAGTTCGGTTCCGCACGACACTTTCTTCAGCGTCACCGTCGTCTGCATCTCGCCCGGTAGATGCGGGTCGTCGAACTTGCTCGTGTAGCGAATCCGTTCGTACGGGACCAGTTCACGATACTCGCCGCCAAACGAGTGCGCGTGCCCCGTAGCGAAGTTCGTGAACGATATTTTGTAGGTGCCGCCCACGCTTGCGTCGATGCTGTGGACGATGCCGGTGAAGCCGTAGGGCGGAAGCCACTTCGCCATGGCGGCGGCATCCAGAAAGGCGCGGTAGATGCGCTCGGGTTTTGCGCGGAGCACACGGTGAAACCGGACAGTTCCTGTTGCCATGATCAGTTCAACTCCTGGTGGGGCTGGTGACGATTGACGCGGGAGCCCGGCGGTACGCGAATCCGACTGGAAGAATGATCAGGCCTCCGCGCCGCCGTGCGACACGATCGCCTGACGATTGCTCAGCAGCGAAAAACCGCTGGCAAACCCCCAGACGGCAAAGCAGCCTATTTGCAGCAGGGCGAGTACGCCCGTTTGATAGACGGCGAGCGTGAGCAGCCCCGCGGCGCCACCGACGATGCCCACGACAGCTACCCAGTTTGGCAACACACCGCTTCGCCACGCGATCCATCCGAACAGCAATTGGCCGAGCCCCCAGGCCATGAGACCCGGATCGGTGAGATAGAAAGCGAGACTCGACCAAATCGCAACCTGGTAGGCCGCATCCTCGGCGTGAGGCGGAGTTCCCGCCGCCACGATGGAAAGCAGGGCGCCGATGTGCATGAAGATTCCAAAGCCGAGCAGCAGCACGCCGACGGCAACCAGAAACTGCGCGGCCGATGTCAGCATGCCGCCCTTGGCGCGCAACAGTGTTGCGGTGACGGCCGCCAACGGAACCGAGAACACCGACCATGTCAGTACAAGGCTGCCGAATAAAACGTAAGTTCCCCGGTGGCTTGCAGCAAACAACAGCTGCTGCGCAGGCGTGGCGGGCGGAGGCTCGAGGCTCGCCAGCAACAGAAGAATGGAGAGTATTCCTGCAACGAACGCAAGCACCGCGAGCGGTATTGGGCGGCTAGTTCCGGCAGTCATTTTGCGATCTCGATCTTGCCATCGATCGACGGCAAGCACGATAGTGTGCGGCCGTCAGGCGGCACGCGCAGGCCGAAGTAACGCGTGCCGGGTGCAGCGTCGTCGCCGTAGCTTGGTATCTCGCGAAAACCCATGCTCAGGTATAGCCGGTGCGCGGCGGTCATCGACGCGAGAGTATCGAGCCAGATGTGGTCGCATCCCAGCGTTCGCGCAGTCGCGACCGCTTTTGCGACGAGCATCGGACCGATGCCGCTGCCTCGATGCGCGGGGCGCACGTATAGCCTCTTCATTTCGCAGGTGTGTTCGTCGAGTCGCCGGACTGCCGCGCATCCTGCCGCGCCGCCGTCGACAAGCGCGATGAACAGCGCCCCGGTTGGCGGCTGGTAAACACCGGGCAGGTTCTGGAGTTCGGCAGAAAAGCCTTGATACTCCAAATCGACAGGGAGCGAATCCGCATACTCTCTGAAGAGGGCGGTCGCGGCCTCAATTTCGGCAGAGCTATCTACTGGAGTGATATCGATCACTGGAGGGGTGGCCGACGGGTCAGCGCTCGTCGCTTTCCGCGTCAGATGGCTGCTTCCGTTGCACGCTCAGTCCCAAGTCTTTTCGACCAAATCCGCCGCGTTTCCCGCCACCGAGCGGTTGTAACGGGACAGGTAGGGCGCGAGGGTGCGCAGCGCCAGGCCAGCCGCCTCGGCCGACCTGCCTTGGGCGACATAGGTGAGCGCGAGCGTGGCGCGCGCCTCATCGTGCAATGCTCGCGTGTGGCCCACCGTCATGTGACGGTCGAGCTCGGCGACGAGCAGCTGTTCGCTTTCTTTAAAATGACCAAGGATGCGCAGCGTGCTTGCCAACTGAATGGATGCGCGTGAACAGCGATAGTCGTCGAGGGTTCCATTTGCCAGCGCTGCGCGGTAGAACTTCTCCGCTTCGGATTCGAATCCCGCCGTGTCTCTCGCGCAGGCACGCTCGAACAACGCTCTTGCGTCGCCTGGCTCGAGTTCATCAGCGAGTTCGTCCGCGGATCTGACGAGTTCATCCGGCGGCAATGAAGGCGCGCGCTCCCAGAGTGCAGCTACACGAGCTTCCCATTGCGGATTGGCTGCATGCATGACTTAGTCTAACGATTTGAGCGCCAGATTAGCCACCGCCAGGGGCTGCCGGAACCAGGCCGTGGCGAGTCATAACGGAGACCAGAGCGGTCTTGTCCGGCGGACCTCCAGCATTGATGACGCTTGCAACATCCAGGAAATATTGCGCGCCGATATCCGGAGACAGGGCGACTAACGCGCGGGCGAGCTCCGCGGATGGATTGGAGAAACTGTGAACAGTACCCTTGGGTGTGGACATCGAGTCACCCGGACGCAGATCGCGCGTCACGTCTCCTACGGAGTAGCGCAACGTTCCCTCAAGGACATAGACACACTCTTCGTTGAAGGAGTGGCTATGGGCTGGAGGCACATTGGACCCGGGCGGGACAGTCAATTCGAACATCCCCATCGTGCCGGCGCGCGCCCCGTCCCGCAAGTATCGAATCGAAATCTGACCGACTTTGATTGTTACGGCATCCGTCATCTGTAATTGCCTCCCGTTGAAAATGATCGGTTTATACGCTACCTGACATCAGCCATTCGCCGCAGGCGCAGCCATCCGCCAAAGACAGCCGCCGGCGCCATGAGCACGAGCGCCGCGACCTGCGACCAGACCGCACCCTTGCCGAGTGTGCTCAGCAGCGAGATCGTGGCACCGAGCGCCAGCAGTGCTGCAACGGCAATCGCGTGCGCCAGTGGTCGACGTCGAGCGAGCCACGCCGCTGTGTATCCACCGAGTAACGCGAAGACCATGCCGAAGGTGATGCTCGCGAGCATGATGGGCATCGGTGCGGCTTGATGCGGTTGTTGTCCGGTGATTTGGAAGAACGCAAATGCCGACAGCGCGAAGATGAGGTACCCGACAACGACTGCAAGCACGGATCTGGCCATGCTGCGGCCTTGGAGAGCGGAAAGCGAGACCGGCGAATTAGGCGGCATGAGCAGTCCGTGCGCGAAACACTGCAACAGCCCAGAAAATCACGGCGCACACAAGGCCAAGCGTGGCGCAAGCGACAAACTGGGTTGCCTCGATAGTGAGGGGTGACGAGGTGTTTGGGTTGTACCGAACTATCAGCATCGCGACCGGGGCCGAGCAGAGCACCGCCTATGGCAAATTGCCACCACCTGCGAAGCCGGAAGAATCGAAAGAGCAGGATGGCAGGCACGCCGAAAACGAGCGCTATTACATATGTAAAGTAGAGGGCCAAGGGAAACAGCGAGGAATCAGCGCTCGAAGGACGCAGCATTTGCGCACCGAGTTCGAAAAGCAATGAACCCGCCGGTGGCGCGACGATCAAGCCCACCAGGTTTCGCGCGAGGCTCATGTCAGTTGACGAATCAAGATATCCAGGCTACGTGCCGGCGCTATGCGTTGACCGAAAGGTCAAGCCTCAAATCCATCTGCGCACCGTGGCTCGATAGTCAGCAAATGCTGCTCCAAAAATTCTCGACAGCGCTCTCTCCTCCGGCGCGATTTGAAACCGGCCTATGTAAAAAACGAAGACGATAGGCCCCAGGAAAGCCAAGACAGAAGACAGGAAAAACGCCCAAGCAAGCAGTACCAGGCATAAGCCGAGATACATTGGATTGCGCGTAAAACGATAGATGCCGGAAGTGACAAGCGAAGAGGCAGCTTCCGGCTTTACCGGGCTAGTGGTCGTGTGCGCATGGCGAAACGCGAGGGCACCAGCAACGGCAATGCAAACCCCGGCAATCGCGATTACCAGCGCGGCGCCAATGCGAACCGGCGCGGATATTTCAATTCGCGCGGCCGCGTGGGAAATGGCCCACATCGCCACGCCAACGAGCAGCGCGACGACAGGGGGCGGAATCTTGAGTTCCAGCGCTCGCATCAGTCGACCAATGACTCAGGCTCCACGGTTTTTCTCCGCCTCATACTTCTCTACAAATCGATTGACCAGCGCGTCGATTGTGTCGAAGGAGGATTCGATCTTAAGTGCACGTTCGAAAGCGCCATAGGTTTCCGGATCGTGCGCGAGTAGCCATTTAAACGCTTTTTTGGGTCCTTCATACCACATCGCCCTGATATAGAAGTAGTCCTCGAGAAGGGCGCTGAGCAACCAGGTTCTCCGATAATCCCCCTCGATATCAAGTCTACGCGTCCGAAGAGCCATCTTTCTCGCCCACGTCAGGCGAGCAGATATTTCATCCCGACTTGGAGAATCGGGGCCTCTGCGATGGATCTCATCCAGCTGTGCCAGAAAGTGCGTAGCCTCACGGGCGCGTTGCAGAAGTATCCTGCTGCCGCGAAGCGGTAGATGCTCAAGACCTGGTGTTTGAAGCACACCCTCGGGATGCAGAAAAACGTCCAAGAATTGGGAATCGAGATTGCGAGCATCCCGAACGGTTCTTTCTACCGGCCCAAACGCCGCGATATCGTAGTCACTATGCTCGTTCGCTGAACCATCAGCGTGCGACCCATATAGCAATATCGTATGTACCCGGTGCTTTCTGACAAGCGAATCGCAAACCGAATCGAGGAAGGAATCCATTTTTGGAGGGGGCAGCACAACGAATCAAGGCAGTCGATGCACCACCGGCGCGAGTGGCCAAATTGCCGCCAAGTACCGGCGTGCGCGCGTTGACCGACGAAAAAGCGACGGCTTCATCACATGGAGCGAACCAGACGTGGCCGCGTTAACCGCCCGGTTGGTGTCCTATGCCTTCTTCCAGAAGTCCATTTCAGGCTCATAGCGCGCTCCGCTCAGATCGGCAACCTTGTCATGGAAATATGTTTGCGCATCCGCGATTGCCTGGTTGTAGATACTCGGGCCGATTTCTCGAAGGCAGAATTC
>DASRLB010000113.1:0-22483 GCA_035648695.1 Acidobacteriaceae bacterium | reverse complement strand
CCCACGCGAGAACGATCCTCGCAGCAGCCCCACCGGCCCGCTGGCTATGCCCCTTCATCACATGAGTCTGATGATGAATCGCTCCCTCGCCTTCCTGTGTCTACAGCGCCAATCAATGCCACACTTGCCGCAACGAAACAGGCCCAAAACCAATCGACATAACGCCGACTTAAATACTCTCCCCGAACGGGTACCCAGCCGTAAATTTTTTCTAAACGTTTGGAAGATGCGAAAATTTGGCGCAGGGATGCCTGCCGAGACCGTAAAGCCCCGCAAAAGTTGCAGGTTTTAGATCGACGCGACAGGCCCCAATCAGTTCGGAGAAATCCCCACCCCGATCGGCATTCCCCCCGCGCTCGCAAATCCCGCCCCAGAAAGCACCGTTCCATCGTTCGCAAACTCGCTCAACAAGCCATTCCCCGCATTCGCCAGCCAGACATTTCCCTGGCCATCGATCGCAATGCTCTGCGGCAGGCTCAAACCGCCGCCCGTAAACGTCGAGACCGCGCCGCCCCCTGTCACCTTTGCGACATTGGAAGCATTGGCGACCCAGACATTTCCGCCCTGGTCCACAGCGACCGCCGACGGCGCACTCATCCCCGGCACAGTCGCCAGCGCCGTGCCCGAGTGCCCCAACTCCGTCAGCGTGTTGGCCGACGAATCCGTCACCCACACGTTGCCGCCCGCATCCGCCGCCACCGCGCTCGGTGCGGTAAACCCGGAGACTGTCGCCGCCAAAGTGAAATCGCTCGGCTGCTCCGCCAGCGTCGGCTGAAAGGGAGACTGCGGACTCGCCAACGGATACAGTGTCGCCACACCTGCCGCCGGATGCTGCGCCATGTTCATCGCCGCCGTCAACGTGTCCGCCGGAGCAGTCCCGCCAACCGTCGCTCCCGCAAACAGGGTCGAGCAGTCCGCGTCCGCGCCGTTCGAGTTGATGCACGCCGCCAGAATATCCGCCAGCGTATCGATCGCCGCCACCGGCGCCGTCATGCCCGCCGGAACTCCTGCGCCACCCGCGCTTCCCGCCGCAATCGAAGCCAGTTCGTTCACATCCGCAAACGCATTGTTGAGGCCCGCAACGTTCGACGCCGGCGCCCCGATATTCGCAGCCCCGTTCATAAACGGAGCCAGCGCCCACACCGACGCCACCGTCGTCACCTCATTGATAGAGATAAACGTCGATGAGTTCAGATCGCCGCACCGTCCCAGCGCAGCCATCAGCGCAATCGCCGAGTTCGTCCCCGACCCCGCATCGCCGCCCGTGGCGGTGATGTACACCCGCTGGTCCGGCGTACACGTATAAAGGTTCGTCAGCGTAAAGCTCCCGCTACCATCGGTGCTGCTGGTCACGGTCACACCGCTGTTCAGCACCGAAACCGCAGGCGACCCATAGCCGTTCGTCCCCACCGCATACATCTGGATGGTCGACCCGCCGATCACCTGTTGCCCGCCATGCACGGTGCCCGTCACCGAATACACCCCTGCCGGATTCGCCGGAGTATGCGTATCGAGACTGCCGCCAGCCAGGCCACAACCCGCCAGCAGCAGCGGCGCCACCGCCGCGGCGACGATCGTCGCGAAAGAAAGTAAGTGTACGTTGCGCATCGAAAATCTCCTTAGGGCCTTGTGCCGAGTGTGTCGTTCGTAACTGCCGTCGATGTAGGCGAAACCACCGGCGTCGCCGCGCCGAACACCTTCGTCACCGTCCCATTGCCTTTGTTCGTAATCCATACCGAGCCCGAGCCGTCGACCGCAATCGCCGTCGGCCCGTTCAGCGCCGAAGGATCATGCGCCGTCGCCGATTGATACCCTGTCGCCGGCGAAACAATCGAGCCATCGAGCGCAAACACACTCAACGTATTGTTGGTGTTCGCAATCCACGACGCACCCGACCCATCGATGGCAATTCCCACGGGCAGATTCAATCCGCCGCCCGTAATCGGCGTCGCCGATCCGCCAGTCTTCGTCGCGTGCAACAGAACACTCGAGCCGTTGTTCACCGACCAGATGCCGCCGCTGCTATCGAAAGCAACACCGCCCTCAGTCGCCGTCGTTCCCGCAGTCCCAACAGGACTGAGAATCACGGTACCCGTCTCGTCCATCTTCGACAGCGTCCCGGTCGAGTTCAGCACCCAGACAAAGTCATCCACAACGATGCCCGTCTCCATCCCGGAAACCGCTCCGCTGGTGGCCGTAATCGTTTGTGTCCCTCCGGTGTTCAGCGTTACCGCGAAGGTATGCACGCCGTTGTCCGACGCCACAAAGGTATACGCCGCCGGCAGCGTCGCATGAGCATCGCTGCTGCTCAACGTTACCGTCCCCGTATACCCAGCAATCGCGGTACCCGAGCCATCCTCCGCCGTCACGGTCACGGTATGCGCCGCGCCGATGTGGTCCGCCGTCGGGAACCCGCCGACACTCAACGTCACCAGCGGCACCGAAACCGAAACCGTCTGCGGGTTCGACGTGCTGCCCTGGAAGTTCGCGTCGCCCGCATACACCGCGGTAAACGTATGCGACCCAATCGTCAGCGGCGGCGTCGTGCAAGTCGCCACGCCGGTCGTCGAGTTGAACGACACGCCGTTGCAGATCGCCGATCCGCCATCGTTGAACGTAATCGTCCCGGTCGCCGTATTCGCTCCCGCCATGGTCGGCGAAAGCGTCGCGGTCAGCGTGGTCGTCTGGTTCGTCGTCAATCCCGTGCTCGGAGAAGGCGTTGCCAGCGACAACATCGTTGTAGGCGTCCCCACCGTTATGCTCACGGTCGCGACATTGCTGTCCACACCGTTGTTTGCCTTGAACGTAAAGCTGTCCGCGCCGCTATAGCCTGCGTTCGGCGTATACGTCACCGCCGGCGCTGTGCCTGAAAGAACACCATGCAGCGGCTGCGTCACAATGCTGTACGTCAACGTCCCCGTGCCCGTCGCGGTCAGCGTAATCGATGCCGGCGAGTTATACCCCACCGCAACCGTCTGCGCATTTGCCACCGGAGCCGTCGCGCCGGAGCTCGCCGTCAGTGTTACGGTCCCAAAGCTAAAGACCGCAGTATAGTTTGCATCGCCGAGGTACTGCGCCGTGTACGTATGCGTTCCCGCAGTAATGTTCGGAACGGTAATGCTGGCCAGCCGTCCGTTGATCGTCCCGCTGCCCACAACCGTTGAACCCTCAAGCAGATTGATAGTCCCCGTCGGCGTGTGCTGCTGCGGAGTCGTAGTCGACCCCGACACCAGCGGCGCCACGACATTCTGCAACACCGCCGTCACCTTCGGCGAGTCGCCCGGAGCAATCGTCCCCGCGGGCGCTGCCAGGTCGCCCGCCAGATACACGAACGCATTTGTGCAATCCAGCGGTAGATTGCTGTTCGACACATTGTTGATGACCGTGATGTTGTTCGCCGGCACCGCCGCATCCGCGATCAGGAACGACGCAATATTCACCGGCCCGGGTCCAAGCGTGAACTGCGCATTGTTGGTCTGGTCCGGCGCCTTGAAGTCGTTCGCCGTCGCACCATCGAACTGCACGTTGTCCAGTGTGACCGTCAACGGGTAAACCGTCGGAGGCGTGTTGTACCCCTGCATCGTCACCTTATGTCCCGAGTCGCGGTACGTCTCATGGAAGTTGCTGATCGTGATGTCGTGGAAGTTCGGAATCAGGTTTCCCGTCTTCGACGCATAGTAGGGATCGAACACGATCGTATCGCCGCCGTGGAACACGCACGTGTTCTTGTACAGCACGTCGTACACTTCGCCGCCGCGGCTCACATCCGACTTGATGCGGATCGAATCCACCGACGATCCGCCAAAGCCGTTATCGATCGCGTTGTCGTGGACGTACATATTGTTCAGCCCGGCATTGGTCTCGGACCCAACCGAAATTCCATGCCCGCTATACATATGGTTGTTGTTGATCGTCACATTCGACACATGCCCGACGCCCGCCTTCAGCGCGATCATGTCGTCGCCGTCGGAAACATACGAGTTCGTGATCGTAATATTCTTCGACCCCGACGGATCGATGCCATCGGTATTGGGCGAGTCTGGCGGAGAGTAAATCTTGATCCCCCAGATCGTCAGGTTGTTCCCCACGCCCGACACATGGAACTTCGGCGAGTACCGCAGCGTTACCTTGTACATCGTGAAGTTGTCCGCCGGCGCATTGGTCGTGCGATTGCCCAGATAGATCAGCCGCGGTCGCGCATCCGACCCCGTCGCCCACCACGATTCGCCCTTGTCGGTCAGCGTCGTGCCCCCACGGCCATCGATCGTGCCCAGGCCCATAATCCCCGAACCCGGCGCCGGGTCCGCGTTCTGCAAGACCGTAATCAGCGATGTGCACCAGCTATCGGCGGAGACACAGGCATAGTCCGCATACTTGATCGACCCGAGGATCGTCACATCCGCATCGATCAGCATCGTCACGCCGGCCGGCAGATTGATCGGCGCAATGATAAACGCATTGTCCGCTCCGCTCGACGAGAACTCCACCGCCTGTCCCGGCGTACACGCATTCAACGCCGCCTGCACCCGTGCCGTATCCGGCGAAGTCTCGACGGGACTCGTCACCACCTGCAACGCAGTCAATGTGCTGCACACCGGCGGATACGAAGGCTCGGTCACCGTCCTCGAATCGCCCGTAACTCCAGCCGTATTCGGGACGAACGTCGCCGTCACACTTTCATTCGCCGTCATCGTCAACGTGGTCGGCGTCGTTGTTCCACTCAGAGCGCCGCTCCATCCATTGAACAGATACTTCGCCGCCGGAAGCGCCTGGATATTGATCGTCGTTCCGCACGCGTAGCTTCCCGAGCTAGGAACAATCGTTCCGCTGCCGATCACGTTCGTCGTCAGCGTGCAAGACGCACCCGAAACAAAGTTCGCCGTAATCGTCGAGTCCTGATTGATCTGGAACGACGCCGGATTGTTCGTACCCGTATAGTCGCCCGTAAACCCGCTGAACCCATATCCATTCGCCGCCGTAGCTTGCAGCGTCAGTGTCGAGCCGCATGCATACCCGCCCGAAGCCGGAGTCACCGTCCCCTGCCCCGTCGTATTCATCGTCAGGTTGCACAGCGGAATCACATCGAACTCAACCGTGATATTCGAGTTCGCCGAAAGCGTGAAGTCAGCTGGATTGTCCGTGCTGCTGAAGTCTCCGCTATACGACGTAAAGCTGTACCCCGATCCCGGAGTCGCCGTAAGGTGCAGCACAGTTCCGCAGTTGTACGTGCCCGCGGCGGGCAGCACCGTGCCCTGCCCAACGATGTTGTACGCCACCGTACACGTCGGCGCGGATACAAAATTCGCAGTCACACTGTGGTTCGCATCCATCACAATCGGCAGCGGGTTCACAGTGGACGTAAAGTCCCCGCTCCAACTCCCAAACGTGTAACCCAATCCTGGAGTCGCCGTCAGCAACACCCCCGTCTGTGTTGGGAACTGCGAAATCCCAGGGTTAGTCGCAACGGTTCCGCCGCCAGTGACACTCGTCGTCAACGTATACGTCGGCGGAACCACCGTCCCTACTGGCGGAAACGCAGCCAGCGAGTGCGCCAGTCTGCTTGCAGACCCGGCCCACCCCAGTGTCACCGTCCCCGCATTCGCCACCGCCTCCGTGCCGCTCGCACCCGTGCCGATCCCGGTCGAAGACTGGGTCCAAGCAACGGTCTGTGCAGTGCCATCCACTATCAGCCCTGTCAGGTCGTTGTCCTCGACCACATCGATCACCCACGCGTTGTTCGTCAGCGTCGTGATGGGTGTATCGATCTTGTCCGCGCCAGTCGTATCGCGCGCCGCAACCACCGCTTCCGGCGGTCCCTGGTTCACGCCGATCAGCGAAATCGCGCCCGCTTGGAAGCCCCCAATCGCTCCAACAAGGTTCACCTGCACCGTATACGTACCCGCCGCCGGCAACTCCGCCTCGGTCAGATAGAAGAGCTGCGTCTGCACCATGCCGCTCGTGCCGCCATACTCCAGCGAGGGCAGTATCGGCGTCGCATACACACCGTTGAACAGCACGCTGCTCACCACCGCATTCGCATCCGGGCTGGCCACACTGTCCGCCGACCCCACCTCGATCACCACCATGCGCGAAGCACCGCCGCCCAGCGTATGCTGCCACGACAAAGTCGAACTTGTCGTCGTAGTCACCGCATGGCTCACCGAGTCCTGCGTAATCACCGAGTTCGCAAATGTCGCTGTTACATTCTGCGTCGAATTCACGGTAGTCGTCGCCGGGCTCGTCGCCGACACCACATCCCCCGTAAACCCGACAAAGTGCGCGCCAGAATTCGGCGTCGCCGTCAACTGCACCGGCGTCCCCGCCGCATAACTCGTCGCGTTGGGGCTCAAAGTCACAGTTCCCGGCCCGACGATCGTCACATTGATCGGGAACATCGTCTGCGTAAACGCCGCCGACACCGTCGTGCTCGCACTCAACGTCAGCGTCTGCGGATTGGTCGTTCCCGACAGCGCGCCGCCGAAGCCTTCAAACGTCCAATCGCCGCTGACCGGCACCGCCGTCACCTGCACGTCGGTCCCGCACGAGTAGGTTCCGCCCGCCGGATTCAACGTGATCGATCCCGACCCCGTCACGCTCGTCCCCAGGGTGCAAACCGTACCCTGGATAAACGTCGCCGTCTCGGTCGTGTTCGTGGTCAGCGTAAAGCTTCCCGCAGGATTGCTCCCGGTGTAGCCAGCGCCGCTCCAACTGGCAAAGCTGTACCCGGCGTCGGGCGTTGCACCGAGATTGATCGTGCTGCCGCAGTTGTAGGTACTGGACGCGGGCGAAACCGTTCCATGCCCGCCCGAAATAACAGTCAGAGTGCACTGTGCCGGCGCGAAGTTCGCCGTCACCGACTTATTCGCATTCACCAGCAGATTGGCGGGGTTGGTCGTGCCGCTCAGATCGCCCGTGAAGCCGGTAAACACGAAATTAGTCGCAGGCACTGCCGTCACCTGGACGGTGCTTCCCGTCGGATAAGTTAGCTGGTTCGGAGAAAGCGTCACAGTGCCGGAGCCGGCGGGATTTGCGGCAGTCGTCACCGTGTAGTTGACGGTAGGCGCGGCAGCAAATGCCGTGGCCGCATAGGCCAGCCGGGATTCACCTTCCGACCAGCCAACCGTTGCGCTGGTACCCGACGCGATTTCGTAGCTGCCGCCGCCCCACACCTCCGCCCCCGCACCGATCGTGGATTTACCTACGAACTCCAGCGAGTAAAGCTGCGTCTGTCCTGCTAGCGGGGCCGACGGGTTCGAGGTCTTCGAAGAAGTCGCGCCTCCGGCAAACACGTCGACAATCAAGTCTCCTGCGGACACCGGGCCCACGGCAATGGTCTGCGCGATACCGCTGCCGTTGTAGGCAGTCGATGTAAACTCCGGCGCAGCCTGTGAGACTCCGAAAAATGATTCGCAAGACAGAAGGAACGGACCGCTGGGCGCCGAGGTTAGCGTGACAGTCGCCTGCTGAGAACCGGACATCGTACCCAATCCGGTGTCATTCAAATAGAACATCTGAGCGGAGATCTTCGCCGTGCTCGACTGAGCGTGACTCGGCGCCGCGGTCAGCGCCGTCATCGTGACGCCGCCAAATGTTACCGTCGCCGGGATCGGCGCAAGTGCCGCGTCCGTCATCGCGACCGAAACCCCGCAAGCTACCAGGCGGTTCGCGCCAACGCCAAGAGTAAGAGTGGCCGACAACGTCGTCGAACCTTGGATTGCCGTTTGAGGCACGCTCACCGCATCTTTGGTCACCTGCGCCGACGCGCCACCCAGGCCGAGAGCCAGCCCTACCGCCACTACCCCACGCAACCAACCAACACGACCCGACGCACAACCTACGGTAGCAAGCACAAGCAACTCCCTGTCTGACAGCAATCCTGAAAATGTACGACTTGAGATGTCCAGAATCCTACACGTCAATGCACAGAGTTGCCAATGCGGCAGCCCGCGAATTCCGAGCTATTGCCAATAAAAACATGAATTTCGGACCAATTCCCAATTCGGGACACGTCGCTATCCGACACATTCCCTTGAAGTTACAAATTCCCATTCACTCTTTCCTGTCCGCAATCCTGTCTTACAAAAAACATTTCTGACACAACCCAAACTCGCAATCGGCGACTCGCGATTCGCAACTCTTGAAACTGGCAGCCAAGCACCCACCGATTTTCGCGAAATCGTTCGGTAACCGAATCTCCCCGAAGCCTCCGCACCCCGCCTGCATCCAATTTCCATCCCCAGCCTCCCGCGTGAGGTCAATGGAGCGCACACGCACGCATGGCAGCAGCCACCCAGGCCATTCCCGGCAACGAAACCGACAGCACATACGCTCTCACCCACGGCGTCAATCCGTGGCTGATCGCGGCCTCGGTCATGCTCGCCACCTTCATGGAGGTGCTCGACACCGCCATCGCCTCGGTCGCCCTTCCATACATCGCCGGCTCGCTGTCGGCAACCACCGACGAAGCAACGTGGGTCCTGACCAGCTACCTCGTCGCCAACGCCATCATCCTCCCCGCCTCCAACTGGTTCTCGCTGCGCTTCGGCCGCAAGCGATTTCTCATGACCTGCGTAACCATCTTCACGGCTGCGAGCTTCGCCTGCGGGGCTGCCTGGTCGCTCCCCGTCATCCTGCTCGCCCGCGTCGTCCAGGGCGCCGGCGGCGGAGCCCTCCAGCCGCTCTCGCAGGCCATCCTGCTCGAAAGCTTCCCGCCCCGCAAGCGCGGGGCCGCCATGGCCGTCTTCGCATTCGGTGTCGTCGTCGCCCCGGTCCTCGGCCCCACCCTCGGCGGCTGGCTCACCGACACCTACTCCTGGCGCTATGCCTTCTACATCAACATCCCCATCGGCATCGCCGCGCTATACATGATCAACCGTTTCATCCACGACCCGCCGTACATCAAGAACGCCAAGGTCCCGCCCTTCGACAACATCGGCTTCGGCACCCTCGTCGTCTGGACCGGCGCCATGCAGATCGTCCTCGACAAGGGCCAGGAAGTCGACTGGTTTGCCTCCACATGGCTCTGCTGGGCCGTGTTCGCCATGGCGATCGCGCTCGTCTGGTTCATCTACCGGTCGTGGCATTGCGAGTTCGCGATGGTCAACCTCAAGGTCCTCAAAGACCGCAACTTCCTCATCGGCAGCATTCTGATCCTGCTCTTCGGCGTCGGCATCTACTCCACCATCACCATCCTCCCGCTCTACTATCAGGAGCTGCTCGGCTACACCGCCTTCACCGCCGGCCTGGTCGTCGCGCCTCGCGGCATCGGAGCCATCTGCGGCATGCCGGTCATCGGCTATCTCTCCAACAGACTCGACCCGCGCTGGCTGCTCACCTTCGGTTTCCTCACCTTCGGCCTCACCACGCTCTATTTCGGATCGATCACGTTGGGCGTTTCCCCCACCACGCTTCTTATTCCCATCCTGATCACCGGCTTCGCCCTCAGCTTCGTCTTCGTCCCCATCAGCACCGCCGCCTATGCCACGCTGCGCAACGACCAGATCGGCAACGCCTCCGGCATCTTCAACCTCATGCGCAACGTCGGCGGCTCCGTCGGAATCTCCATCGCGACCACGCTGCTGGTGCGCCGCGCCGCCGTCCACCAGAACGAGATCATCAACCAGGTCCCCCAATCCGGCCAGGCGTTCCAAAACTCCGTCCAAGCCACCCGGGGCGCGCTCACCCACCACTTCGGCGCGGTCAATACGCTCCACCCCGCCCAGGCCACCCTCTACAGCCAACTCCTGCGCCAGGCCTCCGCCTGGGCCTTCGTCGACATCTTCCGCTGGCTCTCGCTGCTTTGCTTCCTCTGCGTGGTCGTCGTCTGGTTCTTCAAGAAAGTAAAGCCCGGCAGAGGCCCCGCCGGGGCCCACTAGCATCTTTCCTTTTCCAAAACAGGAATCTAAGATCAGCGCTGAATGCGCACTCTCCGTGGCAAGCCTCGCCCGGATGACATAATGCAACAGTCTTCTTTCGGGCTGCAAAGCACAGGGCACAAAGCCGGTACGTTCAAAAATTCGCCTTGTGCGAATAAGAGAACGCCCCGGAGTAATGAGCTCCGGGGCGTTCCGTAGAAAGGAGACTAGACCATGGTCAAACTAGGTATTGCCAAGGCCCAGGGTTCCGTTTCGGTGACAGGCAGCTTGCTGCTCGCCATCATCACGGTCACTCTGATTGCTGCGGTAATCACGGTAAAGCTATTGCTCTAACAAACCCCTCCAGGACAGTTTGCGCCACCTGGGGGCTTTCACTCCGGTTGGCCATCGCGAGTCGCCCCACGATCACTAACCCTTACAGCACTAAGTTGATGCGCTTCCCTCCGGAATGTCAACGAAATTCTCTTCGCAATCCGCTACTGGTTCACGCCACTCGCCAGGAACCCACCGTCTACCACCATGATCTCCCCGGTCACAAACGAAGCCGCATCCGACGCCAGATAGATCGCCGCCCCGATAAGCTCTTCCGTCTTCCCAAACCGGTTCATCGGCGTGCGCATCCTAAGCTCCTTGCCGCGCTCGCTCTTATCCAGCAACTCAGCATTCAGCGCCGTGCGAAAAACTCCGGGAGCGATCGCATTCACGGTCACGCCGTTCGCCGACCACTCCACCGCCAGCGACCGCGTCAGCGAGCCAATCGCCGCCTTCGACGCCGCGTACGCCGCCACTTCCTTCAGCGCCACAAACGTATTCAGCGAAGCGATATTGATGATCCGCCCGTATCCCCGCTCCAGCATCTGCGGCGCGAAAATCTGACAAGCCCGCAGCGTCCCGGTCACGTTCGTGTCCATGATGTCCTGCCAGTCGGCCTCGGGAAAATCCACCGTCGGCGCCCGCTTCAGCTTGCCCGCGCAGTTGATCAGGATGTCCACCTTGCCCCAGGCCTTCATCGTCTCGTCGAAAAGGTGTTGCAGCGACGCGCGGTCGCTCACATCCGAGGTCAGCCGCAGCGACTTGCGTCCCCTGCTCTCGATCAGCGCCGCAGCGTCGTGTACCAGTTCATGCCGGCGCCCGGTAGCCACCACATCGGCGCCCGCCTCCGCCAGCCCAACCGCCATCGCCAGGCCAATGCCGGATGTGCCGCCCACGACCACGGCAGTCTTGCCACTCAAATCAAATAACGGATGTCCCATCGGGTTACTTCCTCTCTTTCTTGAAATCTTATCGGTAGCGTGATGCAGCGACTGAAAATGTATCGGTTCAAGTTTCGCCAGGATGCGGTCGACAATCTGTTCCGGCGGCCGGTCGTTCACAATTCGAAATGCATCGTCGGGGGGCTCCAGCGTAGCCAGCTGGCTGTCCAGCAGCTTCGGATTCATGTACTCGTGGTGCCGATGTTCCAGTCGCTCCCGAATCAAATCCTTCGACCCATCGAGAAACACGAACTCGATCGCCGTAGCAATCCCGCTCTTCAGCACATCGTGGTAGTTCTCCTTCAGCGCCGAGCACGCCAGCACGCCGTTGGTCTGTTCTCTGTCCCACTTCCGCAGCAGCCGGTTCAGCAGCCGAAGCCACGGCAGCCGGTCCTCGTCGGTCAACGGATGGCCGGCGGCCATCTTCTGCTTCATCAGGCGAGGAAAATAATCGTCGGCATCGGCGAAGATCCAGCCCACGCGTTCGGCGAAGCACATGCCGATGGTGGTTTTTCCGGAACCGCTTACGCCCATCAAAACCACGATCATCGCCGTTCCCCGATTGGCCTAAAAGATACACGAGTGCGCCGACGCCGTCAGCGCACTCGTCCTCCATCTAACGCTGGATGCGCGCCGATCCTCCGCTGGCAAACGCGACCACCTGGTCGAGCGTCGCCATCGTCGTGTCGCCGGGGAACGTCGTCATCAGTGCGCCATGCGCCCATCCCAGATTGACGGCCTGCTGCGGCGTCTCGCCACTCAGCAACCCATAGATGAAGCCCGACGCAAAACCGTCGCCGCCGCCCACGCGATCCAGCACATTCAACTCGGTCGTCGGCGCGAACACGGCCTCTCCGTTCACCCACGCCACCGCACTCCAGCTGTGGTGGTTGGTGGTATGTACATGGCGCAGCGTTGTAGCGACAACCTTGGTTTTCGGGAAGCGCTTCACAACATGCTCCATCATCGCCAGGAACGCGCCCGTATCGAGCTTCGAGCCAGAAGCCTTGTCGAGCTTTTCCGCATCCGGCCCGGCAAATCCCAGGCCCTTTTGCAGGTCTTCCTCATTCCCGATCAGCACATCGACGTTGTCGACAATCTCGCCCAACACCTCATGCGCACGCGTCATGCCGCCCTGCGGCTTCCACAGCTTCTCGCGGTAATTCAAATCAAACGACGTAACCACACCCGCCGCGCGGGCCGCCCGCATCGCCTCGATCACCAGCGCCGAAGTCGTCTCCGAAAGCGACGAGAAGATGCCGCCCGAGTGGAACCAGCGCACGCCGCTGTCGAAGATCGCCTTCCAGTCGAAGTCCCCCGGCTTCAGCAGGGCTGCCGCCTCATTGCAACGGTTGTAGAACACCACCGGCGCGCGCACTCCAAGGCCCTGGTCGCTGTACACGGTCGCCATGTTCGGACCATGCACGCCGTCATGCGCAAACTTTTTGTAGAAGGGCTTCACACCCATCGCGCGCACCCGCTCCGCGATCAAATCGCCCACGGGATAGTTGACCATCGCCGTCGCGATGCCGGTCGCCTGTCCGAACGCATCGGCAAGGTTGGCCGCGACGTTGAACTCGCCGCCCGAAACATGCACCGCAAGATTCGTCGCCTTGCGAAACGGAATAATGCCGGGATCGAGCCGGTGTACCACCGCCCCCAGTGAGAGCAAATCCAGCGATCCCTTTTCCGGAATCTTAAAGCCAATATCCACAACTGCCTCCATTAGTTCGTACTTCGTACTCTAATCCTGTTCACGCCGGTTTGAAAGCCTGGAGCAGGCCTAAACGCCGAGAAATATCGGCCGAATATGCCGCTCGAACAAATTCTCCGTAACGTTTTTCGCGATCACGTCCTCATTCGCCTCCAGCGCCGATAAGAACCGCGGCCCCATCTTCGCCGCCACCTTGAACCCAACATGCAGCAACTGCCGAAAGCTCGGGTTGTACGCCGGATTCGACTGGTCATGCCGCAGCGCCGACGTGTACTGCTCGCTCGTCCAGCCATCGACTTCCTCGGGCTTCGGAAGCTTCGCATCGTCGATGTCGATCACCGTCGCATACGGCGCGCGCAACTCATCCGAGTGCGTATAAGCCTCGCGATACACTTCCTTCGCAATCTCCAGTCCTTCGCCGCCCGACTCCGCCAGCCCGATCAACTCCTCCAGCCAGTTCGTGCCCGCCGTCTTCACATGCACGCCGGCGCCAAACTTCTTCACCCCGTCGTGGATCGCCTTGTAAATCGAAAACTTGTCCGACCCCGAATGCACACTCAGCTTCAAATTGTCGGGCAGGCCATAGGTCTTGATCGCAAACGCAATCGCCGCCAGGTCCTCCTCGAACTCCTTCGAAAATTGCGCGACATCGCCGACATAATCCACACCCTTGTTGAACCTGCCCGTAAACTTCGGCGCAATCGTCTGAATCGGAATCTTCTCGTCGGCAATCGCCGCCAGAATAATCAGCAACTCCACCGGCGTCTGCGGAGCGTCGGTCTCATCCATCGAAACCTCGGGCACAAATTTCCCTTCGCCCTTCTTCTCGACGAGATAGCGATAAATCTTTCCCGCATCCTGCACCGCCGCAAGAAATTTATTCGCCACACCCTTCACAAACGCCTCATCCGTCTTAAACGGCGCATCGATCCGCGGGATCGTCACCTCACCCACCAGCTCCGGATGCCGCGCGACAAACGCATCCACATCCTCCGGCTTCGCGGCCTTGCCAATCTCATCCGCCACATCCAGCGTGAAGAAATCGCACGGCGCAATAAAGCGGTCGACGGTCTTCAAATTGATGTGGTCGGCATCGAGGAAGTACGGCTTCGTCCACCCCAGTTCCTTCACCGCGGCATCGGCCTGTGTGCGGGTCTGATTGGGATCGGACCCAATAATCGTGTGCTCGCGGTTGGACTTGTTCCACACCGGAACAACCTCAACGCCCGCCTCGGCAGCCTTAACGCACGCCGCCAGTTGTGCCTTCGCCTGGTGCGCAAAACGGTCCCCAACACCCACAGAAAACTTCGGAAGCCTCAAACCCTCACTCATGCCACTCTCCACTCAATTTTGCGAAACCTCGCACTCGTCAACGCTCAACAGCATACCGGCTACAAGTAAGACAGCGCAAGCAAGCCCGTCTGACCGCATTGAATACCCCTGGCGCAGCCACCAACCTGTTCTTCCTCTATGCTCACTAGCTCGTAGCTCTAAGCTGAACAGAAACCCGTTCTCCTCCAGGGGCCGCACACATTCCTCCTAAGCCCCAAACCGCCCCTCAAACGCCCACAACCCCAACCCGGGGTTCGACACATAAAAAATCTCTTCCCCATCCACCACATTCCACCCATCAACCAGCTTGTCAGGATCATACTTCGCCGTGTACTCCGCCAGGTCCCCATACTCAAAATGCACGCTCTCGATTTCCTGCTGCGTCAGATGCCCGGGACAATACCGAATCCGAAACCGACCCTCGCTCGACCCATGGATCAAATGCGCCGCCGCACTCAAATTCCCCGCCAGGTCCGCGTCATTCTTCACCGCTTCCAGCGTCGCCGGAGTCCCACAATACCCATACTTCCGAATCAGCACATCGATCTGCTTGTCCTCGCCAAACTCCTTCACCCCCGGCGCCAGCACGATCAACTCCGCATCATCCGCCAGCGCCATCCGCGTCCGGTACACACTCTTGTTCCCCAGCCAGGTCGAATGAAACTCATGCGGATCGAGAAACACCACAGCCTTGTGAATCTCGCGGTCCATCATCAGGAAATTGCACTTCAAGCTCAGCTCGGCCGCCAACTCAAAACACTCCGTATCGTCGCCGATATACAGCCCACGCATCACCAACTCGCCCTTGGCATTTTTATTCACGACGGTCTGCACATACACGATCTGCGGCATCAGCCCGCCAAAGTGCTCACTCGCATAATTCAGCACGCGCCGCACGGGAGTATCGGCCCGCCCCATCATGCGTTCCATCCCATACACCGCGCCCAGAAAGTGCGAGCGGTGGATTCCCATCACGCCACCAGTCCCCACAAAAATATTTTTGCTCCCATTCGCAAACCCCACCACCTCATGCGGCACCACCTGCCCAATCGACAGGATGAGATCGAACCCGCCATCTCGCAGCAGTTTATTCACCTGCGCCGGCCATGTGTAATCGAGCTTGCCCTCGCTCACCTCATGCATAAACTCGCCGGGAACCTCGCCCAGCGTGACAATATCGTGACGCCAGTCATGCACCCGAAAAAGCTCTCGCGGAGTCTTCCCAAACATCGTCGCAATCTGATGATCGGGCATCGCGGTATGGGTCCCCAGCGCCGGCAGCACGTCCGTCAACCGCTCGCCGTAATACTCCCACGCCATCTCCGTCAGTTCCCCGGCCTTCGAATGAAAGCGCGTAAAATCCGGCGGCACGGCGAGCACCTTCTTCCGCTCCCCCAGCTTCCCCAGCGCCTCAAACAACCCCGCCCGAAACTCCTCCGCCGACATATCCATCTCCGGCGATCCCGCTGCAAAAAACAAGCTCATCTCAACTCTCCGTCCGGTTTAGGATACCGCTATGTCTTCCATCCCTTCGATCCACGCGCCTGTTTTATTTGAGCGTGTGACCAGCAAGCGCACGAACCCAACATTGCTCCACCTCGCCATACTGACAGCCTTTCTCCTGCTTACGCCGACAACCCACGCTCAAAACTGGCACCTCATCTGGAGCGACGAGTTCAACGGCGCAGCCAACTCAATCCCCAGCGCCAGCGACTGGAACTTCGTCCAAGGCTGGGGCCCGAAGGGGAACCACGAAATCCAGTGGTACTGCCAGCCCGGCGATACCACCGGTCCATGCGAACCCTCCGAACCCAACCTCCTCGAAGACGGCCAGGGCCACCTCGTCCTCAAGGCCATCCACGCCAACCAGCGCTGGAGCTCCGCGCGCCTCAACACGGCCGGCAAGCACACCCTGCTCTACGGTCGCGTCGAAGCCCGCATCCGCATGGAACCGGGCGCCGGCTTCTGGCCGGCCTTCTGGCTTCTCGGCGATGGCGCCGCCGGCTGGCCCAACTGCGGCGAGCAGGACATCATGGAGTGGGTCCAGAAATACGGCCCCGGCACCACCTCCTCCACCATCCACGGCCCCGGTTACTCCGGAGCCCACGGTATCGGCAGCTCCTTCGCCTTCCCAAACGCAGGCCGAATCGACGACGGCGCGTTCCACACTTACGGCATGACCTGGTCTCCCAACCGCATGGAGTTCTACCGCGACGACCCCGCCAAACCCTACTTCGTCGTCACTCCCTCCAACCTGCCCCCAGGCCAGAAGTGGGTATACGACCACCCGTTCTACGTCATCCTCAACTTCGCGGTCGGCGAAGCGGGTTTTCCCGGCTCGGTAGACGCAACCACGCCGCACAGCGGTAGCATGTGGGTCGACTACGTTCGTCTTTACCAGCAATAACGATGAAAGCTACAGCTTGTAAGCCTTCCTCACCAGCCCCACCGTCAAATCCACCGCCAGCTCAAACGCCTCATCCTCATCCAGCCGATGCTCCGCCACCAGCCGTCCCAGGAACGCGCAATCAACCCTCCGTGCCACGTCATGCCGTGCCGGGATCGACAAAAACGCCCGCGTATCGTCGTTGAAGCCAACCGTGTTGTAGAAGCCGGCCGTCTCCGTCGCCTGCTCGCGGAACCGCATCATGCCCTCGGGAGAATCATGGAACCACCACGGCGGCCCCAGCCGTAAACACGGATAATGCCCCGCCAGCGGCGCCAGTTCCCGGCTAAACGTCGACTCATCCAGCGTAAACAAAATGAACGTAAACCCCGGCTCATTGCCATACTTCGACAGCAGCGGCCTCAGCCCGCGCACATACTCTGTCGGCGACGGAATGTCCGCGCCCTTGTCCCGCCCAAACTTCTCGTACACCACCCGGTTGTGGTTCCGGATCGAACCCGGATGCAGTTGCATCGTCAGCCCATCCTCGACACTCATGCCGGCCATTTCGGTCAGCATCTGCGCCTGGAAGCGTTCGACATCCCCGGGATCCGTCTTGCCCGTATAAATGCGCTCGTACAGCGCGGTCGCCTGGTGTGGCGACAGGTCCGCGGTCATCGCGGTGAGGTGCCCGTGGTCGGTGGCGGTGCAACCGTTTTCCTTGAAGTAGGCGCGCCGCTTTCGCAACGCATTCAGATAGCCGGCGTAGGTCGAAACGTCCTCATTGGAAACCTCGCCCAACTTTTCCAGGTTTTGCCGGAAGCCCGCGTACTCCGCATCCACCACCGCATCCGGGCGAAACGTCGGCAGCACCCGCCCCTTCCAGCCCGACGCCTTGATCTTCTTGTGCTGCTCCAGCGAGTCGAACGCCGCATCCGTCGTCGCCAGCACCTCCAGCCGGAAGCTGTCGAACAGCGCCCGCGGCAGAAACTCCGGCGTGCGCAGCTTCCTGTCGATCGCGTCGTAATATTCATCCGCATTTTCCGCGCTCAACCGGTCCTTCAGGCCAAACTGCTCGGAAAACGCATAGTCGATCCACAGCCGTGTCGGCGTCCCACGAAACAGGTAATAGTTCCGCGCAAAAATCCTCCAAACCTCCCGCGGATCGGCCGACTGCTTCCCATCCAGTTGCGGAATCCCCAGCGATTCCATCGAAATGCCCTGCGAATAAAGCATGCGGAAGATGTAATGGTCCGGCTGAATAAACAGCGCCGAGGGGTCGGGGAACGGCTGATTGTCCGCGAACCATTGCGGGTCGGTATGTCCGTGCGGGCTGATGATCGGCAGATCGCGAACGGTGTCATACAGCTTCGCTGCCACCGCGCGCGCCGTACCTTCCGCGGGAAAAAGACGTTCTACGTTCAACATTTCTTCAGCTCCTCAGTCCGTCGAAGTTCAAACAAAATACCGAATCAGAAGAGTATCAAACTCCGCGCCAATTCGGTTTGACAGGTTGCGCAAACCTTTGCATCGGCGCCCCATCGCTGCTTTACTTAAACTTCGAGTCCTGACTGGCAACTCGCAACTGGCAACTGGCCCCTGAACCTCAACCCGGAGCAACCCTTGCAGCCCAAACCCCTCACCACCGCCGAACTCTTCACCCGCGTCCATACTCTCTCCCCCAAAATCGCCGTGTTCGACTGCGACGGCACCCTCTGGTCCGGCGACGCCGGATCCGCCTTCATGCACTGGTCCATCGAAACCAAGCTCATCCCCCCCGACATGGTCACCTTCATCAACCGCCGCTACCAGGGCTACCTCGCGGGCGACGTTTCCGAGATCGTCATCTGCGGCGAGATGGTCCAGGTCTACACCATGATCGAAATCGACATCCTCCGCGCCGCCGCCGCCACCTTCTTCCGCGACCACGTCGAAAAAAACATCTTCCCCGAAATGGTCCAGCTCGTCGCCGACCTGCAACAACAAGGCGTCGACATCTGGGCCGTCAGTTCCACCAACGACTGGGTCGTCGAAGAAGGCCTCAAGCGTTTCAACATCCCTCCCAACCGTGTCCTCGCGGCCCGCACCGAGGCCGTCGGCGGAGTCGCCACCAACCGCCTCATCGCCGTCCCCACCGACGAGTACAAAGTCACCGCCCTCAACGCCGCCGGCATCACCGCGCCCGATGCGGTCTTCGGAAACTCCATTCATGACGCCGCGATGCTCGCCATCGCCCGCCGCGCCTTCCCCGTAAACCCCTCGCCCGCTCTGCTTGACCGCGCCGCCGCCCAAGGCTGGCCAGTGTACTATCCCGCTTCCGTCACTCCGTTATCGGATTAGCTTCACCGCGTCGCACCGAAAACGCGACAATTGGCGTCTAAACTGTTCTAGACGTGAAGGAACCCATCCGCAAGCTGGATCGCCGCCGACCGCAAACCGCCGCCAAGCCGCTGCGCCACGTCGTCGCGGCGCTCATCCTGCGAGAAGCTCCTGCAAAGGAAAACTCGCCGGAGGAAAAGCCCACTCGCGAAGTCTTCATCTGCCAGCGCCGCGCCGACCAGCCCATGGCCCTCAAGTGGGAGTTCCCCGGCGGCAAAATCGAGCTCGGCGAAACTCCCCAGGGCGCCCTCGCCCGCGAGCTCGAGGAAGAACTCGGCATCGACGCCACCGTGGGCGACCGCATCGCCACCCTCCGCCACACCTACCGCAACGGCGGCGCCATCGAAATCCAGTTCTTCCGCGTCCTCGAGTTCTCGGGCGTTATGCAGAACCGCATCTTCCAAACCATGCAGTGGACCCCGCTCACCAAGCTCCCCACCTTCGACTTCCTCGCCGCCGACCTCAACCTCATCCGCGACCTCGCCGACGGCAAACTTCTCTGACCCCCAAAAAATATTTCATCCTGAGCATCGCGAAGGACCCGCTTTTCTTGGCCCTAAATGCACAGGTACGATAAAATACCTTCAGCGAGGCAACGCATGATCGACATTACCCAGGACATCCAGCCCCTCACCACCTTCCGCAACAACTCCGTCAAGATGATGAGGCAACTCAAAAAGACGGGCCGCCCAATCGTCCTCACCGTCAACGGCAGGACCGAGGCCATCGTTCAGTCCGCCGAATCCTACCAGCGACTGCTCGACATAGCCGCAGCAGCGGACGTCCATGAAGCCATCCGGCAGGGGCGCGAAGATGTTTCAAAGGGACGCACCCGTCCCGCCGACGAAGTCTTCGCTGAGTTCCGGAAAAAGCATGGTCTATCTCGTTAACTTGACTGATCGCGCCGCCCGCGATCTCGATATCATCTACGGCTTCATCAATGTTCCCGGATCCGCAGGTGCAGCGCGTTGGTTCTCGCGCTTGCAAAGCACGATTTCTCTCCTCGCGGCAGCACCGCACATGGGCAAGGTCACCCGCGAAGACAAAGCTGTCCGTGAGGTCATCTACGGAAAGAAACCTCACCAGTACCGCATTCTTTACGAAATTATTGAAGACGAACATCGCATCGACGTCCTGACCATTTGGCACGGAAGGCGCCGTCCACCGATAGCCTGATCGCCCTCTCCTGTCGCCGCGCACCCTAAATCGCCGCCATCACCGCCGGCCCAACCGCCTGCCACACCATTACCGCCGACAACCCAACCACCACCACCGCCGTCGTCCACGCCACGATATTGAACCATCGCGAGTTCGTATACTTCCCCATCAATTCCTTCTTATTGATCAGCCGCAGCATGAAGAACAGGATGAACGGCAGCAGCACCGCATTCAGCACCTGCGACAGAATGCTCACGGCCTGCATCGGCAGTTTCGGGATGCACCCACCGCCGCCCCACCCGCAATCAACCCGTATACAGCCAATAAAAAACGGCAGTGACCCCACTCACCCAGTTCCCCACCTTCGGCTTCCTCGCCGCCGACCTCAACCTCATCCGCGACCTCGCCGACGGCAAGCTCCTCTAATTTCCCTTCAGCATCCCCACCAGCATCACCACCGTCAGGACCGTTGCGGCGCAGGTCAGCGTCCATGCCACGACGTTGTACGCTATCCCATTGGTCTTCGCGCCCATCAGGGATCGCTTGTTCACCAGGATCAGCATGAAGACCAGCACAAACGGCAGCAAAACACCGTTCAGTACCTGCGATAGTACCGCGATCTTCACCAGCGGCACCTTCGGCATCAGGATGAAGATGGCCCCCCCCACCAGCAGCGCTGTGTACAGGGAATAGAACACCGGCGCTTCACGGAATCGCTTGCTTAACCCCGACTCAAAGCCCATCGCCTCGCATACCGTGTAGGCCGTAGAGAGCGGAAGGATGGACGCCGCAAACAACGAGGCGTTCAGCAGGCCGAACGAAAACAGGATGAAGGCGAACCGGCCACCCAGCGGCTTGAGCGACGACGCCGCATCCGCCGCGTCGACGATCTCGTGCTGCCCCGCAACAAACAGTGTCGCTGCGCAGGCAATCACAATGAATGCAGCCACCATCACCGAGAACAGCGAACCCACGATGGCGTCTGCTTGGGCAAACTTCAGGTGGACCTTCCGCGCCCCTTTTTCCACCACCGACGCCTGTAGATAAAACTGCTGCCACGGCGCTACCGTAGCTCCGATGATGCCCACCGACAGATACAAATACGCTGGGTTGCGAAGATCGTGCACCTTGGGAAACCGCAGCGTCTCTCGCATAGCGAAGCTCCAGTTAGGGTGCGCCAGCGCCGCCGTGATGATGTACGCCACATACAGAAACGATAGAAATACAAAAATCTTCTCCAGCCTCTTGTAGTCGCCAAACACCACCAGGGACCACACCAGAACCGCCGCCACCGGCACGGTAATAAATTTGCTCAACCCAAATAACTGCGTGCTGCTGGCGACCCCGGCAAACTCCGAAATCACATCGCCCAGATTGCACAACACCAGGCCCATCATCAGCGTCGTCGTCATGCGCAGACCGAACTCTTCGCGGATCAGTTCGCTCAAACCCTTGCCTGTCACGACGCCCATGCGAGCGGAAATTTCCTGCGCAAACGTCAACATCAGCGCCATCGGGATCATCGTCCACAACAGCGCGTAGCCAAAGTGTGCGCCCGCGGTCGCGTAGGTGTAAATTCCACCCGCGTCGTTGTCTACGTTCGCCGTGATGAACCCCGGCCCCAACACCGCGAACACCAGAAAAATGCTCGTCCGCCAGCGCCGCCACCGGGTCATCCAACCACCTCAATTTGTCTCGACTCGCTCATCCCACCCCTAGACTAACCGCTCCACAATCTTCCCCACCTGCGCATCGTTATGATACCCATCCCTCTCAGCCCTCGCCCTGCCCGCCGCGGCAATCCTCGCCCGCGCCGCCTCGTCGGGCAGATACCGCCGAATCTTCTCCGCCAACTCTTCGATGCCGGTAAAGAAAACCGCCTCCTCATCCTCCACAAACCTCGCCAGATGACCCGCCGACCTTTCCGCCAGCAAAAACCCCTCACACCCCGCAATCTCGAAGCTTTTATGCACAAACTCATCCTGGTTCGCATGAGTAATAAAACTCAAATTGATCTTCGACCGCCAGATCCCTTCCCGATACGCCGCCATATACAGCTCCCCCCCTGTATAGAGCGCCTTCACCGCATCAGCAGGAAGCCGCCGCTTCCACTGCGCATCTCCGGAAATCACCACGGGAAACCCAAACTCCCGCCACAGCCGCGTCAGCACTTCCGCGCGATCGTCATACGCCGTCCCAATAAACGAAACCCCGCGGTCCCGCCGCTCATCGCCCCATCCATCAGGCGGCGGAAAATGCACCGTCGGCTCATACGCCGTCTGCACCTTGATCGCATCCCTCGCCCCGCGCTCCCGATAATCCGCAATATTGCTGTCCCGCTGCACCACATGCAGATCGAAATGAGGAATGTCCTTCAGATACAGCC
>DASRLB010000112.1:0-6714 GCA_035648695.1 Acidobacteriaceae bacterium | reverse complement strand
GTCCATGAGGTCCCAGCGGGCCGCGAGGAAGTCGTCGCCTTCGAGCTTGCCGCCTTCGTAGATGCGCTGCGGGGTGCCGGCGGCGAGGTCGCGGAGGCATTGGCCCCAGGCGACGTCTCCATCGCCCTTGACGACGGCGTGAGCGGCGCCGTGGCTGAAGGGTTCTTCGGGGAAGAGAGTGGCGTGGATGCCGCCGTAGACGACCGTCGCTCCGCGCTCGCGGGCGATGTGGCCAACCTCGTAGCCGCGCAGGGCGTTGCCGGTGTGAACGCTTATGCCGACCATGTCGCCGGACTGGATCGTCAGCGGATCGAGCTGTTCGAGCGACTCGTCGACCAGGATGGGATCGCCCATCGAGCGGGGAGTGGCGGCGGCGAGGACGAAGAGCCAGCGCGGCGTGATGACGGCGGTGCCAAAGGAATTGTCGCTGGGATTGATCAGGTGAACGGACACGCAGGATCCTTCTCATCTTCGTGACGTCTGGGCCCGGGCTTATGGGCGATCTCCCAGAGGATCGGTGCCGCATCGCGCGAACGCCGGGACGGCGGATCGTGTGTGGCGGATGCAGCACAATCATACAGCTTTGTGTGGGAGCGGACAGACGCTATGCTGGGAGTCTGGGACAAAATGACGTAGCGGTAACGCCGCGGTAATTGGGATGGAGCTTGCATGCGTATTGGGGTCGACCTGGGTGGGACGAAGATTGAGGCGATTGGGCTGAATTCCGATGGGAAGGAGCTGCGGCGGATTCGGATTCCGACGCCCCGAGGCGATTATGACGGCACGGTCGCGGCGATTGCCGGGTTGGTGCGGCAGATCGAGGCGGAAACGCATCGCGTGGGCAGCGTGGGAATCGGAATTCCAGGGACGATTGTGGCGTCGACAGGGCTGGTGAAGAATGCGAACTCGACATGGCTGAATGGAAGGCCGCTGCAAAAGGATCTGAGCGCGGTGCTGGAGCGCGAGGTGCGATGCGCGAATGACGCGAACTGTCTGGCGGTCAGCGAAGCGACCGATGGAGCGGCGAAGGGTGTGGGCGTGGTGTTTGCTGTGATTGTCGGGACGGGATGCGGTGGTGGCATAGCGCTGAATGGGCGCATTCATGCGGGACGGAATGGGTTGGCCGGGGAGTGGGGGCACACTCCGCTGCCTTGGGCGACTGCGGACGAACTGCCGGGGCCGGAGTGTTATTGCGGCAAGCGGGGGTGTCTGGAGATGTGGATCTCGGGGACGGGCCTGGCGTTGGATTTCAAGAATGTGTCTGGACGGGAGCTGCGGGGCGAGGAAATTGTTGCTGCGGCCAGTGAAGGCGATGCGGCGGCGATGGCGGCCTTGGACCGGCTGGAAGACCGCATGGCGCGAGGGCTGGCTGTGGTGGTGAATATTCTCGATCCCGATGTGATTGTGGTCGGGGGTGGGTTGTCCAAGGTGGACCGGATTTATCCGAACGTCAGGGCGCGGTTGGGGGATTTGTGTTTCGGCGGGAATGCTGACACGCCGATGGTGCGGGCGATGTATGGGGATTCCAGCGGGGTGCGCGGGGCGGCGTGGTTGTGGAATCCGGAACGGGCCACAGCAGAGCAAAAGCTTTGACGCAAAGTTCGCGGAGGGAGCAAAGTTTCGCGAAGTAAACGGGCAGCGGTCAGGCGCGGCGGGAGTGGACGTGCTCGGGTTTGACGCCCATGCCGATGACGCGGCCCGCGAAGCGGCGGGCTGCGGGCCAGGAAGAAAGCGTTCGCAGAAAAAATGATGGGTGCATGACGCCCGGGTTGTTGAGCGCGCGGATCAGGATGCGGTGGGCGAATGTCTGGAAGGTCTGCGTGAGGCGCACCGCGGTGGCGCGGTGGTTCTGGACCTCGGCGAGGGTCCCGGTGGGGACGGGGCGGGACATGGTGGCGAACTGCAAGGGGCCGGAGAGAATGTTGGCCGCGGCGACGGCGTCCTGTATGGCGATGTTGATGCCGATGCCGCCGACCGGGGACATGGCGTGCGCGGCGTCGCCGATGCAGAGGATGCCTTCGGCGTACCAGCGGTGGAGATGGTTGATCTGGACGGTGAGGAGCTTGAGCTGGTCGAAGTTGGTGATTTCGTCGATGCGCGATTTACCGTCGGCGTCCGGTTCAGCGAGGAACGGGACGAGGCGGCCGAGGCGAGCGCGGAAGTTGTCGAGTCCCTGCGCCTGGAACTCGGCGAGCTTTCCTTTGCGGATGAGGAAGGCGATCTGCCAGTAGTCGCTGCGGTCGATGAGGACGGAGGCGGTGCCGTAGTTGAAGTAGCCGAGTGCGTTCTCGGGGTCGGTGTCGCGGCGGGAGACGCGAAACCAGAGGACGTCGATGGGGACGCCCTGCTCGATGACACTGAAGTGCGCGGCGCCGGTGGTGGTGGCGTGGCGGCCGTCGCAGCCGACGGTGAGCGGAGCGCGGACTTCGATGGGGCCGCTGGGTGTGTTGGCGCACGCGCCGACCACGCAACCGCCTTCGTGGATGAGATCGGAGACGTTGTGCTCCATGCGCAGGTGGAAGGTGGGGAATTTTTTGGCTTCGGCGGCAAGGAAGCTGAGGAAGTCCCACTGCGGCATGAGGGCGATGTATTTGGCGGTCGTGGGCAGGTGGGTGAGGTCGACGAGCGGCAGCGGTTGGCCGCCGATGACGACGCTGAGGCCCTGGATTTTCTGATGCGGCACCTCAAGGAACGCTTCGAGGAGGCCGAGTTCGTGGAGGACTTCGAGGGTGGCGGGGTGGATGGTGTCGCCGCGGAAGTCGCGGTTGAAGTCTTTGTGCTTTTCGAGCACGGTGACATCGACGCCGGCGCGGGCCAACAGGAAGCCGAGGACCATGCCGGCGGGGCCTCCGCCGACGATGCAGCACGCGGTTTGGAGAGCGGCAGTCATGGTGACAATACTGTATCGCAGACTTGGTGGATGGCGGGACGGAACAGATTGGGGTTCGATGCTCACCCTCGGCCGGTTCATGCTCTGAAGATGCGCGACGTGGGGCGCCCCATTGTGGTGGCTTTACGTGCGGGAGCGGTCGAGCACGCGCTGGTAGTAGCTTTCGTAGAGGGGGATGATGCGTGAGGAGCAGAAGTGGTCCTGAGCGGTGCGGCGGCCGGCGGTTGAGATCCGCTCGAGGCGGTCGGGGTCGCGGAGGAGGTCGATCGCGGCGCTGGACATGCCGTCGACGTCGCCGACTTCGAAAAGAAGGCCGTTGATGCCGTTGTCGATGAGCTCGGGGACCCCGCCGACGTTGGTAGAGATGGAAGGCACCCGGCAGGCCATCGCTTCGAGCGCGGCGAGGCCGAAGGACTCCATTTCGCTGGGCATCAGCATGAGATCGGCGAGGGGAAGCAGGTCGTGGACGTTATCCTGCTTGCCGAGGAAGTGGATGCGGTCGGCGATGCCGTATTTGACGGCGAGGTGCTCGGCGGCGGAGCGGTCGGGACCGTCGCCGATGAGCATCAGGCGGGCGGGCATCGCGGCGGCGACGCGGGCGAAAATTTCTACAACATCGAGAACCCTTTTGACCGGGCGGAAGTTCGAGAGATGCACCAGCAGGCGCTCGTCCGGTGCGGCGAAGCGGGGACGCATCCGCTCGACGTGCGATGGATTGCGCCGGTAGAGATCGCAGTTGACGAAGTTGCGCACGACTTCGATTTCGCCGGTAATGCCGAAGGCCTCGCGGGTGCGGTCGCGCAGGTAGCTGGAGATGGCGGTGACGCCGTCCGACTCCGCTATTCCGAATTTGGTGATGGGGAGGTAGGAGCGGTCCAGGCCGACGAGGGTGATGTCGGTGCCGTGGAGTGTCGTAATGAACGGTAATATCTTTCCGCGTACAGCCAGCATCTGGCGAGCGAGCAATGCGCTGATGCTGTGCGGAATGGCGTAATGGACGTGCAGCAGGTCGAGTGAGTAGAACTCGGCAACCTCCGCCATGCGGGTGGCGAGGGCGAGGTCGTACGGCGGGTACTCGAAGAGCGGGTAGTTCGAGACTGGGACCTCGTGGTAACTGATGTTGGCCTCACGGCCGGTGAGGCGGAAGGGCTGCGAATAGGTGATGAAGTGGATGTCGTGGCCGCGCGCTGCGAGCTCGATGCCGAGCTCAGTCGCGACGACTCCGGAACCGCCGTAGGTGGGATAGCAGGTGATGCCGATCTTCATAAGGACCCAGTGAATCGTAGAGGAGTGAATATTGAATAAGACCAAAGGCGAAGGGGTTTACAGGATGCCGGCTTCCGCACCGATCTCCCCATAGTGGATGAGTCTGGTGCCCGAAGGGTGCGAATTGTTGGTGAAGATTTCGAGCAGGGCGAGGCGTTCGATATCGCGGGAGTCGCGCAGGCGGGTGGTGATGGCGTCAAGATCAGCATCGTTGTAGCCGGGATGGCAGACGATCTCCCAAAGACCGTCGGGAATAACGGCGAGGGCTTTGCGTAGTGCGTCGGCGTCGAGGCGCCCAGTGGCGGAGACGCCGATGGTGCCGTTGGTGGTGCGGACGACTCCGCTGCGGATTTGCGGGAGGCGAAAGAAATTTGGACGAAGAAGCCGCATGAGCGCGACCTGGACGATGCGCATCCGGTTGGAGCGGCCGATGCGAAGGCTCCATGACTGCTCGAATGGGTTGCGGATGGCGCGGATACCGGTGCGCTCGGCGACCGCGAGTAGCGGGCGCGCGACGCGAGGGAGGATGTGGGTGTGTTTGTGGGTGTCGAGATGAGTGACGTTGATGCCGGCGTTTTGCAGACGCTGGATTTGGGCCGTGGCTTCGCGGGCGATGTCGGCTTCGCTGATTTTGCCGCGCATGGCGGCAAAAAAAAATCCGCCGAGTGACGCGCGGAAGTTCTTGCCGTCGTGACCGATGAGGGTAGGGATGGTTTCGGGGGCCGAGAGGGGTGTGCCGTCGGTGAGGACGACGTGGCAGCCCACGCCGAGTGTCGGGTTGGCGCGGGCGATGGCGGCGGCGTCGTCGAAGGCCGAGCCGTTGGCCATGAGGGTGGCGGAGGTAAGCGCGCCGGCGGCGTGAAGTTCGGCGATGGCGCGGTTGATGCCACGAGTGAGGCCGAAGTCGTCCGCGTTGAGGATGAGGCGAGAGGCCATCGGGGAGAGCAAAGCGGGAAAGGCAAAGGGTGGTGGGCAGAGAGGGACTCGGACCCTCCGAGACACATTTATAATCAGTAGGTTACAGATTCTAAATAACGCCCATTCCGCTCATTCCGGCGAACCCGAACCTCCGTGACACAATTTTGACACAAAATGCGCGAGCTTGAACCGTAAAGCGTAGGCGACTGACGCGGCACAGAAGGACAGTGGGAATAGAAAAGGCCTCCGGGTCGCTGTAACAACTCCGAAGGCCCTCACTCGTAATACGTGATCGAACAGGAGTTCCTTGCTGCTGAACACCGCTGATCAGAGATTCCGTTGACTGGCGTCTCATGATCACTGTCACTCTATAGCTCCTTCTGTTGCTACTCAGGAAGTAGCCCAGCTCCCTTGCCAACGGCTACGAGCATACCGTCTCTCGTGGTCCCACCAAGCGCTTCTTCGGCAAACCGGATTCACTTGTTCCTATGTCCTTTCTTCATGGGTTCGAGCGTAGATTACGTGCTCTGCAACATCAAAAATGATATCCGCCGCTACAAATCAGCACTTCACCGGTGACGTAGTCGGAGAGCGGGGAACAGAAGAAGAGCACTGCACCCGCTGCCTCCTCGGGGGTACCGGTGCGTCCCAGCGGGCACTCCGCCACCATGGAATCGAGCAGTGCAGGTTGGATACCGATCGGGATGTCCTTGCCTCCCATATTGATTTCGCCTGCGGGTTTGAGCGGTTGAATCATGCGCGTTTCGATCAGACCAAAACCAACCGCATTCACATTGATGTTGTACCGGCCCCATTCCTTCGCCAGAGTCTTCGTAAGTCCGATGACTCCGGCCTTGCCCGCAGCATAGCCTGCCTGCCCGGGATTCCCATCGGTGCCGGAGATGGAGGTGATATTCACGACCTTGCGCATCACGCGTTGGCCGCTGGCTATCTCCCGTTTGGCAGTTTCGCGAAGATAGCCGGAAGCGGCGCGCAGTAGACGGAAGGGGGCCATGATGTGGATGTTTAGCATCGCCAGGAACTGCTCATCCGACGTCTTCTGAATCACGCTGTCCCAACTGAAGCCGGCGCAGTTAACGATAATGTCAATCGAGCTGAAAGCCTGAAGCGTCGCCTCCACGATTTGTTGCGGAACATCAGGCTCCATCAGGTCGCCACGGATGATTGCGACCCGCTCGGAATTCTGGACGGACGCCTTCATATCCTGCAATGCCTCTTGATCTAAATCGCATACGAGTGCATTCGATCCGGCCGATACGAGGCGCTGCACGATGGCTTTGCCAATCCCTCGTCCGCCTCCTGTAACGATGGCGGTTTTGCCGCTTAGCGTGAACGAAGATTCCAGTGAAAATGAGGCGTTTTCTATCATCGGTGGCGTACTCCTTGACTCGAAACCAATTTGCCAGTTCAACGCTAATCATGCACAATCGAGCTGCACAGGTTCAATTCGGACATTAGAGTGTTCTTTTAGGACAGGGCTAGGTGTGGAGGCTCAATAGGTTGTTCCGATTCATACCGGCTCTGGAAGCTGGCGTGTTGAGGTTGAGGCTAGCATGAGGTCTGTGGAAGTTGTAGTCATGCAGCCATGGGTCGAGTTGTTGGTGTCGTTCCAGTGAGGT
>DASRLB010000111.1:0-7621 GCA_035648695.1 Acidobacteriaceae bacterium | reverse complement strand
ACCTCACTGGAACGACACCAACAACTCGACCCATGGCTGCATGACTACAACTTCCACAGACCTCATGCTAGCCTCAACCTCAACACGCCAGCTTCCAGAGCCGGTATGAATCGGAACAACCTATTGAGCCTCCACACCTAGGACGGGCATGATTAAGGCAGACGCCCCGGCGATGCCCGGGGCTTTGCTGTCTACTGAAGCGATTTTCAGTGGAACTATTCCATCCAGCGCTTGAAGACCAGCGAACCATTCGTCCCGCCGAATCCGAAGGAGTTCGACAGCGCGTAATCGATCTTCGCTGCCTGCGGCTTGTTGGCTACGTAATTCAGGCGGCAGGCTGGGTCGAGTTCGACGATGTTCATGGTGGGGGGGGCCATCTGGTTGAGCATCGCCATGATGGTGATGCCGGCCTCCAGGCCGCCCGCGCCGCCGAGGAGGTGGCCGGTCATGGATTTGGTGGAGCTGACGAGCAACGTGTGGTTGATGGCGCGTTCGCCGAAAACATTCTCAATGGCCCTCGACTCCAATGCGTCGCCGAGCGGCGTGGAGGTCGCGTGGGCGTTGACGTAGTCGATCTTGTCGGGATGGAGGTTGGCGGATTTGAGGGCGGCGGCCATGGCGCGGCGGCAGCCTTCGCCTTCGGGGGCCATGCCGGTCATGTGGAAGGCGTCGCCGCTCATGCCGTAGCCGATGATCTCGGCAAGGATGTTGGCGCCGCGGGCCCTGGCGAACTCCAACTCCTCGAGGATGAGGATGCCGGCGCCTTCGCCCACCACAAAGCCGTCGCGGTCCTTGTCGAAGGGGCGGCAGGCGTGTGCGGGGTCGTCGTTGCGCGTGGAGAGGGCCTTCATGGCTGCGAAGCCACCGACGCTGAGTGGGGTGATGGCTGCCTCTGCGCCGCCGGCGATCATGGCGTCGGCATCGCCGCGCTGGATGGTGCGGAAGGCGTCGCCGATGGAGTGCGCGGACGAGGTGCAGGCGGTCGCCGTGGCCTCGTTAGGCCCCTTGGCGCCGTAGCGGATGCTGACGTGCCCGGCGGCCAGGTTGATGATGCTGGCGGGGATGAAGAACGGAGATATCTTGCGCGGGCCGCCATTGAGCATGTTGGTGTGCTCGCGCTCGATGATGTCGAACCCTCCGATGCCGGAGCCGATGTGGACCCCGACCATCTCGCCGTTTTCGGGAGTGATCTTCAGGCCGGAGTGCTGCATGGCCTCGTGCGATGCGGCCATCGCAAAGTGGATGAAGCGGCCCATCTTCCGGGCCTCTTTTTTGTCCACGAAAACGTGGGGGTCAAAGTCCTTGACCTCCGCCGCAAAACGGACAGAGTGGCCTTCGAGATCGTAAGCCGTGATCTCGGCCATACCGCTCTTGCCCGCCAGCAGGCCTTCCCAGACCGCGGGTGCCGTATTGCCTACCCCGCAAAGGAGACCGAGGCCTGTAACAACAACGCGACGCTGTTCCGTCATGAAAGTTACTTGCCCTTCTGGTTCTTCTCGATGTAATCGATGGCGTCCTTGACCGTCTTGATCTTCTCGGCGTCTTCGTCGGGGATCTGAATGTCGAACGCTTCCTCAAACTGCATGACGAGCTCGACTACGTCCAGCGAGTCGGCGCCGAGGTCTTCCTGAAAGCTTGCCCCTGGCGTAACTTCCGCCTCATCCACCTGAAGCTGCTCGACAATAATCTGCTTTACCTTCTCGTCCACTGCTCCCATTGCGAATCTCCTATGCGTTCGTTATGTTGGGCGGCCGATGTGCCTGACGCACGAACCGTTTCGACAGCCCCAAGGTGCAAGCATACCCACGGGTTTGGATGGTGTAAAGGAACCGGGGGATACATTGCCTGTTCAAAAAAAGTTTTCCGGCCCGTGCCGGAAATGCCGTAGGCTTCTTGGATACCCGAAAAGAAGTTGTCACAATTCTAGCGGAGTGGAGAAGCGATGAAGAGGCCGTGTGCCCATTGTCCCGGAAAAGAGTGCCGCCGGCTGAACCGGCAGGGCTTTTTCGAGCGCCGGATATTGCCCCTGATCGGTTACTTTCCGTGGGAATGCTCTCTGTGCCGCAAAAAGCTTTATTTGCGGGCGAACGGACGCCCAGTGCGGGCCCAGTCTTAGCGTGGAAGGCTTTCCCGTCCAGGCCGGACCGGGAAATGATCGAAACAACTTCCGATCTCCCGACTGAGGCGCACTTTGCATTGTTGCGGTCCCTCCCGCATCCGCGCTCAATATCCCGATTCGGGACAATGACATCCAATTCGACGAAGTGACCCGTCGGTACCATTGACGGTTACTAAAGTGTCCCATATCGTTGCAAGAGATGTTCCGTGGCAGCCAACGGTCTTTTGTCATCAGTGGACGCCCGATTCGAGACGGAGTTTTTGCAGGCTATGAAGAAACAGTGTGACCGTTGTAGCGGCAAGTTTTTTCGCCGATTGAACCGCAAGGGCTTCATGGAGCGCAAGTTGCTCCCGTTTCTGGGCTTCTATCCCTGGGAGTGCGCACTGTGCCGCCGCAAGGTGGTGTTGCGGACGGACGGGTTCAAATCGCGCTCCAAGACAGCAATTCCGGCTTCAACTGCTTCGATTGGCGGGCTCGCCGCTTCACTCGTCTTCGCCGGCCGCAAGCATCGGGAGTAGGCCGTCGAATGCTCCCGCGGGAGCGCCCGATTCCAGTTTCGTTCCAGCCTCCTCGCTTACGTCGCGCAACGTGCGGTTGATCGCGCGGGTGCGGGTGGCTACATCGCCGAGCGTGTTCTGGACCTTCTCGACGTCCTTGCTCATCTTGCCCATCAGGTCTTCAAACTTGCCGAACTGGGTGCGGGCGCTGGCCAGGACCTTCCAGACTTCGTCGCCCTTTTTCCGGCAGTTGCACCGACAGCACTTTTCCGATATTGCGGAGACCGGTAGTAGGCTAGATAAGAGGTTTCGCCATGTCATCGCCCTTCTGCATTGCCGTTGCTGTCCTCGCACTGGTAGCGGGATACGCTATTTCGTTCTTTTCGAACCGCAGAAAATTGCAAGAGTTCAAAACGACCGGAAGACTCGAAGTTTCTGCGGAACTCGGCCCCAAGATCAGTGCGTTGGAAGCCCAACTCGATGCCAGTAAAAGCGAGTCGAAACGCCTTATTCAAGACAACGAAGAGCATACCGAGGAATGCCGCCGGTTAAACGGCGAACTGAACAGCGCGGGTACCAACTTGGCGCGTGTCGAGGCTGAACTTGAGGCGGCAAAGGATGCGGCACGTAAACGAGTGGAAGACGAGGGAGCGATGGCTGATCGCTTCGCGGCGCTTGCGAGAAGTGCGCTCTCGGAGAACAGTACAAGTTTCATCGAAACCGCTAAGAAAAGTTTCGAAGTGGAGCAGCAAGCGGCTCGAGGCGCTTTGCAAGCGAAACATTCGGCCTTTCTGGATACTCTTCAGCCCATACAAGAGAAGATCGCGCGACTGGATCAAAGCGTTGGTCGGCTCTCGGAAGATAAAGACCGCCTTGCGAACGAAGCTAAAAATTTATCGAGTGCGCTCAGAAAGTCAGAAATTCGCGGAAGATGGGGAGAAATTCATCTTGAACGAGTTGCCGAACTGGCGGGCATGAAAAATCGTTGCGACTTCACACTCCAACAGACCTTTATCGGTGAAGAAAAAGAGCGACGCCGGCCGGATATGATCGTGAATCTCCCCCTTGGACGCTACGTTGTGGTCGACTCCAAAGCCGTCATGGAAGCATACATTTCTGCCTGTGCTACAGAAGACCCGATCCTATACGCGGCTTGTATCGCGCAACACGCGAAACATATTCGCGCGAAGATAGATGAACTTGCAAAGGTTGACTACGCCAAAGTTCTAGAGAAAGATGGCAAAAACGTCGCCGATATGGTGGTCTGCTACATACCCGGTGAGGCGTTCTTCTCGGCTGCGGTGGCGCACGACCCTTTGCTCTTGGAACACGCAGCGAAGAATCGAGTATTTCTTGCTTCTCCGACGATCCTGATAACCCTATTACGCGCCATTGCTCTTGGTTGGCGCGATCATGAGCTCTCTCAAAACGCAGAAGAGATAAGAACCTTGGGCAGAGAATTGTACGGACGGCTCGCTACGATGAAGGAGCACTTTGACAAGCTTGGCGGTCATATCGAAAAGACGGTAACGAGCTACAACTCCATGGTCAGTTCATTAAATCGGAAAGTGTTTCCGCAGGCCCGAAGGTTTCAGATGCTGGGCGCTACCGAAGTGGGAGCGAAGCCGATGGCTGATTCAGATAACGTCGAGCAGGCAGTAAACGATCATGCCTCCGCTGATTGGCGATTTGTTCTACCAATTGCTGCAAGCGCCGACGAGGAAGCACTCTTTTCTGACGCAGGTGTAGATTCTTCTCACCCGGAGCCGTAAAATGGGTAATCGGCGCTGGACTTCCTGGCCGGTTCAAATCGGAGTCCTGGTGGCTCTCAAAAGGTGTCCGCTTGCGTCCTATAGCTATGTACCGACTTCTTTCCGCTGCTTTATTCCTGTCGCTTGCCGCCTGCGCCGCGCACGCCCAGACCGCCGTGCCTGCCGGGCAGGGTGACACGTTCAAAGATACGTCCATGCTGAAGCCGCCGCCGGGCGCGAAGGTCGCCATCATCGAGTGGGAAGACCTCGAGTGCCCGGCCTGCGCGCACGCGTTCCCCATTGTCCACGCGGCGATTGCGCATTACAAGATTCCCCTGATCCGGCGCGATTTCCAGATCCCCGGTCACATCTGGAGCCACGAAGCGTCGCTCTACGCCCGCTATCTCGAAGACAAGGTGTCGCCCGAGGTGGCGACGGACTATCGTCGCCAGGTCTTTGCGACGCAATACGAGATCGCCAGCAAGGACGATCTGCACAACTTCACGGTGAAGTTTTTCCAGGCCAACCACCAGCAGATTCCGTTCGTTCTCGACCCTACCGGGCAGCTCGAAAGAGAGGTGGACGCGGACAAGGCGCTGGGTGAGAAGCTGGGGCTGGTACACACGCCGACCCTGATTGTCGCGACACAGAAGCACTGGGTGCAGGTGGTGGACACATCCCAGCTTTATAGCGTGATCGACGCGGCGCTGGCGCAGGCGGCGTCCACGCCGGCCAATGCGCCGGTCCACCACACGACGGCGCACCGGAAACCCGCTTAGTTTCAACTGAATGGACGAGGCCCGGACCGCGAAGGCGGCTCGGGTCTTTTCTTATGCGCGAGAAAAGTCTTGACATTTTCTACTGTGTGGCATACAGTGTATTTCATACAGTATGACGACTCCACTCGAACCCGGCATCTTCGACTCCCTCCGGCTGGAACTCCGGCGCGGCTGCCTGATCGTCGCCGTACTGGCGCAGTTGCGCGCGGAGCATTACGGCTACACCCTGCGCAAGGCGTTGGCCGATCAGGGGCTGGCGATCGAGGAGAGCACGCTCTATCCGCTGCTGCGGCGGCTGGAGACGCAGGGTCTGCTGACCAGCCAGTGGCGCGAGGAAGACAAGCGGAATAAGCGGTTTTATCGGCTATCGCCGGAAGGCGCGGCGGTGCTGGAGCAACTGCTGGTGGAGTGGAACGGCATCAACGAGTCGCTGCGCAAAATTTTGAAGCACGAAGACTGAGAGGCAACACCATGGACTTACTCGAACGTTATTTACAGGCCGTTGGGCAGTATCTTCCGGAAGCGACGAAGGACGACACGCTGGCGGAGTTGCGCGAAAATCTGCTGGCCCAGATGGAGGCTCGCGAAGAAGAACTCGGCCGCCCACTGACCGAGGCGGAGACGGCGGCGATCCTGAAGTCGCATGGCAAGCCGGAGACGGTGGCCGTGCGCTACCTTCCGCAGCGTTCGCTGATCGGGCCGACCGTATATCCGTTCTATGTATTGACGCTGACGCGGGTGCTGCCGCTGGTGGTTCTGGCCTGTGCGATCGCGCAGAGCGTACAGTTCGTGAACAACGGGCATGAGTCGACGGCGCATGCGCTGGTGAGTTTTGCGCTGGGCATGTGGCCTTCGTTGCTGATTTCGGCGGCGATCGTCACGGTCATCTTCGCGGTGATTGAATGGTCGCTCGCCAAGGGGAAGCTGGCGAACCGGTGGAATGAGTGGGACCCGGCAAAGCTGCCGGCAGTGAAGGCGCATCCCGCGGGTGCGCTGACACCACAGTCGGTCGTGAAGCGTGCGATCGACCTGGCGGCGCATTGCCTATGGATGGCATTCGTGCTGTTGATTCCGTACCACCCGTTCCTGATTCTGGGCCCGGGCGCATACTATCTTCCCTGGTCGGGATGGATGCTGGCGCCGGTGTGGCACGAGTTTTACATCGTGCTGCTGTGCCTGCTGACGCTGCAACTGGTGATGAAGGTTGCCGCACTGATGAGCGGTGCGCAGCGTTGGGTGGAGCCTCTGGGCTGGGTGGTCAAGCTGCTGGGTCTGGCGATCCTGGTCATCATGGTGACGACGAGCGTCTACTTCGTTCCGGCGAGTGCGGCGGTTGATTTGCAGAGTCTTGCGACGATCAACCACGCTGTCGGCCTGGGCTTCAGGGTTGTGCTGGTTATCAGTGTCATCATGCTGCTGGTGGATTTGTGGAAGGAGCGTCGGCGGTGGATTCCGGCGGGCAAGCTGGCGTTTTAGGCGCGGAAGACGGGCTTGGTCCGTGTCCGATCGCGTCTTCGCCTTGACACCCCACATACAATAATGACAGGAGAACCACCGCAAGCCCGGCCACCCGGCGGGCTTCGTTGCTTCCTTCGAGCGGGGACGACGGACAAAGCGGAGGTACGGAGCTAAGCCATTTGGTTAAGGCACTTTGCACCAAATGAGGGGGAGGGAGGGGGGTACGGATTCACATGCTGACGCACCCCACAAACGAAAACGCCAGAAACCCGAAGGCTTCTGGCGCTTTCATCATGACAATCTCGCAGAGTAGCGGGACATCGATCTTGAGTTCTGCCTTCGGGCAACCTCCGACTTGCGCCGGATATTGCGTCCTCGGGCTTTGCTGTCGACCGACTTCCAACTTTCATCGGTTTGCCAGTCTTCCGGCGGTGCCAGCCGACCTGCCTCCGACTTGCGTCGGCGATCGATCTTTGTGGCGGTGCCGTCCGAGCGGCTTGCGAATCTCACCGTCCGTCCGTCTCCGGCTCTACCTTCGGTTGACCTCCGACTTTCATCGGCGATCGACTTCCGGCTCGGCTTTCAACTGACTTTCTGTGTCCTGCTTGCTCATCAGTTGAATGAGACATTAGGATTCGCTCGCCTGTGGATGCAAGTGCAAATCCTTCAGAATCTGTGGATATCGCCATTTCGCGCTTCGCGATGTTTCGCGCCGGTCCTGCCTGAATAGATTCGTGCTCGGCGAACTGCGCGCCCGCGCCGCCGTTCCCTGATACCATTCCGTTCGTCAACGAATATTGGTTCTCCGCGAGGCAAACGTGTTTCTCAGCTTCCGCAGCACGCGCATCTTTCTTCTTCCGGGCCTTCTTCTGACGTTTTCCGGCTGCATGATTTCGCCGCTCGCGACGAGGACTGCGGCGTTCTCGACCGCCGCGACGGCCACCGCCGCGCAGACCACCAGCGCCTATCAGTTGGTCAACCAGGCTTACTACGACGCCCAACTCGCTATGTTGGCCG
>DASRLB010000110.1:0-2789 GCA_035648695.1 Acidobacteriaceae bacterium | reverse complement strand
CCGCCGAAGGCGATCTTCGAGAGCGCAACTTTCTTCGTATCGATGAGAGCTTTCCGGACGGTCGCGAATGCTTCCGCCTGTACGTCATTTTCGGGCACTACGAAGTAAGGCTTTTCGTAAAATTCCGGATCAAGTTCTTCTTCATTGACGAACTGTGTCACTTCCATAGTGTGTTTGGAAGGGACGCGCAAATGTTCGAGTTCGGATGGCTCGATGGTGACGTACTCGCCCTTGCGATACTCGTAGCCCTTGACGATCTCGTCCTTCGCGACCGGATCGGCGGCCTCGTCGGGCGCGTTTTCAACTGCGGACGCGAGGACTTTCTGATGGCGAACACGCTCGCCCGTTTTGCGAGAAATTTGATGGAAGTGAATTTCGCTCTTCGCCTCGGTCGCGACGAAGAGCTTTACGCCGAAGGACACCAGCGAAATTTGAATCTGACCACTCCAATAGGGACGAGCCACAGGCCACCTCGAAAAGCGAAATCCAGCTTTTGGTGAGATTCTTGCGTCGCGATGAGGGATGCATGGAGGGACAGTGAATAGGGGTTAGTGAATAGTGAATAAGACCAGGGCAGTGAATAGCAGGCAGTGAATAGTGAATAAACAAATGCGTGGGGAGACACTGCTATGCGGTAAACACTTCGTGGTCAAGCACGCGGGCGTAGGCCGGTTCGGTGAGGAAGTTCTGGAACTTTGGGGCCTTGATGAGTTCGCGCATCAGGAATGCGGCGTGCTCGTAGGTTTCGTAGCGCGCGGGTGGATGCGCCTCGCGGGCTCGCGCGAGCTCTTCGTCGATGTACGCGTCGCAGAGTGCAGCGGTGACTGGGCGGCCGTCTTCGAGGACCGCGTGATGATGCACCCACTGCCAAAGCTGTGCGCGGCTGATCTCCGCCGTGGCGGCATCCTCCATCAGATTGAAGAGCGGAACGCAGCCTATCCCTCGCAACCATGCTTCGACGTAGCCCAGGCCGACGGCGACGTTCTGCTTGAGGCCGGCTTCGGTAATCGTTCCGGTGGGAATGGCGAGCAGGTCAGCAGCCGTTGCGTCGTAATCGGGCAACTGCTTGTCGATCTGATTCGGTTGCGGCATGATGCGGTCGAAAACTTCGAGCGCGATGGGGACGAGGCCGGGGTGGGCGACCCAGGTGCCGTCGTGTCCGTTGGTGGCTTCGCGTTCCTTGTCGGCGCGGACGCCGGCGATGGCGCGCTCGTTGGCTTCGGGGTCGGACTTGATAGGGATAAGCGCGCTCATGCCGCCCATGGCGCTGACGTTTCGCTTGTGACAGGTCTTGATGCAGAGCTTCGAATACGCCAGCATGAAGGGCGAGGCCATGGTCACCTGTCCGCGATCCGGAAGTAGCAGCGACTCGTCGCCGGCGAGCTTTTTGATGAAGCTGAAGATGTAGTCCCAGCGTCCGCAGTTGAGGCCGGCGGAGTGGTCGCGCAGCTCGTAGAGGATTTCGTCCATCTCAAATGTTGCGAGAATCGTTTCGATGAGGACCGTTCCCTTGATCGTGCCTGGCGCGAGATTGAGCGTCGATTCCGCACGTACGAAAATGTCATTCCATAAGCGCGCTTCAAGGTGAGACTCGATCTTGGGGAGATAGAAGTAGGGGCCGGAGCCGCGAGCGACAAGCTCCTTCGCGTTGTGGAAAAGATACAGCGCGAAGTCGAAGATGCTGCCTGACATGGCCTCGCCGTCGACCCAGACATGCCGCTCTTCGAGGTGCCAGCCGCGCGCCCTGACGAACAGAACCGCAGGGTTTTTCTTGAGCGCGTATTGCTTGCCGGTCGCCGGGTCGCTGAAGGTGATGGTACGGCGAACCGCGTCGCGGAGGTTGAGTTGGCCGTCGAGCAGGTTCTCCCAAGTCGGCGTGGTGGAGTCTTCGAAATCCGCCATGAAGACCTTCGCGCCGCTGTTGAGTGCGTTGATGATCATTTTGCGATCGACGGGGCCGGTGATTTCTACGCGGCGGTCGAGCAGGTCGGCGGGGAGGGGAGCGACGGTCCAGTCGGCGTTGCGAATGTGCGCAGTGTCGGGAAGAAAGTCGGGCCGCTCGCCGGCGTCGAGGCGCAACTGACGGGCTTCGCGGGCGGCGAGGAGTTCTTTGCGGCGGCCGTTGAACTCGCGCTGTAGCGCGACTGCGAAAGCGAGTGATTCCGGCGTGAGAATGTCGTTGTACCGGTCCGCGAGTGTGGCGTGAATTTCAACGCCTTCGCCAAAGTCCATCATCGTAATTCCTTTTCGTGTGTGCGCAGGTTTATGCGAAGCGCAGGCTGACATTGCCGGCGGTAGAAAATTCCACATCGACAGTCGAGCCAGCGAAGCCGAGAGTGTTTCCGGTCCATGAACCGGTGGTGATCCACTGGCCGCGACGCAGGCCGCCGGTGCGGGCGGCGCCTTCGTTCGCGAGATAGGGCAGCAGCCGCAGCAGGTCGCCGGAAGTGTTGGAGCCGGTGCGTTCGACACGGACACTGCCGTCGACGGCGAGCGTGACGTGCTCCTTGCTGAAGTCCGCTTGCCGCCAGTCCGCGAAAGCCGAGCCGTAGATGAAGCCGCCATGCATCTGGAGGTCGGCGAGCTGGCAGTTGCGCGTGGTCGTCAGCGGGTCAACGAATGCCGACTCCAGCTCCTCGATCGCAGGGTGGCAGGAGGCCATCGCGGCCAGGACCTCCTCGCGGGTGTAGGGCGTCGCGCGCGGCGGCAGATCTTCGCCGACGAGGAAAGCGATTTCCGCTTCGAGCCCGCGAAACATGAAGCGCTCGCCGCTCAGCGTCGTTCCGCCC
>DASRLB010000109.1:0-6592 GCA_035648695.1 Acidobacteriaceae bacterium | reverse complement strand
AACCCACCCGGCCCAAACAACTCCACCTCCGCCCCTAGCGCAGGAGCGGCCAGCGAGTTCGCCGGATACTGTTTCGCCAGAAACTCATACTGCCCAGCGGCATCGCGCAGACTCTTCGCATCATGCAACTCACGCCCCTGCTCCGCGAGCAGCTCCGCCACCTGCTCCACCGCCGCCGCCGCATGAGCGTCCGCCGGGTTCGCATGATAGATCGCACGAAACCCATCCATCACACCCTGATACTCAGCCCGTGTATGCGAGCCCTGCGCTTCAAACTTCCCCCGCGCCGCATTCGCCGCCTGCCAGGCATCGACCGGCCGCGCCGCCGCCGCCGCGCAACCAACCGCGCACCACAACCCCACCGCGAACGCATCGCGAAATCTACCCCGAAGACAACTCATAGCCTTCTTCAGTTTAAGTTTCCCCACCCCACCGTGCGCCACGAATCGCAAAGGTACACTCTCAGATACCCTATGGAATTTGTCATCCTTCGCGGTAGGTGGAGGATCTGCTTCTCTCTCGCGCCCCCACAACCCGGGTGGCCCATCCTTCGCGCACTTTGCGAAGGGTGGGGTATCGCGCAAAGCGCGACCGCTCTCCTCAACCCTACCCAAATTTGTCATCCTGAGCGAAGCGCAGCGCAGCCGAAGGACCTGCCACGCCGCCAACATCACCCAAACCGCTCGACCCGTTCAACCACGAACCGCACGCTACCCCAGCAACTCCCCCACAACTCCCGCAGCCGCCGCCAACGTCCCATCCAACGCCCCGACATCGGACGCCCCAGCCTCCGCCAAATCCGGCCGTCCTCCACCCTTGCCGCCAACCTTCGCAGCCAGCAGCCCAACAATCTTCCCCGCCTGCACCTTGCCAACCAGGTCCTTCGTCACGCCAACGATCAACGAAACCTTCCCCTCGGCAGCCGCTCCCAGCACCACCACCCCCGACCCAAGCTTCCCACGCAGCTCATCCACCAGATTCCTCATCTGCGATTTATCCAGAGCATCCACCCTCTGCGCCAACACCTTAACACCCTTGACCTCGACAGCAGAAGAAGCCGCATCCGCAGTCGCCGCACTCGCGCTCTTCATCCGCAGAGCCTCCAACTCCCGCCGCAGCTTTTTCATCTCCTCATCCTGCGCCGACACCTTCGCCCTCAGCCCTTCAGCCGAAAGATCCCCACCCCCAACAAACTGCGAGGCAACACGCGCAACGTCGGCGTCTCTGCGGAAAAGCCCCAGCGACCCAGTCCCCGTCACGGCCTCAACGCGCCGCACGCCACTCGCCACGGCACTCTCGCCGACCAGCTTCACCAGCCCGATCTCCCCCGTCGCCGCCGTATGCGTGCCGCCGCAAAGCTCGGTCGAAAACTCGCCGATCTTCACCACCCGCACGCGCTCGCCATACTTCTCGCCGAACAAGGCCATAGCACCGTAGTCGTGTATCGCCACATCGATCGGCACATCCACCAACGTCTGCACCGCCGTATTCGCCAGCACCTGGCGGTTCACGATGTCCTCAACATCCTGCAATTCTTCGTCCGCGACTCCAGCGAAGTGCGAGAAGTCGAACCGCAGCCGCGCCCGGTCATTCAGCGACCCCGCCTGCTTCACATGCGTCCCCAGCACCTCGCGCAACGCAGAGTGGAGCAGGTGCGTCCCCGTATGGTTCCGCATCACGGCATTGCGCACCTCACCGTTGACGACCGTGTCGACGCTATCGCCAACCGCAATCGTCTGCTTCACATGCACGCTATGCGCAAACACTCCCTGTACGGGCTTTTTGCACCCGGCCACCTCGGCAACCACAGTATTGTGATCGCCGGAGTACAGCCAACCCACATCCCCAACCTGCCCACCCGAGTCAGCATAAAAACTCGTCGCATCCAGCACAACTTCACCCGTCTCGCCTGCCTGCAACTCCGTGACACCAACCCCATCCTTCACCAGCGCCAACACTCGCGCGCCATCCACCCGCAGCGACGAGTACCCCTCAAACTCCGTCTTCGCCAACTCCCGATAAACCGGCGCCGCCGACTTCTGGGAGCCACCCTTCCATGAGGCACGAGCGCGCTGTTGTTCTTCTTCCTTCGCAGCTTCGAAGCCCGCCATGTCAATGAAAAGGCCGGAGTCGCGCAGAGCGTCCGCCATATAATCGACGGGCAATCCGTAAGTCTCATAAAGATGGAAGATTTGACTCCCGGGAATGCCCGTCTTCATCGATTGAACAGAATATCCGAGCCCAGCGTTAAGTCCCGCCATCATATTCGACAGGTGGTGTTCCTTCCACTTTACGATCACAGCATCGAGTTGCCGCGAACCGATTTCAAGGACACGCGCAAACTGCTGCTCTTCCTGGAGGACCGTCTTTGCGATTCGGTCTTCCGCATCGAGCAGTTCGGGATAAGCTACCTTCATCAAATCGACGACGGCCTCCACCATGCGGTGCATGAAGGGCTGCTCCTTTCCAAGCAGGCGGCCATGTCGAATGCCTCGACGAAGAATCTTGCGGAGAACATACCCCCGCCCTTCGTTCGCAGGTTGAACACCATCGGAGATGAGGAACGTAGCTGCGCGAGAATGATCAGCGATGATTCGAAGGCTGGCCGCATTCTTTGCGTCGCTGAATGAGCCGCTTTCTACAGACATCGAATAGCAGCCGGTGATTTCGATGGCTTTTCCGATCAGAGGGGTAAAAAGGTCGGACTGATAATTGCTCAACCGTTCCTGCAACACGCAGGCAATCCTCTCCAAACCCATCCCCGTATCGATGCTCGGCTTCGGCAGCGGCGTCAACACACCATCCGAGCTCCGATCGAACTGCATAAACACCAAATTCCAGATCTCCATATACCGCTGGTCGTCCTGCGGAAACGGTTTGTCTACCCCCGGCACTTCAGCGGCTTCTAAACCAAGATCAAAAAATATCTCCGAGCAAGGCCCACACGGCCCGGTATCGCCCATCTGCCAGAAGTTGTCCTTCATGCCCATCTCGAAGATGCGTTCCTTCGGCACTCCCGCTTCGATCCACAGCCGCTCGGCTTCGTCGTCGCGCTCGACACCGTTTTCGCCCTTGAAGATTGTCACGTACAGCCGCGACGGTTCGATCCCGAACCACTCCTCCGACGTCAGCAGCTCCCACGCATACGCAATCGCCTCGCGCTTGAAGTAGTCGCCAAACGAGAAGTTCCCCAGCATCTCGAAAAACGTATGGTGCCGCCGCGTAAAGCCGACGTTCTCCAGGTCGTTGTGCTTCCCACCCGCGCGCACGCACTTCTGCGACGATGCGGCCCGCGAGTAATTCCGCTGCTCCTGCCCCAGGAAAACATCCTTGAACTGGTTCATCCCCGCATTGGTAAACAACAGCGTAGGATCGTTGGCCGGCACCAGCGACGACGAGTGTACCCGCCGGTGCTCCTTGCCCTCAAAAAACCGCAAAAACTCTTCCCGAATCTGACTTCCCGACAGGTTGCGCATCGCTAAAGTTTATCAGCGACGCGTGATGCCAAAGCTGGGCCTCAGAACCAGGTCTTGCTCCTGTACCGCAGGTACTCTTCGCCGAAAGTCTCCGTCAGCACCTCGGCCTCCTTCCGCGAGCGGAACTTCTGTAGCGGCACCAGCACCAGCAGCACCACCAGCGGCCCCCACTCCGACAGAAAAAGCGACAGCCCCAGAACCACCAGCCCGCCAAAAAAATAAACCGGGTTGCGAATCCGCGCGTACAGTCCGGTCGTCACCAGTTTCTGCGCTTTCGGCTTATACGAAAACGCCCCACCCAGCTGGATCCTCGCCACCACAAACGCAGGAAAGGCCGCCGCCGCAATCGCCCCTCCCAGGACCATGGCCGCGTTCCACTCCACCTCCCGTGCATGCAGCAGCAGCAAAACCACCGCGATAATGACCGCGGCCAGCGTGATCATGTTCAGTTTCATCTGGGCCCGCCTAAATTCAATTCATAGTTGTAACGAAGACTACCTTATTTCTCCTGCAACTGGATGCTCTAAATCACTCCAGGCCGCCATGTAATCCCCTCCAGCCGCAACTGCGCATCTCTGGTCGCCCGCAGCCCGGCAAAATCCGCCCGCTGACGCACCATCTCCATCGTGCTCACCAGCGCATCGAACCCATCCTCGGACCCCTCGGCCTGCTTGATCACGCCCCGCGAAATCCCCGCATACACCCCATCACTCTTCCGCTTCCCCGCCAGATACTTCTTCCGCGCGGCGGGATTGCTCTTCGCTACCGCTCCCGTCATCAGCCGCGTGTACATCTCGACGACCAGCGGCCTCGGCCTCGCGCCCAGCGCCGCATCCTCAAACGGCCATACCCGAAACCCCGCCTCTCGCAGCCGCAGCAGGAACGGCATCGCCCGCAGCGACCCCGTCCCCACGCTTCCACTCCCTCCAATCTGAAACGGAGACTTCGGCGTAATCCCCTTCATCTTCGCCGCGCGCGCCGCGTCTCCGCCCTCGAGCGATTGGGCGACCTTGTTCTCCCAGTCCGTCCCGCGCATCATGCGCCGGTACCCTTCGCCGCAGAACTGCTCCGGCCGCTTGTGCGGCTTGCCCCAGAAGCGCTCGTCACGGGCGACGTCTTCGCACTCGCGGGCCAGCCAGCGCTCGCCTTGTCCGGCCGCAACCTTCTGCCAGAAGTCGAACACGGTCGCGCAACCGTGTTCCCGCAGGAACCAGGCTGGGAAGCTGAAGCAGCAGTCGATGCTGACGACCATCCGCGGCGTCTCGGCGGCCATCTCGATCAGCCATTCCGCAACCTCGTCGCGAGTTCGTCCAGACTCCACCGTTACGTCGCCCGCAGTCCAAACTCCGGCCCAGATGTGGCGTCGCTGTCCTGCGGCATCGATGCGTCCCGACCAGTCGAGCGCGACGATGCGCTCTACATCAGTCCTCGACGACATCGACTTCCTCAACCTCGGCTCCCCAACCGCGCAGCACCTTCCAGATTGCCTTCGAGCTGAAGCCCGCAGCCATCAGCCTCCGCATCGCCTTCGCAACTTCCTTCTCGCCTTCGGGCTTCTTCATCCGCTTGCGTTCGACGTAAGCCTTCGCCAGCGCGACTTCGTCCACATCCTCATACGCGCTTCCGAGAGCCTCTTTCACGAGCGGAGCGGCAATGCCTTTCTGGATCAGTCCCTGCTGCACGCGGCGCTGCCCGAACTTCTCGTTATCGCGACGCAGCCGCGTAAAGTCCGCCGCAAATCTTTCGTCGCTCAGATAGCCGAGCTCTTTGAGTTTTGCGATGACGTTGTCGATGGCCCCGGCGCCCCCCTCGCCAGGGATGGCGCGCTGCTGCATGAGGCGTCGCAAATCGCGCTCGCTCTTCATGCGCGAGCCGAGGGAGCGGACGGCGTACTCCAGCAAACCTGGGTACTCCAGGGGCGGCTTCGACTTTTTTTCTCGATTGAAGGCCATGGCACCCCCCTCCCCCCGGGTACTTTACGACGCAAAATATAGAGCCGTGGGGACTTGCTATTTTGTTGATCCGCCGACTTGGGGGGCTACGGAGTGAGCCATCGGATTCTTCTCCGGCCCGACGCTCGCATACTTGTTTACGCCCAGCCACCGATCGCACCAGTCATCCACCGTCTCATACCAAAGCTGCGAGTTTTGCGGCTTCAGTATCCAATGCCCTTCGTCGGGGAAGTAGAGCATCTTCGACGGCACGCCGCGCAGTTGCAACGCCGTAAATAGCTGGAAGCCCTCGCTCACATCCAGCCGATAATCCTTTTGCGAATGCACCACCAGCGTCGGCGTCCGCGCGTTCCTGATGTACAGCATCGGCGAGTTCTTGCGGAACGGATTCTCCGCCGTCGGCTTATCGAAGTAGTCCCACGGATACGCCGGCCTGGTCTGCTCGACTTCGCCATTCGCCGCCAGCGGCCGGAACTCCCACTCGTTGAACCACAACTCCTCGGTCGTCCCAAACGCCGACTCCGCGTTATACAGCCCATCATGCGTGACGATGCACTTGAAGCGGTCGGTATGCGTCAGCACCCAGTTCGCCATGAACCCGCCATAGCTCGCTCCCAGCGCGCACTCGCGGTCCTTATCGATAAAGGTGTACTTCGCCTCCGCATAATCCAGCCCCTTCATCAAATCGACCAACGCCTTCCCACCCCAGTCGCCCGAAACCTCATCCACAAACTTCTGCCCATACCCCGTCGACCCACGCCGATTCACTCCGATCACCACATATCCATTCGCCGCAAAAAGCTCCCAGTTCCAGCGATAGCTCCATGCATCTCCCCAGGCTGTTTGCGGCCCACCATGCATCAGGAACTTCACCGGATACTTCTTCGCAGGATCGAAATTCGGTGGTTTCACGATGAAGCCCTCGACCTCGGTCCCTTCCGCTCCTTCAAACCGAAAAGAACTCATTTGATCCAGATCAAGATTGCCTAACAGCGAATCATTCAATGTTGTTAGCGGCAATTCTTTGACCATTTTTGTTGCAATAGAATCCTGCGCGTCCCCAGCATTCCGAATATCCCACGAAACAACTTTCGACGGTTCATATACCGCCATCTTTATCGCGACCAACCAGTGTCCGTCAGACGAAAGACGAACGTCTCCGAA
>DASRLB010000108.1:0-22167 GCA_035648695.1 Acidobacteriaceae bacterium | reverse complement strand
ACGAAGGCGTCGGTGCGGTCAGGGCGAAGCACGCTGGTATCCCCGAACAGCGAACGCAGAACGGTCAGCGGCGGTAACGGGCAGGTCGCGGTGACCTGGTTGCGGTTCAGATCGTCGAGGGTGAAGGAGTAGACGCGCTTGCTGGTGGAGGTGAAGTTGGTGTGGACTTCAAAGACGTTCATGTCGCAGACAACGAGCAGGGGAGGATTGAGAAGGTCCTCACGATAGTCGTTGAGCTGTTTGTAGGCGGCGCGGAGGTCTTTGTGCTTCTTCTTATCGCTGCGCTTGTACTCCCAGGCGAAGTGGTCGCGCAGCCAGACGTCCGCAAACCCGTAGCCGCCATAAACCTTGGAGACGGGCTTTTCGAAGGTGTAGCGCTCGCCGGTGGGGTCGGCGGCGGCGGGGTGGGGCTCGCCGAGCATGTCGCAGAGGTCGATGAAGTGGGATTGCGCCCCGCCCCGCTCGGACAGCGCGTTGATCTTCCAGCGGTTCACGAACTCAGCGACAGACAATGACATAGGCTACGGATGAGGTTAGCATTGCCAGTCCTCAATGGGCTTGCAGATGCGAATACGCCAGTCCATCGCAAAGAAGCGCGCCCGCCGGTCGCTTCAAACCGCTCGCGTAACGGAAAGCACGCCGATATCGTCCCGGGGGGAGGGGACGGCGGGTCGCCGCCCTCGGGACATCCTCACCTCCCACTTCCTCATCAACTTAAGAGACACCGGAAAGAGGAAAGACACATGTCCCACGTAAACCACAACGGCAATCGCCCCGTCGAGCACATCGCCGACCCCGAGAACCCCATCATCGCCTCAGCCGAACCCATCGATAACGCCAAAGTCGACCCCGACTTCGACCGCCACAAGGGCCCTCACGTCAAAGGCCCCCACAACCCCAAAGAGATCAACCCCAAAATGGCGTCCGACATCGCCTACTGGGCCCACGAGTTCGGCGTCTCCGGCGAGAAGCTCCACGAAGCCATCCGCACCCACGGCACCCACGTCGACAAGGTCCGCGCCGCCCTCCACAAAACCGCTTGACACCCCGCGTACAATTAAACCGGCACAGGAAAGCAACCCGGCCACCCGCCGAGAGTTCCATCTACACTGGCAACCGGGGTGCCCACCGGAGGTACGGAGCTAAAGCATTTGTTTAAGGGACTTTGGATGCTTTAGGGGGTGGGGGGTAGGGCATCCGTCACCGCCGCCACAGACCGCAATATTTTCGCCACCTTCGCATCTATACCGTCAGAGGTTTGACGAAGATGCCAAGGTCCCTGTTCTCCCTGTTCTCCATAGCGGTGCTGACCGCTACCGCCGCAATCGCAACCGCCCAGTCCCCCGACTCCGGCTATCTCCAGTCCCAACCCGCTCCCATCCAGCGCAACTACGCGGGCCCTGCTTATCCTCAGCGCGCCAACGCCGCTCCGCAGATCGCCATTACCCGCCCGATTCCGGGGGTCATCGTCCGCACCGGCCCCTCGAGCGCCGTCCAGACCGTCTCCGCCACAGCCGACGTCACCGAGCTCCGCGTCACCGCCGGCCGCGCCAACGTCAGCGTCCATCACCCCGAGCACAACGTCCAGCTTCTGGTAGACCTGCCCGGTGGACAAACCGCCCTGCTCAAGGACGGCCTCTACACCTTCAACGCCTCCACCAACACGGTCCGCGTGCTCAAGGGCGAGGCCAGCGTCTTCCCCGGCACCACCAACGCCGAGGTCAAGGTCAAGGAGGACCACCAGTTCACCTTTGGCGCCTCCCCCCGCGCCACCGAGGTCAGCTTCTCCCAGGCCCGCGCCGACCTCCTCCCCGGCCCGGTCAGCCACTCCACCTACGGCGACGGCCCCTACTACCGCGAGTACCCGTACCCCTATTACTCCTACGGCTTCTACGGCTATCCGTACGGGGGGTGGGGGTACCCCTACGGCTACCCATTCGGCTTCGGTCTAGGCTTCGGATACTTCGGCGGCTTCCACGGAGGCTTCGGAGGCTTCCACCACTTCCGCTAAGACGCTTCTCGCGGAGTTTTGAAAGGTGCGAGGGTTGCGGATCGCCGGACCGGCGAGCCGCAGCCCGCGGCACAACCCGCCACTGGCTTGCCGCGGGAGCGAACGGTCACAAAGGTTGTCTAACTTCCACCATTTCTCCAGGACTCGCGCTACAATTTCGACCATGCGCCGCCTACATCTTCTTCCGCTGCTTGTGCTTGTTTCTGCGTCCTTTGCGCCAATAACCTCTGCCCAAACGCCGGCGGCAAAGCCTGTCCCGACGCTGCGCTGGGTGCTGCTCGCGCAGCTTCAGTCGACCCACAACAAGGCGGAGTGGTTTGTTCCCATCGACACCGCCGTCGCCGGTCTTACTCCGGAGCAGGCCAAGTGGGTTCCCACCAACGCCAAGGGGAAGCTCGACCCCGACGCCAGCCACTCCGTCGGCATGTTGGCTTACCATCTGCTCTTTTGGAATACCCGTGCGCTCGAACAGATGAAGGGCGAAAAGCCCGCGGCCGCTCCCAGCAATAACGAAGAGACCTTCAACGACTTCGACGCTGCGACATGGGCGAAAACCGTCCATGACCTCGACGCCGTCATGACTTCGCTGGAAGACTTCGTCGCGCACGCGGACGACGCCACACTCACCAAACTCGCGCCAACGATCGCGCACATCGGCACCCACAACGCTTACCACACCGGACAGATCCTCTACGTTCGCAAGCTGCAAGGTTCGTGGAACCCAGCCAACGGCGTAAAGTAGTCTCACCCCATGCGCGTAGCCCTCTTCGGCGGCACATTCGATCCACCCCACCGGGCCCACCTCACCGTCGCGCGTGCGGTCGCGGCGAAATTCTCGCTCGACACCATCTTTTTCGCGCCGACCGGCCGACAGCCGCTCAAGCCCCAGGGCGCCGTCGCAGGTTTCGCCGATCGCCTCGCGATGGTCGAGCTGCTATGCGACGCAGCACAGCATGACTTCCCCAGCGCCCGTTTCCTGCCCTCTACCCTCGATGCGCCCCGCGCAGACGGGCGGCCGAACTATACAATCGACACTCTCGCCCAACTGCGCGCCGAACTGCGAGAGCAGTCTCCGAATGTGGCGCCCTCGAAACTTTTCGTCATCATCGGCGCGGATGCTTTCCTCGATCTCCGCAGTTGGCGTAGTCCCGATGCCTTGCTACAGGCAGCCGAGTGGATCGTCGTCAGCCGCCCGGGATTCTCTCTCGCCGGCCTCGCTCCGCTTGCACTCACCCCCGAGCAAAGCGGCAAAATTCACCTGCTCCACGAGATCCAGGAGACGGCCAGTGCCAGCGAAGTGCGCGAGCGCCTTCAGGCCGGCCTCGATTGTTCCGCTTTCCTCACGCCCGAAGTCCTCGCCTATATCCGGGACCACCACCTTTATCGCTCTCAAACGCGGGGCAAAAGCTCCCCCTAATTGTTGGCGATAGCGCTCTCAGCGGCTACCATAAAGATGTACCAAGGAGCCTCATGCCAAGCACTGAAACGAACCAACTCCTCGCCGCCGCCGTTGCCGCGGCCGAGGACAAGAAGGCCGAAGACATCCGCATCCTCGCGCTCGACCCAAGCGAAAGCGGACTCACCGACTACTTCCTCATCTGCAACGGCACCAACGAGCGCCAGAACGTCGCCATCACCGACGAAATCGAAATTCGCCTCAAGCGCGAGTTCGGCGTCTACCCCAACTCCGTCGAAGGCCGCCGCCAGGGCGAGTGGGTCCTGATGGACTACGTCGACTTCATCGTCCACGTTTTCTCCGCCGAGAAGCGGGCGTTCTACGGCCTGGAGCGCCTCCGCAAATCGGCGGCCTCACTGAGCATCGCGGACTTGAACGCTGAGATCAAGGCGGCGATCACGGCGAAACGGGCACCCAAGAAGATGGCCGTCAAAGCGGCGACCGGAAAGAAGAAGGCGGTCGAGAGAGTCGCCGCGCCCGTCCCCGCAATAAAGAAGAGGGCAAGCAAGAAGGCGGTTAAAGCTTCCGCAACTGCTGCGATGACGGTTGCGGCCAAGGGGACGAAGAAGCCCACGCAATAAGGTAGCGGCTTGCACGATATACCCGTCAACTCAATTCCAGAACAACAACGACAATGGGAGTCCAAAGGAACGAGGCGCCCGAAGGCGCCTCGTTTGCTGTTGGATTGCACGCGGTTAGAAGTAAACCTTCGCTACGAGCAGCGTCTGGCGGGCTGCTGCAGCCGTGCTGACCTCACCCCATGTGGCATTCGGAGCCGTGGCCGTTGGGCCACCGAAGGAAGCCGACGACGACGGGTTGGCGAACTGCGTGTGGTTGAAGGCGTTGTCACTCTCCATGCGGATCTGGAGCTTACGAGTGCCATCGGACGAGAGGTTGAAGTTTTTGGCAATAACGATATTCGAGTTGTTGACACCGCCTCCATGGTAAGGATTGCGGTGGATATTGCCGAACGTTCCAACCACTTCCTGCGAAAAGACACTCGGTTGGAACCAGACGCCCCTACCGTTAGCTTGACGAACGCGGGGATTCCCACGAACCAACGAACCGTTCTGGACCGGAATGTCAGGGCACGCGTAGAACTGAACGCCAGCAGAACAATAGAGCGAGGCGGAGGATCCACCACTGTAAGAGATGTCGTACGGGAGACCCGTAGCGGCAGTTGCGATAGCGCTGATCTCCCAGCCGGAGATTGCCAAGTTGAGTGGTGAGTACCAAGCACTGTTGCTTCTGATTGGAGAGATGTAGATCGGCGAGAAGACGAGTCTGTGGCGAGCATCGAAGGTCGAATCTCCATAGTTGAGAGATTTGACAAATTGGTTATAGCCGCGACCGCTGGAGCCGAAGCCGGAGTTTTCAAAGCTCGAACCATCATCCATTGCGTGTGCGTAGGTATAGCTCAGTTGGAAGGTAAGCCCGTGGGTTAGGCCCTTTAACACACTGGCTTGCAGCGAGTTGTAGTTCGAGGACGCCCCTGAACCGACCGTACCGATGCTGGTAATGTAGGCCCCGCCAGTGGCGGGATCGACTTGACCGAAGGCGGTGTGAGATGGGTAGAAGTAGCTTTGATCATTACGATCGGTAACGCCACCCCCGGTATAAAGCGGGGAGCCGCAGCCCGTCGTATCTGCCAGACAGGCCGCGTGACCCGCTGCCGTTTCCGGATTGCCCTCGTAGGTGATGACGTTATGCCGCGCAAGAGAACCGACGTAGCCGACAGTCGCGATCACGCGCGAGGGAAACTCACGCTGGACCGTCAATTGGAAGTTCTCGGCGTACGGTGCACGGAAGTCTTGACCGAAGGTGCTGATACCGATGGGTTCAAGAACATTCGACCATGTCGCTAGAGGAACGACCGTTCCCTTGGTTGGGGGAGCATAAGGGAACTTGTTCCCTTCCGACTTTGTAGCATCGCCATTGATGTCCTGGAATGGATTGGCGAATTGCGGTATTCCGCCGATGTCATTTGCGCCAGAGGAAGTCAATCCAAAGGGAGGAGACTCGAGAGTCTCAAGGGCGCTCTCTTCTTCGGAACGGTCGTAGTAGATTCCGAAGCCGCCACGGACGGAAAGCTTGCCCGCGCTACCGGAGATTCTGCCCAGATCCGGCGCCCACGCAAAGCCGACACGCGGTCCAAATTCGTTGTGCCTGGTGTGCGCCTGACCTGCGTTAGTGCAGCCTGGATCACCGGGAAAATTGAGGCCCAAAGGCGCCGTCGTGAAGACCGTGGACCGCTGGTTTGGAGTGAAACAGTCCACACCGAGACCGCCGTATTGGTGATTCCGTAGCGGGGTATCGATGGAGTAGCCTAGGCCGTAGTTGATCGTTAGTGCATTGCTAAGTTTCCAGCTATCCTGAGCATAGATATAGTTGAGGAGGGCGTCGGCCTGAATGATGCCGCCTGCTCCTTGAGCGTAGCTTGAGGAGTTTCCGAGAAGGAAGTCCAACCGACCGTCGCCGCTGGTGTTCGCTGATCCTCCAAACCCAAAGGCACCGCTATTATTTGCATCGAAGGTGTTGGAAACATTGAAGCGGCGCCCATCGTAGCCGAACTTCAGATTGTGATGCCCCAGAGTCTTCGAGAAGCTGTCGTCAAGCTGAATCACCTGGTCGATACGCGGCTGGGGTCCGTTGGTTGTGCCGCCCAAAGTGAAACCACTGCCCACCGCGATCGATGGAACGGTAGAGTTGACCGGATCGTTCGGGGTAATCGCAAAACCCAGGCTGGAGGGCTGGACAATCTGCTGCGGCTGGCCAGACTGGAAGTTGAAGCGCGTGTAGTGAGCGGACAAGTCGTTCACGGCGGTCGCGCTGACCTGATGGACATAATCGGCGGTGTACTGCCAGATCGTTGCAACCGATTGGTCGCCGAAGCCGGGAAGCGAAGCACCACTGAACGGAAGTGTTTCGCTTGAAACCGACTTGGAGTAGATCCCAAGGGCGGTGATCTGATTCTTGGGATTCAACGCATAGTCGACGCGTCCAATGTACTGATTGATCGTGGCGTTGACGGTTTCGTTGAAGTTGTAGCCATAGGTTTGATTGTTGGGGGCCGGAACATACTGGGTCACCAATTTGTTGGAAATGGAATTGAACGCGCTGGTAGGCACCTTTCCGCCCAGAGGGGTGAGGCAGGCCGTCCACGTTTGGCCCGGGGTGCAGCCGGGAATCGAGATGGTAGAGGGAATGACATTGTTGCTGAATGACGACGTTCCAGGCGTGGCGCCGGGGTTCAGTCCGGTGAGGTCATCCGAGAAATTGCCAGCCAGATTGGCCGCCGAATAAACGAAAACGCTGCCCTGGCCGGAACCTTCAGGTGTCCGCTGACGAGTACCCTGATAAGCGCCAAAGAAGAACAGCTTGTCCCTGAGGACGGGTCCGCCGATGGTGCCGCCGAAGATGTTCTGGTGGAAGGGGCTGACCTTCGTGGTCAGCAGACCCGTAGTGGCGGAATAGACCTTCTGGAAAAAATTATTTGTGTTGAGGAAGGTATCGCGATAGTACTCGAAGATGTCGCCATGAAAACGATTCGTGCCCTGCTTGATGGTGGCACTGACGATGCCGCCTGAGTTGCGGTCATACTCCGCGTTGAGCGGACCGTCGATCAGGTTGAACTGGGCGATCGCATCAAGGTTGGGCGCAATGGTCAGAGTATTGAGGGCAATATCGTTGGTGTCGGCGCCATTGATGAGGAACTCCGACTGCTGCGTCTGGGCGCCGCTGACGGAGGATGCGCCGAAACGATCACTCGATGCCTGGACACCCGGAAGGGTGAGCTCGAGACCCGTGAAGTTACGGTTGAGGAGCGGCAACTCGACCATCTGGTCGGCGCTAACAATGTTGCTGATCTGCATGTCGGTGGTGTCCACCTGAACTGCGTTGGCAGCGACCTCCACTACGTCGCTCGTACTGCCGACAGTGAGTTTAATGGCCTCTACATACTCCTGATCGATATTGAGGACAATCCCAGAAGCTGAGAAAGCCATAAAGCCCGGGATAGCAACGCTGACCGAGTAAGTGCCGACGGGAAGCTGTAGGAACACATAGCCGCCGTCGGATTGCGATGTCGTGGTGTACTTCACGCCGGTCGCCGTGTTCGTCGCCGTGACCTGAGCGTTGGGGACAACGGCACCCTGCGGGTCGCTAACGACGCCCTTGATGCGGCCATTGGCGTCGGCAGCGTGTGCATTGAGAGGGACGCTGAGAGCCAGGACGGCGATACCCAGAAGGCTCGCTCCGACCATAAACTTCCGAATTACGGAGATGACATTTCGCATTTTCGATTGCTCCTTGCTACATAGCTTCAATGCTTGACTCGACGACCGCGGAGAATTTCCTACGGTTCGATTGACTGAACACCCCGTCCCGGTTATCTGTCCCGAATAACGGATTCCAGTCACTGTTTCTTGTTCTCTGGTCACACAAATGCACGTTATAGACCAAACTTGGGCCCGGACGCGAAATTCCATGTAACCTACTGAAAATAAACGGGCAAGCCCGGAGCAGACCTCACCTTAACCCAGCGTGAGCCGGTCGCGTCTATGAGATTTGAAAGACAGATCCAACGCAGACCCCTCTGTCTGCCAAATGTCATTGCTTCGTCATTCCACGACAACTCCATCTACCGCTTTATTTTGATGTACTTACCGCACACACTGCGGCGCTTTCATTTTCGGGAGCCGGGACGAATTCACGCTCGCCCCATGCGTCGCGGTTCCGCCACGCCCGTCCATCGGCATTCAGGCGGATCCGATGGCACTGGATTGCACCTGAGGCGAAAGGCGAAGAGCCCGCGCCCTTCGCCTCTTGCTGTAGCCTGTTGAGTTAGAAGTTCAGTTTGAGTTGGAACTCCGTCGAGCGGGGTGCGCCCTGTGAGAAAGTGCCGATACCGCGCGTCACCCGTGAGTTGTACCGAACCGTCGAGTCGTATGGGCTGTTGACTGAGCCAGTCTGCGTGGAGTCAATGAGGACCGAACCTCCCGTACCACCGTAGTTGGCATTGTTGAACGCGTTATAGAACGCGATCGCCGGTTCCAGGCTGAAAGACTCAGGCAGGAAATGCACGAGACTGTGGCCCAGAGGGAAAGAGGCAGTGATATCCACCTGACGGAAGGCGCTGTTCGGATAAGCATAGGCCGGAGCGCTTCCGAGGGTAGGAGTCACAGCACCGAGCGCCGTCAGCTGCGCCTGTGTGAAGAGGCCGGAAGACAGAAGGGTCTTTCCAGCAGGCGTCAACTGCCCGGCACTTGTGGAATTGTAGTTTGAGATTGTTTTGTTAAGGGTGTTGGGTTTGATGCTGCGCATATAAGCACCCTGCTGCGTACCGGGGAGAAAATCTCCGGTTGTACCGTCACCGGTCAGATCGGTTTGGAAAATCTGACCGGCTCCGCCGTTGCCGGACGTATCCAATGTGAGCGTTGTCGGAGGTGCGGAGTTGAAGTGCCCGATAAAACCGATCCGCGGTCCATATTTGAGAGTCGCCGAACCACCGAACGAGAAGATATTCGTCCGATCCAGGCTACCGTAGCCCATGTAGGTGCTTGGCCGGTTGTTGTCGTAGGCTCCGGGAAGAAAGAATTGATCCGAGCTACCGGCACCGCCGGAAGTGATAAACCGTGAATAGGCGTATGACACTTCCAGTAAGGAGTCGGACAGACCGCGCATCGGATTCGCCTTCTGCTCGCGCAGGTTGAGTTGCAGACCGTCGTACGCCGACTTGCCGTCCGGGAATTGGAATTCACCCGTACCAACAAGCGGATTGACACCGGCGAACGCAGCGCCCGTATCCGGCGTGAGGCCGAACGCAGTGATCGGTGCGCCACCGGTGTATTCAGTCAGCGATGTCAAACCGTTGCCAGCAAAATCGGCAATTGTGGCGCCCCCAGCGATAGCGCAGTTAATGGCCGCTGCCGAGAATCCGCCTGCGCAGCCATAGCCGTTGGGGCCTGTGGTTGCGCTGATGGCATTTTGCGCCGCGGTCTTATTGAAATAGGCGGCATCACCCACATGGTTGGCATCGTGGATCTGGCCAATACGGAGGCCAGCATTGTGGACATAATCCGCCGTGATCACCACTCCGCGTGAGATTTCCTGTTGGACGCCGAAGTTGAAATCGATGGAGTACGGACTCCGGTAACTCGGAGCAAACAGGGCATCGCCGGCACTTGTGTACAGTGTGTTTCCGATGAAGCCTGGATTCGGACCGGAGGTTGAGGCAGCACCCGCCTTATAATCGTTTTCAAGCACGAGAATATCGGGAACGGCCTTCGCCATCGGTTCAGTACACATCGTGCTGATCGACACGCCCGCGCTGTTTGCGCTGACGTTGCCTTTGCCTGGAATGAAGAGCGATGTCTGACCGCCGGCGGCCGAGCACATCAGGTTGTATTGGTTGAATTTACCGGAGGCGAGACGCGAGTTGCGCTCGAACAGATTGTTGTTGAACACCGAGCTCTCGTAGAAGATGCCGAAAGCTCCGCGGAAGACAGTCTTGTTGTGGAGCGCCGCCGGAGCGTAGTTGAAACCAATCTGCGGCCCAACATTCCGATTGGGCTGTGCAATTTTTCCGCTCAAGCCTGCACCGAACTGGTCAAGCAAGGGAGTAGATCCCGAGCAAGGCACTGTTGAAAAATTGTCGGCCACGATAGCCGAGCAGGGAATGACGCCGAGGTCGGAATCGGTACGGCCTGTGTCACGGTCATAGCGAGCGCCAACCGACAGGGTGAACGTCGGGGTGATTTTCCAGGAATCGTTGACGTAGAAACCGATGCGCCAGTCGCCCTGCTTGCCGCCCGGGAGGCCGAAGCCAGGGGTTTCGGTGGCCACGCCGATGTTGTTGCCCAGGTAGAAGTAGTACGGATGATAGCCGTTCAGTAGATCGCTGTTGCAAGGCGCCGCTCCCGGGACACCGCCGCAACCCAGAGCATTTGGGTTGCTTGCGGTTGGGCCGCCATAACGCGAAACCGAAGTGCTGTTGTTCAGGTAGACTCCGGGGCCGGCGCCGAAGAAGGCTGCAGAACCGCCACCGAGGATGCGGTTGAGGTCACCTCCGTAACGGATGTTGTGAGATCCCTTTGTCCAGCTTCCGTCATAGCGAAGTTGTTTGTCGGTCTGGTATGTGGCCTGCGGAGCGTTGTCGTTGAAGCCCGTACGCAGACCCTGGCCGCCAAAAGATAGATAGATGCCCGGAATGGGGTTGTAAGAACTCACGGTCGGCACGATGAAATTATGGAACTTCTCGTAGCTGCCACGGAAACTGTGGGTGAACTTGCCGCGCTGAAAATCGGCGCCGTAAGCGATCCCCGGGACGTTATCGCGATTGGCATAAAGGGAGTAGTCGATTCCCGTGATGTAAGCATTGGCTTCGTAGTTGACGCGAGCGAAATAGTGAACTCCCCAGGGGCCGCTGTAGTCCAGACGGCCGGAAGAGTAGGTGTCGCGTGCCGGCGTGGGCACATTGGGGTACGCCGCGGCAATTGCCGAAAAGTAATTCGTCGCAGCACCGGTCAGAACTGTAGTCGGCGCTGAGGAGTCCTGCTTGATGCGCTCACTGGAGGCGAAGAAGAAAAGCTTATCCTTGATGATCGGACCGCCAACATTGCCGCCAAATTGGTTGCGTTGAAACGGAGGCTTGGTTCCCTTCACAGTTGCGAACAGGGCCCGGTAATCCTGGAAGTTGTAGAAGAGCTGGCCGTGGTAAGCGTTGGTGCCTGTACGAGTCGAAGCGTAGACGGAACCGCCGCTGGTGATGTCCGTCGAAGGATCGGCAACGGACCGGTTAACCTGCATTTCGCCAACAGACCCGGAAGTCACGTTAAAGATCGTGGTGCCGACTGTTTCGTCGGTGATGTCCTGCCCGTCAAGGAGAATGCGCGTTGTACGTCCCGAAGTGCCACTGAACGAGAGAGCGGAATAGCCAGCTTTTGTCGGGTCAAAACCGCCGGCGTTCGAATCGCCATTCTGTAGTTGGACACCCGGTTGGAGCTGTGCATAGTCCAGAAAATTGCGGCCGTTTACCGGAAGTTGGTCGAACTGCTTCTGCGTGATAACAGCAGAAACGCCAACCTGGTCGGTATTTACTTGGATGGCGCCGGCATTGACTTCGATGGTCTCAGACGACGTGCCGAGAGCCAGCTTGAAATTTCCACTGGTTGCGGTGCCGGTGCGGACCACCGTGGTTACGGATAGCTGCGAAAATCCACCTGCGGAGATCAGGACCGTGTAGCTACCTGGGGGCAGAGGGCCGACACTGTAATACCCAGCCCCGTCCGCCTCCACATGTTTCACAGAGCCGGTATCTGTTCCGGTAATGGTGATGTGAGCCTTGGGCACAGATGCGCCGGTCGGATCTGTGATCGTGCCCTGTATCGAACCACCGTTCACCGAAATGGCCTGAGAATGGGCGAGGGGAAGAGAGATCGCGGCGAAGCCCAGGAGGCTGACGGCAATGGCTGTCTTGCTGATAACAGAGAGAAAACGTTGCATTTGACTTGCTCCTCAGAACAGCTTCAAAACCTAGGTTCCAACATCGTGTGAAAGACGGCAGCTAAACTCTGGTCGATGGATGCTTACCGGTAATTCGTCCCAAATTATGTAGCTTCGTCCCTATTTTGTTTGCCTTGGTCACAATGAGGCACGCGGTAGACCAAACCTGGATATGGTACCGGGCGCTAGCGCAAGTCAATGAAAATGAAAGGTGTATGCGGGTTTCGCAAATTTAGAGCGCGTGCCGATGCCAACTCAATCTATGAAATTTTGGAATTCGCTCCGGCGGAGTGCGATCCAACCGCCACTCAAATGATTTTTATTTATGATGTGACCATGTTTTTGCCCGTATTTTCAATCACCTATGCTTCTTAGCGATCGCTCTCGTTTCTGGAATTCATGAATCTGGCGCTTATCCATATCCATCCCCGGCCAGCCGCTCAACTTCCTTTCGAGGAAGAAGTCGCGCAATATCTGAAGCAGGCCTCCCGTTGGCTGCCGGCGAGTTCGCGCGGTTTCGCGTCGGAGGCCGCGTTCGCCGCTTTTTTGGAAACATTCCGCCAGCCTCCGGTGCTGGTCCTTTGCGACCAGCGCGGCAAGTCCCTTTCATCTGAACAGTTTGCAGCCTGGATTGGGACGAGGCGGGACGCCGGAGCGGGCCAGATGCTGCTGGGAATCGGCCCGGCGGACGGCTGGTCGCCCCCGATGCTGGAGAAGGCCGCCCTGAAACTGTCGTTCGGTGCGATGACGCTGCCGCACGCACTCGCCCGCCTGGTGCTGGCGGAGCAGATCTACCGGGCCGCTACAATCCTCGGCGGGCACCCGTACCACCTGGGCCATTAGCACAGCCGCAATGGCTATACTCGGGGCTTATGGCAGACGAAGCGGCAACCCAGCGGCACGGCCTCATCCTGATCAACACTGGCCCCGGCAAGGGCAAAACGACGGCGGCGCTCGGAACGGCCTTCCGGGCCGCCGGCAACGGGATGCGTGTGTTGGTGCTGCAATTTCTCAAGGGTTCCTGGCACTACGGGGAACTGGACGCGGCGGAGGCCCTGTCCGGCGCTCTCGGCGAGGGCAGCTTTACCATCCGCCAGATGGGACGGGGCTTCGTCAAAATCGGCGGAGCCGAGACCGATCCAGAGGACCTGCGGCTGGTGGAGCAGGCATGGGAGGAAGCGGCGGCAGCGATCCTCTCCGGCGACTACGACCTGATCGTGCTGGACGAGATCCACTACGCGATCGCCTACAAGATGCTCGATCCCGAAAAAGTGGCGGATGTATTGCGGCGCAAGCCCGAAATGCTGCATGTGATCCTGACGGGCCGCAACGCCCATCCGTTACTGGTGGAACTGGCCGACACCGTCACCGAGATGCGCGAAGTGAAGCATGCGTATACGAAAGGCATCCTCGCCCAGCGCGGCATCGAATTCTAGCTAGAAGCGCAGAGCCAGTCCGGCCCCGAGTTGCTGCATATTGCTGTTATTCGAGCCGAGAACGCCGAGCAGTTGACCGACACCGTACTCCGCGCGTGCATCGACGTGGGGGAAGATCGTGAAGTCGGCGCCGAGTTGCACCTGGTAGGCGAAGTTTCCGGTATTCGAGGAATTTTGTCCATAATTTGTGCTGGCGCCCCCGATTTCGGCCTGGATGTAAGGCTTCACCGGAACCAGCGGCGCATGCAAGGCCAGCCGCAAACCGATCAGGCCGCCGCGAAGTTGATTGCCATACGTATTGTTGGAGTTCGAACTCTGCTCGATGAAGCCCCGCACATCGCCGCCCAGCTTGATCGGCCCCAGCTTGAGGAAGTCGTCATAGATGCCCGCCGTCCCGCCATACGCCCAGAAGTTGCCGGCAGAGTTGAGAGTTGGGACAGGACCTGTGGTCGCGTAGATCGAATTGAATCCTGACAGCCGGCCGGCGCTGCCCATTCCGTAGACAGCGAACTGCGCTCGGGTGGAAGCGGCGCAAAGCAGGACGACCAGAATTGCGAGAGAACGCTTCATCGCTATACCTCGAGATGCGGTGATTGGATGCTGCAATCGCGACGCGGGTTAGATGACACGGCTGTGGCGATAGCCGGCGGCGGTGAGTGCGGCGAGAAGCTCGTCGACCTGCTCGCGTCCGCGGGTTTCCATGGTGATGTCGATGACCGTGTCGCCGAGGTTGACGCCGTAATAGGCGCGGTTGTGCAGCGTATCGACGATGTTGGCGCGATGCTGCGCGATAAGCTGTGTCAGGTCGGCAAGCGCGCCCGGCTTGTCGAGCAGGTGGATGCGCAGACGGATCAGGCGGCCGTCCTGCACCAGGCCGCGCTCGATGATGCGCGAGAGCAGCGTGACATCGATGTTGCCTCCGGAAACGAGAACGGCGGTGCGGGTGTCGGCCGGCAGCGACGTGCGCTGTTGCAGGAGCGCGGCGAGGGCTGTCGCTCCGGCGCCCTCGGCGAGCGTCTTCTCGCGCTCCAAAAGAGTAAGGATCGCGGAGGCGATTTCGTCTTCGTCGACCGTGACGATCTCGTCGACATATTTATCGACGATGGGAAAGGTGAACTCGCCCGCGCGGCGCACGGCGATGCCGTCGGCGATCGTGGTTGCGGGATCGAGCGTGACCGGATGATGCTGGCGCACTGCCTCCGCCATCGAAGAAAGACGCGAAGTCTGCACGCCGACGACGCGGATCGCGGGGTTCGACTCCTTGATGGCGCAGGCGATGCCGCCGATAAGGCCGCCGCCGCCAATGGGAATAACGACGGCTTCGAGATGGTCGATCTGCTCCAGCAGTTCAAGCGCGATTGTGCCTTGTCCCGCCATGACGAGCGGGTCGTCGAACGGATGAATGAAGGTCATGCCCTGCTCTTCGCAGAGCCGCGTCGCCTCGATGCAGGCTTCGTCGTAGTTTGCGCCGTGCAGCCGGACCTCCGCGCCGAAACCCTTGGTCGCGGTGACTTTGACGAGCGGCGTGGTAAGCGGCATGACGATGACGGAGCGAATGCCGCGCTGGGTCGCATGGTGCGCCACACCCTGCGCATGGTTGCCGGCGCTGGCCGCGACCACGCCGCGAGCGGCCTGATCGGGAGTGAGCGTGGCGATGCGGTTGAGCGCGCCACGCTCCTTGAAGCTGCCCGTCATCTGCAGGTTTTCGAGCTTCAGGAACACCTGCTGGCCGGTCATGCGCGAGAGCATTTCCGAACGCGAGCACGGCGTCATGTAGATCGACGAGCGGATACGCTCGCGCGCGGCGAGGATGTCGTTCAGTGTGATCGAAGTGGAGGCAACGTCCATGTGACTTCCATGGTATCGGAGAGTGGCGCGCGGCGGGACTAGCGCAGATGAAGCTGGGCCTGCGCGGTGCGGCGGAGATGGTCTGGAACTCCGGCGAGCAGGTGCGCAACTTCATCCGGCTGTCCGCCCCAATAAGCGAACCGGTTGCCGCCACTGCGCTTGGCTTCGTACATGGCTTCGTCGGCGCGGTGGCGCAGCCCGTCCGCGTCGCGGGAGCCTTCGGGGTTAATGGCAATGCCGATACTCAGGCCCACTTTAATCTCATGCTCGTCGACCACGACGGGTGCGCTGGTCGCCGACATGATGGCGCCGACAGTAAACCGGAGGTGCTCCAGACTCTGCAAGCGAGTGAGCACAACGGAGAACTCGTCGCCGCCCGTGCGGGCGAGAGTGTCACCGGCGTAGATATGCCACGAGAGCCGCGTAGCCACAGCCTTCAGCAAGCCGTCGCCGACGCCATGGCCCAGGGTGTCGTTGGTGTTCTTGAAATTGTCGACATCGATGACCAGGCAGGCCATCATGGTTCCGGTATTCGATGAGCCGGCCAGCACTTGCTGGAGACGGTCTTCAAACAGGCGCCGGTTGGGCAGGCCAGTCAGCGGGTCGTGCATGGCAAGCGTTTCGGTGCGGCGCACATGCTCTTCGATGATGGTCAGGATCATGCCATACGCCACGATGTAGCTGGGAAATTGCGCCACCGCATCGAGCAGCGGCGAGGTGGTCCCGAGACGTTGCAGCACCATCTCGATCGGATACACGAGGCCCCAGATCGCCAGGCCGCTGACTGCGGTGAAGACGCCCGTGGAAGTGTCCGCGGCATAGTCCCAGTAGAGGGCGGCGCTGCCCAGGAACAGCAGGCAATGCACGACGCTGAGCGCCATCTCGGCCTGAAAGAAGGCGAAGGGCGCCAGGCAAAGGGCCGAAACGATAAAGCCCCAGGCCATGCGGGCGCGCGGCCGGCGCCGCCCTCTCTCCCTCCGCAGCAGATGGATGCCCGGAACGACCATCAGCAGCGTGCAGGCGGTTTGCAGTACGGGGTGGTGGGCGTTGAAAGCCACCAGCGCGGATTGCGCCAGGATGGGAAGCGCCATTTCGGCGCTGATGGTAAAACTTTCCAACGTATTGGGATCGCTGCCCGCCGCGCGCAGGAAGCAGATGCCGCCCATCTCGAGCGTCCAATACGCGATAAGCGTGATAACGGCGTGGCCCTGCGGAGCGGTCCCGCCGAAGATAAGGGCCGCGTTATGCAGCAGTACAAATATCCACGCCAGGAACCAGGCATTGGTATGCGGCCCCGCGCGACGTGCAAGGGGGCGGAACGCGCCGATAAAAACAAGCAGGGCGCACAGATTGGGAAGCAGCGCTAGATTCAAGGGACCCTCCGGCAAAATAAGAATGCCGGCTATCCGAAATGTACACCGAAGGAACCCAAACGCGACCAGAATATTCAGAACTTTAGGGTTAGTCCCGGGTGAAATGGGTCATTTGCTTCTCCCGATGGCGTTCCAAAGCGAGATCGATGAGCCGATCGATCAGCCTGGGGTAGGCCAGGCCGCTCGCAGCCCACAGCTTTGGATACATGCTGATCGACGTAAATCCCGGCAACGTATTGACTTCATTGAGGTAAATTTCCGGCGATTCGCCGTTCTTACCCGGAGCCATCAGGAAGTCGACGCGGGCCAGACCGGCGCAATCGCAGGCCCGGAAGGCGGCCAGGGCCATGGCGCGGATACGTTTGGTGTCGGCCACGCCGATTTTAGCGGGAATGATGCTGACGCTTTCGTCGGCGCCGTTGAGCTCATATTTGGCTTCGTAATCGTAAAACTCCTTGGCGGGAACGATTTCGCCGACAACGCTGGCTTCGGGAGCGTCATTGCCGAGGACGGCAACCTCAAGCTCGCGCGGCTTGACTCCCGGGCCCCCGACGCCCTGCTCGACCACCAGCTTGCGATCGAAGCTGGCGGCGAGGTCCATCGCGGCAGCGAGATCGGCGCGGGATTTTACCTTGCTGATGCCGACCGAGGAGCCGAGGTTCGCGGGCTTTACGAAGACGGGGTAGGTGAGGGACTTTTCGAGAAGGCGGATGCACTTTTTGGGGTCGGCGCGCCACTCGGAGCGCAGCAGGGTGACGTGCGGCGTAAGGGGGAGGCCGGCGGCGAAGAAGAGGCGCTTCATGGCGTCTTTGTCCATGCCGGCGGCCGAGCCGAGAACTCCGGAACCGACGTAAGCAATGTCGGCAAGCTCGAACAGGCCCTGGATGGTGCCGTCTTCGCCGAAAGTGCCGTGGAGGACGGGGAAGATGACGTCGACGGCGAGGGAGGAGGCGGAGTCGAGCTCGCTGCTGGCTGAAACGCTGGTCAGGCGCTTGCTTTGAGGCTGCGTGAATTCGCCGGTGAGGAGGGCTTTGGCGTTGTCGGCTTGCAGCCAGCGGCCCTGCTTGGTGATACCGATCTCGACGACGTCGTACTTTTTGCGATCGATGGCGTTGAGGATGGAGTTGGCGGAGCGGAGCGAGACTTCGTGCTCGCCGCTCTTGCCGCCGAAAAGGATGCCGACGCGGAGTTTCTTTTTCATGTCTGTTTTAGTTTGAGGCATGGAGCAGGTGCGGCGAAGAGGCAGGAACCACTTTTGTTATCCGGCGGGGATGTTCAGAATTTAGACTCATGCCTGTTGCAAGTTACGCAAAATGCGTAATAATATACGCAGAATGCGTAAGTCGCCAATTATCGATACGTTGTTCCCCGATATGCGGGGAAGAATTCTGGCCGCTACAATGATGCGGCCGGAGAAGCCTTGGTATCTATCGGAATTGGCGAAGTTTCTTCATGCCGGGCCCTCCAGCCTGCAACGCGAAATTGACGCCCTCAGCAAAGCCGGCATTCTGGAGCAGCGGCGGGATGGCCGGCGAGTGTACCTCAAGCCGGATACCGAATCGCCAATTTTCCGGGACCTGAAGAGCTTGTTCGATAAGACAACGGGTCTGACGCCTGTTTTGCAGCAGGCGATTGAACCATTTGGCGACAGGATTCGGATGGCCTTCGTCTATGGCTCCGTGGCTCGATCAGAAGAACAATCGGGCAGCGATGTGGACTTGTTGGTGGTGGGCGCAGTCGGGTTGGGGGACCTTGTACCGGCGCTGCGAGTTGCAGAGCAGACTTTGGGAAGGCCAGTCAATCCGACTGTCTTTTCCATCGCAGAGTTCAGCCGCAGGGCAAAAGGCAACGACCACTTTTTGAGTACGGCGCTGAAAGATGAGAAGGTGTTTGTGAAGGGAAGCGAGCATGAACTGGAAGCATTTACTGGCGAAAGGTGAGGTCAAGTCACATCAAACCAGCAGACAGGAGTTGGACAATATTCGGGCACTGATCGCCCGCGACCTGGCGGATGCGGCGCTTGAGGATCTGTCCGCCGATCGTCGTTTCGCCACGGCATATAACGCCGCGCTTCAGACTGGAAAGATTGCCATTGCGTGTTCGGGTTACCGCGTGAGCGCGCGAGCCGGTCACCACGCCGTTACGTTCGAGGCTGCACACCTGGCGATTGGCCCCGAGGCTGCCGCACTGACCGACTACTTCGACGCTTGCAGGCGGAAACGGAATGTTATCGATTATGACAATTCGTCTGTAGCCACGGAGACAGAGGCGGATGAGATATTGATGAAAGCTACCGAGTTTCTTGCGCTAATAGAAAAATGGGTCGATACCCATCATGCAGCGTGGAAGAAAGCGCGCTGAATGCCAGGCGCAACCTCTGAGGTTGTCGCGGGGAGGCGTAAACTGGCGGCATGACTGGCGAAAGTAAATCTGTAGCCTATCCGGATCTCGTGGACACATTGCTATTTCCACGCATCAGCAGGCCCGAGGTTGTTCTCGATCTGTTTGCGGGTTGCGGTGGGTTGGGATTGGGATTTGAGGCTGCGGGATTCGAGACGCTTGGATTCGAGATGAATCCCGATTGTTGCGCCACATATAACGCGAACCTTCACGGCCATTGCACTGAATCTTTTTTGACGCCGGATACGGAACTTTCCCACGCGGATATCGTTATTGGCGGCCCTCCATGCCAGCCCTTTAGCGTGGGTGGTCATCAGCTTGGACTCGACGATTCACGAGACGGTTTCCCTGCGTTTATTGCAGCCGTGGAGAAATTGAAGCCTAAAGTTTGGATGTTTGAGAATGTCCGCGGCCTCCTTTATAAGAATCGCTGGTACCTCGACCAGGTCGTACACAAGCTGGAACGTTTCGGTTACGTTGTCGATGTGAAACTTTTGAACGCCGCACATTATCTCGTCCCGCAGAATCGAGAACGAATCATCGTTATCGGACACAAGGGCGGGTATGCCTTTCCCATGAAAGAGCCAAAAACAATTACGGCTGGTCAAGCTTTAGGCGTTTTTTTGTTTGACGAACCAACAGATGGCCGTTATTTGACCGAAAGCATGGATGCCTACGTCGGCAGATACGAGAAAGCTTCGCAGTGCATCAACCCGCGGGATCTTGATCCGAATCGTCCTGCTCGCACCGTAACGTGCCGCAATCTTGGGGGCGCGACGGGCGATATGCAGCGGATAAAGCTGGCGAGTGGAAGACGAAGGCGGTTGACGGTCCGCGAGGGAGCACGGCTACAGAGCTTCCCCGACTGGTTTGAATTCAAAGGCAGTCAAGGAAGCCAGTTCGATCAGGTCGGCAATGCAGTCGCTCCGATGTTCGCCTACGCTCTTGCGAGGAGCGTCGTTGCTTACCTCGACCAAACTGACTGCCTGAGTGAAGAGGCCATTCGCACCCATTGGTCTCCCATGCAAGCGAGTTTAGAGCTTGAAGTCGAGGCATGTGTCGGTCGCGGCTAGGAGAAGTAGACCGGAAAAGCTGCTCGATGAGACCCTGAGTATCTTATCTGCACTTGGCATCCCGATGGCCCGGATGACGAGCCGCCGCATCAGTTTTGGCCGAGGCGACAGGTCATCCGATTCTAATCAGAATTTTCTCAATTAAAGATGCAGTCGCGAAGGATCGGGCTACCGACAACCATGCCGCCCCCTGTGCAAACCAAACTTATTGTGCTTCCTCTTGTTAGAGAAGCAGCAGTTGATGCCTCTTCGGGTTTGAGGTCTGCGTGAACGCCCAGAAATATGTTGGTGCTCGCCAAAATCAAGTATGGGTCGTCCATGAAATCCTTATTGATACTTACGACAGAGCCTGTCACGGCAAGACGTTTGCCTTTATATATTGCATCTGCAGCAATCTCATTTTGCTCGTAGTCTTGGCCCAATTGTCTTGCTGTGACAGCCAAGGGTGGCGGATTTATAGGAGCTGCTGGCTGAGTTGAGCTGCTCACGTCCCCAGATTGCGTTGAATTGGCTGTGCTAGCCAAAGGCTGCGGATCTATAGGGGCTACCGGCTGAGTTGAACTGCTCGCTTCTTCAGATGGCGTCGAGTTCGTTGTGCCTCCGGAAACCAGGCCGATTACAATAAGCACGAACATGCCAAGACATAAGAAGAATATTACAACTCCTTTTCTAGATCGAGGTCTTGCGGGTATCGCGGGCGAATTGAAAACTTGTTGAGCAGACCCCGCAACTACCGGTTGGTTCACTGGTTGAGCGGAGACCCCATGTCCAAAATCCGTAAGAATGTGCACGATTCCACCGGCAGCTTGAAACTGACTAGCCATGAAACGAGCCGTATCAAGTGGATATTTGAGAGGTAACGTGTAGGGTACGGTTCTCTCGGTGAGAGCAATCGCCTGATTGAATCCAGCGGGACGTATCGACGCAAAACTTCTACAGTTTTAAAGGGATTAGCACAGGGGAATTCGAGCATCAGGCCGTACATTGGAGCGCTGCTACCCTGCATCTTCCAACCCCCAGTCTTAAAGAGTATGCACTCAAACTCCTGCGAGCTTCCGCCGTTCGGTTTCGAGGTACGTATAACGAATCCGGTGGATCACCGTAATCGTCGACATAACCGCCAGCACCCACAGCGCCGGAGCCATCGCTCCCCAGCGGTTGAACAGTGCGCCCAGGATGATGAGCACAATGCGCTCCGGCCGCTCCATGAAGCCGACCTTGCACGACCCGATGAGCGCTTCGGCGCGGGCGCGAGTATAGCTGACCATCACCGACGCCGTCATGCAAAAGGCCGCCAGCACCACGTAAAAGAAGCGGTTGCCGCGGGCATAGAAGACCAACAGGCCGAAGAACAGGGCCACATCCGAGTAGCGGTCGAGGACCGAATCGAAGAACGCGCCGAAGACCGAGACCTGGTTGGTCTGGCGGGCAACGCGACCGTCGACCATGTCGAACAGGCCTGCGCCGATGATGACCAGGCCGGCGTAAACGAACATGCGCACATGGTTTTCAGGCCGTGCGTAGCCGAAGAAGAACGCCGCGAGAATGTTGATCAGCAGGCCGATGAAGGTGAGCGTGTTGGGCGAAATCTTCGACAGCGCGAGGCCGTTGACGATCTTCTGCAGCAGCCAGCCGCTGCCTTTTCCGAATGCACTTGTCCAGGTCATTGCGCAGGTTCAAGTTTAGCGCAGAAGGGCGGGCGGATAATGTGATGGGGACGCGATGCCGCTGCACTATCTTCGACGACTGACCGGGAAGGAGCGCACGCAGGCCGCGAATCGCGACTTGGCGTTCTTTCTGGCGTTTGTGGCTGGAGCGGCGGATGCGGGCGGGTACCTCGCGTTCCGGCGGTACACGTCGCACATGTCGGGAGTGGTGTCCGGGATGTCGGACAACCTGGCGCTGGGGAACGGCGCGCTGCTGTTGGCGGGGGCAGGAGCGCTGGTGTCCTTTGTGGCCGGCGCGGCCCTGACAGCGATGCTGGTGAACTGGGGCCGCCGGAGAAATCGCCACGGAGCCTATGCCGTGCCGCTGGTTGTCGAAGCGGGATTGTTATTGGTGTTCGGAG
>DASRLB010000107.1:0-15273 GCA_035648695.1 Acidobacteriaceae bacterium | reverse complement strand
TTGGCTGCGTCCTTGATCTGCAACAGGGCGAGGTCGTGGTTGCGGTCGACGCCGACAACGGTCGCCTTGTACTTCTTCTTGTCCGAGAGCGTGACCTCGACGGTCTGCGCGTTGTCGATGACGTGGTTGTTGGTGAGGATGTGGCCTTCCTTATCGAGGATGAAGCCCGAACCCTGGCCCTGCACAGGCACAGGCTGATAGAAGAAGTCCCGCGCCATCGCGGTGCTCGTAATATTGACCACCGATGGAAGGGCGCGCTTGTAGACCGCGATATTCTGCTGCTCTTCGGTGTCGAAGGATGGCGCGGCAGAGGCTTCGGTCAGAGCGAAGTTTCCCAGCGGGCCGCTGACGGTCGACTGCGTCGTCCCATCGACCGTGGCGCGGTGTACCAGCCCGGCGAGCGCGCCGCTCGGCATCAGCCGCGTGGAAACGTAATAGAAGCCCAGGAGAATCAGGAGAACGAGGATAACAGGACGCAGTTTCATCAATGACCCTAGACGCGCCGGCAGCGCGTATGGCTAGATTTTAGCGGTTCTACAGGTCGTCCGGCATCAGACCGGTCCGCTTTGCAATACGGCTGAGCATCGTTGGCCCGATTTCCTCGCCGTCGTGGAACGCCCATGTGTAAGTGCCGGGATAATCGGGATGGCGCAGATGACGATGAGAGCCGCTACCCTGGCCCGCGACATACCAACCGCGCCTGACAAGTGCTCGGTAGACCTTTGCCGCTTTGGTCGAAGGCCACTCAGTCATGCGGCTGCGAACGAAATACTCTCGACTTGAAGGGCGCTGTCTTCGATTTGGTCTGCCAGCACGCGTAACGCGAGGGCTTCGACCCGGGACTGGGCTTCATCCCTGGTTGCGCCATAAACCATCACCCCCGGAAGCTGAGGTATTTCCGCGATCCAGCGGCCGTCGTTTTCGCGTTCGAATTCGATCGAAAAGTTCATGGTCTTGAACTCAAGATACACCCTCGCGGCTACGGCTGGCCATCCTTTGCAATGCCCGCCAGACGTCGGTGACCCGCGCTTCCAGTGCCGCAATATCGCCACTGTTGCGAATGATGATGCAGTCCTGCTCATGCGCTTTCCCGGCGCGCTGCTCTTTGAGGCGGCGATACGCGTCGGCCGTCAGCGCGGCAAGTCCTTCGGGGCTGAGTTCGCGGCCAGCGGAAGCTCGCTCGATGAAGCGCGCGATCTTGACGTTCTCGGGCGCTGTGACGAGGAGGATTTCGTCGAAGCGGTCGCTCCAGCGCTGGCCCTCGACGTTGTGTTTGGTGGAGAAGATCAGCGCCGACTCGACGACCACAATCGCCTGCGGCTGCGACACTGCAAGATCGGCGATGAGACGTTGTTGCTCGGCGATCACTGCTGGATGCACGATGGCGTTCAGCTCCTCGATGCGCTTGTCTGCAAACGCTATTCGCGAGAGTTCATGACGGTCGAGCGAGCCGTCGGCCAGCACGACACCGGGGCCGAACTTCTCGACGACCGCTTCGTAAACCGGCTCGCCGGGCTGCATCATCGCGCGACCCATTGCGTCGGAGGAGAAGACTACCACTCCGCGTTCCGCGAGCATCCGCGCGACCGTGGACTTGCCGCTGCCGAGATCGCCTGTCAGTCCGACACGAAGCATTGCGGCTACTTTCTCCCACGGCGGACGCGCGCGGCGGTCAACGTATTCTTCATCAGCATCGCAATGGTAAGCGCGCCGACCCCTCCAGGGACCGGCGTGAACGCTCCACCGACCGCGAACGCCGCTGGATCGATGTCGCCCACAACAGTCGATCCACGCTTCGTGAATGTCGCTCGCCGCGCGGCGTCGCCGGGGAAGAACTGCTCCAGTTCCGCCTCGCCTGTAATGCGGTTGATGCCGACATCGATCAGCGTCGCTCCGGGACGGACCATGTCGCGGGTGACGAAGCCGGGGCGGCCAATGGCTGCTACCAGAATGTCAGCCGCTCGCGTGATGGTTGCGAGATCGTGCGTCCTGGAGTGGCAGACCGTGACCGTCGCGGATGCGTTGATGAGCATCGCGGCAATTGGCTTGCCGACGATGTTGGAGCGTCCGATGACGACTGCATTCCGACCCGAGATGGGGATGTCGCTGCGGCGAAGGATCTGCATGATTCCCGCAGGTGTACACGGCGCGAGCAGGTCGTCGCCGCCGGTTCCGCTCAACAGCCGACCCACGTTCACCGGATGAAACCCATCCACATCCTTCTCTGGTGTGACGGAGTCGAGCAATCGTGGCGTATCCACATGCGCGGGCAGAGGAAGCTGGATGAGGATGCCGTCGATGTCGTCGCGGGCGTTGAGGCTTGCAACGATTGCCAGCAACTCGTCGGTCGTTATGCTGTCGGGCGGCGTAATCATCTCGGAGTAAATGCCGAGCTCCGCGCAGGTCTTTACCTTGCTGCGCACATAAATTTGCGAAGCCGGGACTTCGCCGACCAGCACGACGGCAAGGCCTGGAGTGTAGCCTGCTTTGCGGGCTGCTGCGACTTCGAGCGCAACTTCCGCCTTGATGTCGTTCGCGATGGCGATGCCATCCAGCACGCGCGGAGTAGGAGAAGAAGACGACATACAACTATCGTAACGTGATGTGCATTGACGAAGCAGCTTCCCCGCGCGCAACGGGAAGCAATGTGTGCTCTACTACAACCTCTTGGAACGAATGCTTATCTAACTCAGGACAGTGCGTTTGGCGCTGAAGAGGCTACAGGATGAATGAATTAGTCGATAAAGGGCCCCAAAATACCCAAGATGCGGACATGGAAATTCCTACCGACATCGCGCACGGCATTGAAAAGTTTACGGGGAGCGATCTCTCTACATTGCGCAGCGACCTGCTGCAATCCGGAGTCGATTCGTTCCAGGCAGCCGAACTTGTGACCAGCTTTCTCAGCGGCCGCGGTTATGGGATTTCTACCGCTGAGGCCCGCGGCGTCGCGACCAAGATCGAAGGCTTCGGCTCAACGGTGGAAAGCATTCAGGAAGAGTTGGAGCGCGTCGCTCACTTCGCCTGATGGGGCGTGGGTTATTGCATGATCTCGCCCTCGGGTTCGTCCGTGGGCGATTCGATTTCAGCGTGAAAACCTTCCAACATGCGTTCGAGGAATGCTTCCTCGTCGAGACCCTTGCGGTGCATCGCCTCGGCGTTGACGATGTGACGTGCGAGGTCGGCCAGGACAATCCCCCACGCAAACGGATCTTCCCAGGTGCCGGAGCGCAGGCTCACATGCTGTCCCTGTTCAGCGACCCAAACCCGCAGCAATTCGAATGCGGCCTTGTCTTTGGCCGCGGCGGGCGGCGGATCGAGATACTTGTTCGATGCCATTGTGTTTCCCTCCAAAAGCAGGCGACAAGACTCAGTACGCGCTAACGCTTCCTCACGCTCACACGATAGTAGTCCAAGCGATTTGCTTAGTGCTTGGCCAGCAGCGTTTCGATTCCCGACCCGACTTCGGCCTCCGCGAACTCGGCGGCGACGCGGATGCAGTTCATGATGGCGCGCTCGTTGGAAGAGCCGTGGCCGACGATCACCGGGCCGCGGACGCCCAGCAACTGCGCGCCGCCGTACTCGGAGTAGTCGAGGCGCTTCTTGAACGCCATGAACGCCTTGCGCGAGAGCAGCGCGCCGACCTGAGAGGTCATGGTCGACTTCAGGCTTTCCTTCAGGATGATGCTCAGCATTTTGGCGGTGCCTTCGCAGGTCTTCAGCGCCACGTTGCCGACGAAGCCGTCGCAGACAATCACATCGGCGTGGCAGTTGAAGATGTCGCGGCCTTCTACGTTGCCGATGAAGTTAAGGTTCAGCTCCGCGGCCAACTCGCGCAGGACGGGCAAAGTGTTGCGGACCAGTGTGTCGCCTTTGCCGTCTTCTTCGCCGTTGGAGAGCAGGCCGATGCGCGGTCTCGGGATGTGCAGAACATTCTTCGAGTAGACGTGGCCCATGACCGCGAACTGGCGAAGATTTTCGGGGTCGCAATCGACGTTCGCACCTACATCGAGCAGCACGCAGGGGGAGCCGCCGGAGGTCGGAAACGCCGTCGCCAGCGCGGGGCGGTCGATGCCGGAGAGTGAACCAAGCACCATCTTGGCGGTGGCCATCGCGGCGCCGGTGTTGCCGGCGGTGACAAAGCCCCCGGCGCGACCTTCGCGGACCATCTTGAGGCCAACTCGCATGGACGAGTCGCGCTTGGAACGGACGGCGAGGGCGGCTTTGTCTTCCATGCTGATCCACTCGCTGGCCTGGACGATGAAGACAGGCAGGCGGTCGCGTCCGCCGTGTTGCTTCAGCGCGGCACGCAGCTTGGGGCGCAGGGTTTCCTCGGGGCCGACGAGATGCACGCGCACGTCGAGCGAGCGCGCAGCAAAGACCGCACCCCGCACTTCGGGGTCCGGAGCCTTGTCGGATCCCATGGCGTCGAGAACGATATCGATTGGCATCAGGGATACAAAATTAGCAGAATGCTGTCAGCTTAGACAGCGTCTTTGGCTTCCACAACGGCGCGGCCCTTGTACTCGCCGCACTTCTTGCAGACGCGATGGGACTGCTTGCGCTCGCCGCACTTGGGGCAAAGCGAAGTTCCGGTCGGGGTGAGAAAGTCGTGGCTGCGGCGTTTGGCGGTGCGCTGCTTGGAGTGGCGGCGCTTCGGATTCGGCATGGTAGTTCCTCTCGCATCGGCTCAGGTCATTGTGCGCAGACGCGCGAACATGAGCCAAAAATCTTTCAACAAAATCTTCTTAAGTTCAGAGCGTCAGGCCTTGTGTTCGGCTGAAGCTTTTTCCGCCAGTCCGGCCAGCGCATTCCAGCGCGGATCGGTGTGGCTTTCCTCGCAGTGGCACGGTGTGCTATTGCGATTCGCGCCGCAGTGCGGGCAAAGTCCCTGGCAGTCGTCTTTGCAGAGAGACCTTCCGGGCAGGGCCAGAAGCACCTGTTCCCGAATGGCATCCTCCAACAAAAGGCCGCCCTTTCCATAATACCCGATTTCGGTTTCCTCTTCCGTAATTGCGCGCTCGCCAGCCTCGGCGTCGGCCGCTTCGGGACGGAAGATGAGGTCGAACTCGCCCTTGAGCTCCTCTTTGACAGGCTCGAGGCAGCGGGCGCAGAGGAGTTCGAAGTTGCCGGCGAACCTGGCGCGCAGGCGGATGTCGTCGACGATGTCTCCGTGGCCGCGATGTTCTTCGAGAAGCTCGGCTTTGCCCTTGACGGACAAGGGGCCGGTCTGGCGGATGTCGGCGGTGTACTCGATTGCGCCTTCGGGGAGGTTTTCGTCGAGGGTGATGTTTTCTTTGTGCAGTTGGGCCGTGGTGATCAGCATAAGTCTGATGTCTATTATAGTTCGTTCGGTTGGAGGGGAGGAGCGCGTATATCGCCGGGGCACATCGGGACTATAGAGGTGCAGACAGTCATCGGCTGGTTGGCCCCGCACCGGGCGCCCTCCCGCCTGTTTCGCGCAAAGTGCCTTAAAGAAATGCTTTAGTCAGCTCCGTCGCACTCCACGCCGAAACGCGGCTGCGGCAAACAGCAGACCGCTGCCCAGCAGGACAAAGCTGGAGGGTTCCGGCACCGTCTGGGGCAATGCTGCGCCGCAGCTGAAGTTATCCAACGCGCCGAACTGCGCATAGCCGGGAAATCGGCGCTTTGGTAACCGCGCGACAACGCAAATCCGCATCTCACTCGTTGATGTCTTGGAGGTGTACGCAATGGCAAGATCAGTTTTTGCAAGTAAGTTTATCCGGTTGGCAATGGTGCCGATTCTCGCCGCGGCAGTTGGAATTGGGACCGCCTGCGCGCGGCAGGTGCATAACGACCACAAGTCGCCCCAGTCCGACCATGAGTCCGACCGTGGCAGCAACTTCCATTTCCGCGATCAGGACAGGCAACAGTTGCAATCGCACTATAAGGGCGACGTCAACCGTTACCATTCTCATCCCGAAGGCCGCCAGCAGTTTGAACGTGGCCAGCGCGCTCCCGACAATGTCCACTTCCAGCCCGTACCCAGCTCCTATCGCAGAGGCATGCCGGCGCCGCCGGCGGGATACCGCTACGGCTACTCCAATGGCTACGTCGTTGCCTATAACCCGACGACGCGCATCATTGCGGATACGATCGACCTCGTCGACGCCGCAACCCACTAAACGGCAATCGTTCGCAGCAGCGAAAGGCCGCCGGAAATTCGCCGGCGGTTTTTCGTGTGTACGAAGTAGGTCAGATTGAATCTTGAGCGAGCAGCTCTTCTCTTTCAGCAATATCCCGCCGGATGCTGTCGGCTAAGGTGTTCGCGATCCCACCTAAGCCCGATGCTTTCCATGAGTCTTCATTCTCGACCAGAGATCGCTCCAATATTTCGATCTGGAGACCGATGCCAAGTTTGCGGTTTACCTCATCGTGGTTGAAAGACATGCCCACATCCCTTATCGACGCCCGTCCCTTTCAGAGAGAGGCGAGCGTTCTGCCGTAGCCTGTTTTGTTTTACCGCAGGTCCGGAACTCAGTCTGTACTCTACGCAACATATAGGCATCCATTGTGTTATGTTCTCTATCTAACACACAGCAAGCGTTGCCTGTCGCTGCTTGCGCGGCCTTGCGTTTCCCGGCCCCAGGAGGTTCCCCGTGGCCAACACCAAGATATTGCTGGTCGATGACGAGAAAGCGCTTCTTCAAAGTCTCTCCGCCATCCTGACGATGCATGAGTTCGACGTAACCACGGCCAACACGGTCGCCGACGCCCTTCGTCAAATCAGCTCGCAACCGTTCGACGCCTTGCTCAGCGACCTGCACATGCCCGGCGCCGGCGACGGTCTCACCGTGGTCAGCGCCATGCGCCACGCCAACCCGAAGGCCGTCACCATGCTGCTCAGCGCGTTTCCGGAGATGACCGCCGCGTCGCACGCAATCCTGCTCCAGGCCGACGAAATACTCGTCAAACCCATGGACATTCCCGCCCTCATCGCTGCGATCAAGCAGCGGGTGGCGCAGGGAGCGCCGCGTTCCCGCGTGGTCGAAAGCGTGGCAACCATCCTCGAGCGCACTACCGACCACACCATCCTGGACTGGCTCCGCGACATCGAAGCCAAAGACAAGCTGAAATCCGTTCCCTTGACCTCCGAGTTGCGCAGCGCCCACCTTCCCCAGCTCTTTGTCGAGCTCGTAAACCGTCTGCGCTCGTCGGCCGCGCTCGGCAGCAAGGACCTGGTCTCCGCCTCGGCCCGCGCGCACGGAATCCTTCGCCGCAAGCAGGGCTACACCGCCGCGATGGTCGTGGAAGAGTCTCGCATGTTGCAGGTCAACATCTTTCGCACCTTGCAGGAGAACCTCATGAACATCGATTTCAGCATCCTGCTGATCGGCGTCATGACCATCGCCGACGAAGTCGACTCGCAACTGAGCCAGCAAATGGAAAGTTACACTGCCGAATCGCAGCGCTACGATCTGGGATTAATCTGATTGCATGTCGCGAGACTACCAACCCGGGCCTCCGCCTTCCTTCAACGTCGACGGCAACGATCTGTTGCAGCGCCTCAATCCCGAGGGCATACAGCGTCTTCGTCCTCATTTGAAGCCCGTGGCCCTGCGCGCCGAAGAAGTCCTGTATCAAGCCGGAGACCGTATCTCCCACATTTACTTTCCCAGCACCGCCGTCCTCTGCATGTTGACGATCATGAAGGATGGCCGCACGGTCGAGTCCGCCACGGTCGGCCACGAAGGAGCGTCGTGGGTTTCCGCCAGCCTGGGAACGCCGACCATGCCCTGCCAGACGATGGTCGCCGTCCCCGGCACCGCACACAAGATCGCCGCAAAGTATGTGGAGGAAGAGATCCGCCAGAACGGAATCTTCCACGACCTGCTCAGCGAATACGCCCACGCTCTGCTCATCAGCAGCCTGCGGACGGGCGCGTGCAACACCCTGCACTCACTGGCCCAGCGCTCGGCGCGTTGGCTGCTGGTGGCCCTCGACCGCACATCCGGCAGCGAGTTTGTGATTACCCACGAGTTCATGTCCGCGCTTCTCGGCTGCTCCCGCACCTCGCTGACCACGGTCCTCGGCGAGTTGGAGCAGGCCGGCGCGATCCGCACGCGCAAGGGGCGGATCGAACTCACGGACCGCAAAAGCCTCGAACAGTGTGCCTGCGAGTGCTACCAGACTATCCGTGAAAATTTTGAGGAGCTGCGGGCCCGCGAAGACAACCTCGCCGAGGCGTAGCGACCGCGCGCCGCTGGCGGTCCTCACCCCGGCGCCGTCTGACGTAAACTCAAATGCAACATGACCCCAGCGATCGCTGCCCAATCCCTTACGCGCACCTTCGACGGCGGCTTCACGGCCGTAGACCACATCGACCTCGCCGTTGAGCCCGGCCAGTTTTTCGGCTTCCTCGGGCCCAATGGCGCGGGCAAGTCGACCACCATCAAGATGCTCACCGGCCTGCTCGCGCCCACCGCCGGGACCGTCAGCATCCTCGGCGAGGACCTGGTCCGCAACCCGGTCGAGGTGAAGCGCAACATCGGTGTCGTCCCCGAAGGCATGGCCCTGTTCGGCCGCCTCACCGCCTCCGAGTACCTGAACTTTGTCGGCCGCATGTACGGCCTCGACAAGCCCACCACCCGGCAGCGCGCCGAAGAGCTGTTGGAATTCATGGGCCTGGCGAATGAGCAAAAGAAGCTCATCACCGACTTCTCGCACGGCATGGGCAAGAAGCTCGCGCTGGCGGCCGCCGTCATTCACAACCCCAAAGTGCTGTTCCTCGACGAACCCTTCGAGGGCGTCGACGCCATCGCCGCCGGCACCCTGAAGGCCATGCTGCAGGGCATGATCGCGCGCGGAGCGACGATCTTCCTGACCTCGCATGTACTCGAAATCGTCGAGCGCCTATGCACGCATATCGCGATCATCCATCGCGGCCACATCGTCGCAAACGGCTCGCTGGATGAATTGCGGACGGGTGTGCAGGCGCGGCTCGCCCCCGACGCCGGCGGCGAACCGCACAGCAAGCTCACGCTGGAGGAAATCTTCCTCGCCACCGTAGGCAGCGAGACCGGCGTCACCAACCCCGAGCAGGAGCTGTCATGGCTGAAGTAGGCAACAACATCCATCGCCCGGTTGGCGAGCAGAAGCGCTGGACCCAGGACCAGACCCGCGCGCAGTTCGGCGCCATCGCCAACCTCCGTTGGCGCATCTTCCGCAACAGCCTCCGCCGCAAAGGCGGCATGGGAGACCTGGTCGCCACGGTCATCATGGTTCCGCTGTTCGGGTTGATGATTATCGGGCCGGCAGTGGGTGCCGGGGTCCTCGCCGGATACTTCGTCCACCAGGGAGAGTTCCAGTACCTCGTCATCATCCTCTGGGCGATCTTCCTGCTCGCGCAGCTCACCAGCATCCAGCTCGGCCAGCCCGGCACCACGTTCGACCCCACGCAACTCATCCGCTTTCCGCTGAACTTCCGCGGCTATGCGGCGGTACGCGTCTTCTTCGGGCTCATCTCCCCGGCCAACGCCGTCACCACGCTGATGTCCCTCTGCATGGCCATCGGCATCACGGTCGTCGAGCCGCGCATCTGGCTCTATGCGTTTGTCACGATGGGAGCTTACGCGCTGGTCAACATCTTCTTTACCCGGATGCTGTTTATCTGGGTCGACCGCTGGCTTTCTACCCGCCGCGCGCGCGAGGTCTTCACCGCGCTGATCTTCACCTTCGGCATGGGCGCGCAGTATCTGAACTTCACGTTCAACCCCGGCTTCCACAGCGGCCATAAGCACGCGCAGGCGCTCACCGCCACTCGCCTGGCTGCCGCGACCGGCTACTATCACCGCGTGGAGCCGTTGCTTGCGCTGCTGCCGCCGGGCCTTACCGCCAACTCCATCGTTGCCGCGCACGCCGGACATGCCGGAATCTTCGCCGCCGAAGTTCTCGGCGTGCTGGTTTTCACCGCGCTGTTCTTCGTCATATTCGCGGCGCGGCTCTACAAGGAGTTTCGCGGCGAGAACCTGAGCGACGTCGCCAATGCGGTCGCCAAGACTCCAGCGAGAAAGCACATCGCCGTCGGCACGGCGGTGCCTGCGGTTGCGGCTACGGGGGCGTCTTCGTCGCTGCACTTCTCGCCGCCTCCAACCGTCGCCGCGGTGCTGGCCAAGGAGTTCCTCACGCTGCGCCGCAATACGGGAATCTTTTATGCGCTGGTGGCCCCGCTCATCATGGTTGTGTTGTTTGCCAACCTGAAAGTCGGACGTGTGAGCGCCGACCTGCTGTTCGCTTCCGCGGTCGCGTATACCCTGATGGGCGTCGCGCCGCTGGCCTACAACTCGCTGGGTCTGGAAGCGGCGGGCATACAGTTCTTCTTCCTGGCGCCGGTGAAAATGCGCGACGTCTTCATCGCCAAGAACCTGATGAACGTGGGTCTGGCGGCGGTCGAAATTGTCGCCGTTTTCTGCGCGATTACGTTTATCGGCAAGCCCCCGTCGGCGTTGATCGTCCTTTCGGTGGTGTTGTGGGCGGCGTTTACGATGTTCGTCTCATTGGCCATCGGCAACAACCGCTCGGTGACCTCGCCGAAGAAGGTCGACATCGCCAAAATGGCGAAAAACCAGACCTCGCAGTTGAACGCCTTCATCAGCATCGGCGTCATGCTGGTCGCGGCCGGAGTCGGCGCGGCCATCTATGCCGTCGGCCACTTCCTGCATAGGCCCTGGATCATGCCGCCGGCGGCGCTGGTGCTGGCCGCGATCGGCTTTTTCGTCTACAACTACAGCCTCGGGACCATGGATCAACTGCTCGCCGACCACCGCGATACGTTGTCCGAAACGCTGTGCAAGACTTAGTTAGGCGCGATGTTTGCTTAGGTGTAGAGTCTGGCCTGCAAGCTCTTGCTCTTGCAGTTGCTCTTCTGTTTGTCATCCCCGAAGGGAATCTGCTTCTTCTGTTGCTCTTGCTCTTCTGGTTTGTCATCCTCGAAGGGGACCTGCTTCTTCTGTTGCTCTTGCCCTTCTGGTTTGTCATCCCCGAAGGGAACCTGCTTCTTCTGTTGCTCTTGCCCTTCTGGTTTGTCATCCCCGAAGGGGATCTGCTTCTTCCGTTGCTCTTGTTTCTGAGATAGGTCGGGGATTTATCCCCGACATTCACCCTTCCCGAAGATTCGGGCTTCAGCCCCAGGGACATGTCTCCTGTGTAGCTGCTATACACCATCGCGAACTGTGCTCTAAAGGCCGCGTTGCCTTTGAGGGATTGATGCGATACCTGGAAGCCGTCGCATACCGATTGTGCGACTTCGTCATCAAGCTCTAAAGCCGATGTCGCGGCGGCGGCTTTACGGCCGGATTGGAAGCCCAGGCCTTCCGGAATTTTGTATAGATGGCCTTGAGGTTTGGCGCAGATATGCAAACCCCTCCAACAAAAAGAGCACCGCGCCAGACCCCCCGAGGCGATTGCCGATCCCGCGCTTAAACGACGAAGCCGGAAGTCAGTTTGACTTCCGGCACCGTCGATCAAGAGGTAGCGCAGAGTTACAGGGGCCCAAGGAGAAACACGGTGGAACGATTACGCTTTGACAAACCGGCGGCGAGCTAGGCCGGCAAGGCCGAGTACACCGGTGCCAAGCAGCATGAGGCTGGAGGGCTCGGGAACCGTGGGTGGGCCTGGGCCACCGCTGGGACTAGGGTTTGGACCGCTATAGAACAGGAACCTTTGCGCGGGCTGGCCTGTGCTCTCCGTGCCGGGGTTGGGATCATAGTAGCTAAAGTCCGAATACGAATAACCGAAGGGCGTATCGGCGAGGGTGTCGGCGTTTGCCTGCGCGGCGATGTCCTTCGCGTGCTGATCATAGCCGTCCTGATATTTGGCCAGCGTGACGTCGCTCGGAACGATGATGCTCCATGCGGCATACTGGTACTCGAATTCCTGATACGTGGGGTTGGCGCTTGTCATTTCGACATAGATGCGAGCCAGTTCCTCAAGCTGAAAGGCGCTGGCAGGAGGAAGGTCGGGCTGCGGCGGCGCATCCTCAATGCCCACCTTGGTCGCGTCCCAGGTTTCATAGAACCCGATCTCACGGTTGAAATCAATGCACATCAACTTGACGTTGGGGGTAGCTGTGGTCCCGTCGGTGACAGTGAAGAGGTACGGGAAGGTGTAGACCCCATCGACAACCGTGCCGCCGCCAGTCAGTTCCAGCTTGACCGTATCAGCCGAGGCCGGCAATGCCATCACTGCCATGCTGATGAATAGAAAAAGTGCTGTTGCGATTTTTTTCACGATATTTCTCCTAGGCTCCGCGTTCTATTTGCTTCAGGAGGACTGCTCAAGAACAAAACTTGCGGCTTCGCGGAAGTCCTCGTTCCTCCGCTTTAGAAAACGCCTTCGCCTCACATCTACTTATTGGCGTGCTAACGAACTTGCTCTCTTTGCTTGGAACCAAGTATGCACGGAAACTCGGAATTATGGGAAAATCAATGGTTTCCATTTAGCAGTTACTCAAGCGTGCAAGTGTAACTACTAAAGTAACCAGTTGAATGTGCCGAATGATTTGGAGTCAATTGTGTTCTATCCAGCTATCTCCAATCGCGCGCCCGCTCGGTATAAAGCTACGGCAGCGGTGCGCTCGACAGCTTAAACGACGAAGCCGGAAGTCAATTTTGACTTCCGGCTTCGTCGATCAAGAGGTACAGCACAAACTACAGGGGCCCAGGAGAAACGCGGTTGAACGACTACGCCTTGAGAAGCCGGCGGCGGGCGACCGACGCCACACCGAGTAGGCCGGTGCCAAGCAGCATCAGGCTGGAAGGTTCCGGTGTAGGAACCAGGCCGGGACCGAAGTTCGAAGTAGGAGTGCCTGTATAGACCAGGAAGCGCTGCGGATCGCTGCCACCCGAGGGGTTGGTGTTGCTGCCGGCGATCGGGTCAAAGTAGCTGTAGTCCGAATAATCGAAAGCGTAACCGGCGGCAACGTCGTCCTTGGCTTCTTTAGCGATGGCCTGCGCTTTTTTGTCAAAGCCGCTGTAGGCACTGACGTCTGAAAGTATGCTCCATGCGGCAAACTGGTATTCGCTGATGCTGTTCGGGTCGGCGGGCGTCCAAGCTTTGATTGCCGCATCGATGCGCGCCAATTCTTCAAGGTCGGCCTGGGTGGCCACGGGGGTTTCGTTATCATTCTCCGAGGCGGTAATGGGCACCAGGGTTGCATTCCAGATTTCCTGTTGCGAGATGTCGCGGGTGAAGTCGATGCACATCATCGCAATGTTCGTTCCATCATTGGCATTGTTTGCAGGGCCGCCAGTGACCGAGAAATAGTAGGGGTAAACGTAGATATTGTCGGTGTTTGCTCCACCGACCCCGGTCAACTGCAAGGTATAGGTTGAGTCGGCCGATGCGGGTAGCGCAACCACTGCCATGCTGGCAGCGATAAAAAGTGCGGATATGATCTTCTTCACGGTATTTCTCCTAGGCTCTGCGCTCTATTTACTCTGGAGGACTACTAAGAACAAACTTCCAGCTTTCGCGGAAGTCCTCGTCCCTCCGCTTTAGAAAACTCCCTCGCCTCACATCTGTTGTGCGATTGCGAAATTGTTGTCTTTGCTTTCTGAAGTATGCATGGAGATTCCGGAGCATAGTTAAATCAATGGTTCCGCTAACCAGTTACCTCGGCGGACTGAGGTAACCACCAAAGTAACCACTATGCTGGTCGAAAAATGGGGAGTGGAGGTTACTCCCAGATACCGTCGTAATCGCTCGCGAACAGACTGTGAGAATGGATTCTTCTTATCGGCGCGATTCATCAGCAGGCATCGGGGTTCGGCGTCGAGTATCTTTCGCCGTCGTTATGGACGTGCCTGCCGCGACAAGCAATTGTGTCGCATTACCCTGTATGCACCGAAGGAACCATTTAAGACCGGGAATGAGAGCGAAAATCGGCCAGTTTGCGCCTGGCAGACTTAAAACAAAATAAAAAAAAGTGATTGACGGTCGCGCACAGAAGCACAATCGGCCATCGGCAACCGCCGCAGCCTGATCTTCCGCAGCTATCTTTCCTCTGTTGTCGGTTCGGATAGCCGGAACCGTCAGCGGCCGGCAACGCCGATAACGGCCATCATTCGGCCCGTATACCCGTGCTCCATGCGGTGCGAGAAGTAGCGGCGCTGGCCGTTCTTGCCGTGCGCGCAGCCGCTGCATTCCCCGGTGACGGTGATGTTCTTCGTCGGCACGCCCGCGTCCAGCAACTGCCGCCGGTTCGCTTCCCACAAGTCGATATGGATCTGCGGCCCGATGTTCGAGTGCCCCGGAGCCCGCGCGGTTAGAAACAGCAGCGGATACTTCTCGCGCACCGGATCGGAGTCGTACACCTCGGTAAACAAATCGGGCGCGTAGGCAAACTGGCTTTCAAACTCGAACCGGACCTCTTCACCCACCGCATAGCAACATGCACCGATGCCCGGCCCCACCGCCGCAACCAGGTCCTCGGGACGCGAGCCGTAGCGCAGGCGCATGGTCCCAATTCCCCGCTCGACGATCCGCGCCAGCGTTCCACGCCAGCCCGCGTGGAAGGCTGCGACCGCCCGGGTGCGCTTGTCGGCCACCAGCACCGGGATGCAGTCCGCCGTTTGCACGCCAAGCAGGATTCCCGGGACGTCCGTCGTCAAGCCGTCGCCACGCAGAACGGCCCTGCCGTCGGGTTTGACCAGCGGGCCGTGATTTTCTTCGATGATGCGGATCATCCCGCTATGAAACTGGCGGACCGTCGCGAGCTCCACCTTCGATTTGCCCACAACAGCTTGAACAAACCGCCGCCGATTCCGGGCGACGATCGCCGGATCGTCTTCCTTCGTCCAGCCGAGATTGAGTTCGCCGTCGCCGTAGGCCGTGGATACCCCACCCTGGCGTGTACTGAAGCCCGCACGCAGCCACGCAAGCTTTTCCCATGCCGGGACGCTCAGCACGCCGGGAGCGCCCGCTTCCCGGCCTTTCGCAGACGCGGCGTTGGGACCGCGAGGCGGCCTGATGCGCTCGCCGTCCTTCCAGGCCCCGGTGCGGGTCGTGCGCTTCCCATGGGTCAGGCCGACCCCAGCCAGCGCCGCGTCCACCACCCCGATCGCTTCGGCGCTCTCCAGCCAATCCCGCATAGGGCCATTCTACCGGCGTCATGCGGCTTAAATGTTCTGAGCCCGCTTTCCAGCGGGCTCATAAGAGGCTTTGGGGAGGGAGTTTACTGAGGAAATTCTGAAGGGTACCCAATTTCGGGCATGAAAAGGAACTTACATCGGTGGGACAGTTTGAGTAGCCTCT
>DASRLB010000106.1:0-5136 GCA_035648695.1 Acidobacteriaceae bacterium | reverse complement strand
GGGGAAATCTGCTGCGGTCGCTGCTCGTGCGTTGAGGATGGTTTTGGCGGAGATGAGCGATGGCGTGCGTCCGAGGAAAAGCACGCGGCCGCCGTCGTTCGCGAAGGTGTGGAGGCGGTCGAGGGCGGTCTGCGAGATGATTGCGGCGCTGGGGAGGATGACGGTTTTGTAGCGATTGCCGCTGAGGGTTTCGAGAGTTCCGCGCGAGGCGTTGAGGTCGGTCGCGAGAGCGTCTTCGCTGACGATGTCGAAGTCGATCTGGTGTTCGGAGAGCAGTCGTTCGGTTGAGACGAAGGCGGTGTCGGATGCTTCGTCGCCGAGCCAGAGAGAGCTGGTGGGGAGATAAAGTGCGACTTCGGCGGCGGGGTGGCCCATGGAGAGCAGGTAGCTCATGCGGCGCGTGTAGGTGAGGAGTTGCGGGTAGGCGGGGTCGCGCATGTAGGGCGAGGGGCCGTGGCCGCCGAGAGTGGCGCTGCTGGGGTAGTACATGGTTTCGACGAGGTTGATGCCGCGCACGGACTGCTCATTGAGGATGTAACGCGCGTCGGCGAGGGTGGGCTCGGGGCGGTAGGCGGCGAAGCTTTCGGTGAAGGCGCGGGGCTTGCCGTAGACGTGCGAAACGGAAGAGGCGAGGCGCGGGAAGTCGGAGATCGTGTCGGGGAAGATCTGGTGCCAGATGGAGTCGATGCCGGGGACTTGGACGAAACGCATGGCGCGGAAGAAACTGCCTTCGCTGCGGGCGAGTTGGAGTTCGGCCTCCTCGTGGTTGAGGTGGACCTGGTACTCGAGGTGGTTGGCGGCGCACCAGTCGCCCTGGACTTTGAAGAAGCCGTCGCGGAACATTTGCGAGAAGACGTCGTAATAGTCGGCCTTGGCGCGCTTTTGTCGGTCGGTGAGCGGTGTTGGGGTTTGGCCGGCGGCGCTGATGAAGGTGGCGACGAAGGGGCGGATGTCGTAGCCCTTGAGTTGCTGAAAGCGGTCGAAGAACTTCGGCGTCCAGGGCAGGCCGCGGATGGAGTAGTCGGGCTCGTCGCCGCGAAAGCCCATGATGGTCTTGCCGAATTCGTCGCCCATGTACTTTTTGTATTGGGCGTGAGTGAAGGCGAGATACTGCTCGGTCGCGGCGGGGTCGAGGTAGTCTTCGAGCGACTGCGTGTCGTCCTTGACGCGCTTCGGGTTGGTGTCGGAGCGGGTGGGCGAGGTGCTGAACTGATGCTCGACGATGACGACGGTCCATCTGCCGGGTGGGGCTTTCCAGGCGATCGCGGCGTTGGCGATGGGGACCTGTATGGTGGCGCCGTCGGCCTGGTTGATCGCTGTGACGGCGACGGTTTCGGGCTTGATGGCGTGGGCGATGAGGTCGCCGCCGGTGACTGGGATGTGCTCCGCGACGACGAGCGCCTTCATGCGGAGGTCGGGTTTGAGCGCGGAGAATTTGCCGCCGGCGAAGCCGCTGGGGTAGCCCGCGTCGTCGACGATCCAGACGCGCATGTTGCGCTTTTTCGCCTGCTCGACGAGGGTGCGGAAGAGTTTGAAGTAGGCTTCGGAGAGGTAGGGCTGGTTCATGCCGTAGCCGGCCTGGGCGGTGACGGCGGTGTAGCCGAGGGCCTGCATGGCGTCGAGGTCGCGCTCGATAACGGCTTGATCCACGGGGCCGTTGAGGCCGTAGTAGGGCTCGGGGCCGTACTCGGGCGGTGGGGATTGCCAGACTTGATGGACTGCGGCCGCGGTTGGGAGTTGGAGATGCTGCCACGGCTGCTGGGCGGTCGCGATGAGCGAAAAGATGGCGGCTACAGGCACGCCCAGACACTTCAGAGCCGGCTTCGGATGCTTGCGATTGTGCATTTCGGTCACGGCAGCGTTATACATCTTGCGCGGGAGAATTGAAACTATTTCTCATTGGAAACAGAGGGCGGCGCGTTCCACTCCATGTCGGCGCGGGCTGTGTTTGCGGCGATGGTGACGAAACCGAGGCGGTCGAATAGGCGTGTGGCCGCGTTTTGCGGATCGACCGAGAGACGCAGTGGAAGGCTGCGCTCGGCGGCGTAAGCCTGCAACTGTTGGATGATGCTGGCGCCGACGCCCGCGTCGCGGAATGGGGTCAGCAGGGCTACGTCGATCAGCTCAATTTCAGTGGGCGTTTCGTTCAGCCGGAGGTGTCCGATGCCGGTGTTTCCCACACTGATGATGGAGTGGTCGGAGTCGGGGAATTTCGCGGCGAGGGACATTCGCTCCGCTTTGAATCGGAGGGCCACGAGTTGCGCCAGAGCGGGTGCGGGCAGGGATAGTGAGGCGAGTTCACTACCGTACACGTCGGCGTACAACGCTTCGAGGAAGGGATTGTCTTCCCATAGTGCGGGACGGAGTTCGTAGGTCATATTCCTCCGTGGATTGGCTTGGGTTGTCTTTTCAGCTACCGGCTTCGAGCTGCGGGCTGCCAGCTTTTCGGTCTATAGTTGCCAGTTACGAGTTGCCAGTTTCCAGTATTGGTTGGGTCGTCGACAAGCCAGTGCCGTTATCCAGCATACCGAGCAGAGCGGCTTCGTCGAGCGTCTTGACACCGAGCTGGATGGCTTTGTCGAGCTTCGAGCCGGCTTCTTCGCCGGCGACGACGAAGCTGGTTTTCTTTGAGACCGAGCCGGAGACTTTGCCACCCGCGGCTTCGATGCGCGCCTTGGCTTCGTCGCGGGTGAGGGTGGGGAGAGTTCCGGTGAGGACGAAGGTGAGGCCCGCGAGGGCGGTTCCGATGACTTTCTTTTCGGCCTGCAGGTTGAGGCCGAGGGACTTGAAGTCGGCGATGAGCTGGCGGTTCTTGTCGATGGAGAAGAACTCAACGATGGCTTCGGCGACGCGCGGGCCGACTTCGTTGACGGCGGTGAGGTCTTCGATCGAGGCGGCGATGAGGGCGTCGATGGTGCCGAATTGTTGCGCGAGGAGTTGCGCGGTGCGCTCGCCGACGAAGCGGATGCCGAGGCCCATGAGGACGCGAGAGAGGCCGGCGTCTTTGGAGCGGGCGATTTGCGCGAGGAGGGCGTCGGCGGTCTTGTCGCCGATGCGGTCGAGGTCGAGCAACTGCTCTTTTTTTAGGCGGTAGATGTCGGCGATGGTTTTGACGAGCGGATCGCGGGCGGGGACGGGTTCGCCGATTTCGGAGAGTGCTTCGGTGTCGTCGTCGTCGCCGAGAAGAGACGCGCTCTGGCCGAGGAGTTGCGCGACCATGGACTTGCCAAGGCCTTCGATGTTCATCACACTGCGCGCGGACCAGAAGAGAAGTTCGCCGCGCAGACGGGCGGGGCAGGAGTCGTTGACGCAACGCCAGTCGACTTCGTCTTCGACTTTTTGCAGCTCGGTTTTGCAGACGGGGCAGATGGTGGGGAAGGCGATTTCCTGCGTGCCGCGCGGGTGTGTGGCGTCCTCGACGACTTCCGTGATCTTGGGGATGACGTCGCCGCCGCGCTCGACGGAGACGAAGTCGCCGATGCGGACGCCGAGGCGGGCGATCTCGTCGGCGTTGTGCAGCGTGGCGCGGCTGACAGTTGTGCCCCCGATAAAGATGGACGCGAGCGCGGCGACGGGCGTGACTTTTCCAGTGCGACCGACCTGAAAGAGCACTCCTTCAAGCTGCGTGATGCCGGCGCGCGCGGGGAACTTGTAGGCGATCGCCCAGCGCGGCGCTTTGCCGGTGAAGCCGAGGCGGCGCTGCTGCGCGACTGTGTTCACCTTGATGACGACGCCGTCGATCTCGTAGGGCAAGGTGTCGCGGAGGGTCTCGGCATCGGCGATGAAGGCGAGCACGGCGTCGATGGTGTCGACGGTGCGGGCGTGGGGATTGACCAGGAAGCCGGCGGATTTTAGGGCTTCGAGGGCGGTGCTCTGCGCGGGCAGGAGCGGGTCGCCGGCGTTTTCGCCGGAGCGCAGGAGGAAGTAGGAGAAGAATTCGAGGCGGCGCTGAGCGACGATGTTGGGTTCGAGCGTGCGGATTGTTCCGGCGGCGGCGTTGCGCGGGTTGGCCGCGGGAGCCATGCCGGCGGCGACTCGCTCTTCGTTCATTTTTTCGAAGGCCTTTTGCGGGAGCACGACTTCGCCCCGGACTTCGAACTGTTGCGGGAGTGCGGCTGCTTTCAGAGCTTTCGCGCTGATGTGCAGAGGCACGCTGCGGATGGTGCGGACGTTGGAGGTAACGTCTTCGCCGATACTACCGTCGCCGCGCGTGATGCCGCTGAGCAGTACAGCCTCATGTCCGCGGCCCGGGCCGTATTGCAGAGCGAGGGAGAGGCCGTCGAGCTTCAACTCGCAGACGTACTGCACGGCTTCCGTGCTTGCGAGGCCGCCGGCGACGCGGTCGGTCCAGGCGCGGAGTTCGGCCTCGTTGTAGGCGTTGTCGAGCGAGAGCATGGGGCGCGAGTGTGCGACTTTGGCGAAACCTTCCTTGGGTTTGCCGCCGACGCGCTGCGTGGGTGAGTCGGGAGTGATGAGGCCGGGGTGCTCGGCTTCGAGGCGGCGAAGTTCGTTGACGCGGGCGTCGTATTGGGCGTCGGTCCAGACGGGGGCGTCGAGCACGTAGTAGAGGTGCTCGTGGTGGCGGAGCTCTTCGCGGAGGGTTTCGATCTGCTGTTCGGGCGTCGGGTTGGGCGAGGGAGAAGCCATCCAGAGGATTATAGAAAGCCGCGGAGTTTCCAGCTTCGAGTAAACTGGTTGCAAGGAGCAATGACGATGGCGCACATGGTTTTCTGCACGAAGTACAAGGCCGAGATGGAAGGGCTGGATGAGCCGCCGTTCGACTCCGATTTCGGACAGAAGATTTATAAGAACGTGTCCCAGAAGGCGTGGGGCGAGTGGGTGGAGCGGCAGAAAATGCTGCTGAACGAGTACCGCCTACAGCCGTGGACGCGCGAGGCGCAGGAGTTCCTGGTGGAGCAGATGAACGAGTTTTTCTTCGGCGCGGGCGGCGACTTGCCGAAGGAGTTCGTGGCGCCGACGCATTAGGTGTGGGCGGTGTCGTGTACACTGAAGGTGCAGCAAAAACCCCAGCGTCAGGCCTCGCGGCCGGCGCATCCGCAGCAAGTCGGGACGTGGCTCAGCCTGGTAGAGCGCACCCTTGGGGTGGGTGAGGTCGCTAGTTCGAATCTAGTCGTC
>DASRLB010000105.1:0-4008 GCA_035648695.1 Acidobacteriaceae bacterium | reverse complement strand
GGTGCAGAATGGGCCGCTGCGTTTTCAGGATGAGTTTGTGCGGCACAAGGTGCTCGACCTGATCGGCGACCTGGCGCTGGCGGGGCGGCGGATATGGGGCAACGTCGTGGCAGAACGCGCCGGGCACGCGATGCATACCGCGCTGGTGCAGCGGCTGATGCGGGACAGGTCGGCGTGGGTGCTGGCGACCCGGTATGAAGAGGAAGCCGAGCCGGAGAGGGCGAAGATGCGGCTGGGAGCGTTGGTCCCCTCGCAGGCGTGAATGGGGCTGTTGAGGAGCGAGGTTTGAGGGGTCGAGGGTCGAGGTGGTGGTGCTTGCAGGTCCCAGTTTCGAGGTTACCGTTGCCGGTTGGGTGGGTGCTTGATTGATAACTGCTGCGGTTGCGCTGGGGTCGAACCTTTCGTCGGAGTTTGGCGATCGTGAGGCTAATCTTCGCGAGGCGTTGCGTCGGATGGGCGCGCTGGGGCGGGTGAGTTCTGTTTCGAGTTTTTATGACACAGAGCCGGTGGGTTTTGTGGACCAGCCGCGGTTTCTGAATGCGGCGGCGCTGCTGGAGACGGAACTTCCGGCGTTGGAATTGATGCGGGGATTGCTGGAAATTGAGCGCCAGATGGGGCGGGACCGGGCGTCGGCTCCGGCCAAGGGGCCGCGGGTGATCGACCTGGATTTGCTGCTCTACGGGGATGAGGTTTTGCAGACGCCGGAGCTGACCGTGCCGCATCCTGCGATGCAGGAGCGGGAGTTTGTGCTGGCGCCGCTGGCGGAGATTGCGCCGGAGATGCAGCACCCGGTGTTGCAGCGGACGGTGGCGGAATTGTTGGCGGGGCTGTCCGTGGGGCCGAAGCATCTATAGGCCGCGCCTTCAGCGCTCGGGTTTGTGGCGCGACGAAACCCGGGGCTACGCCCCGGGCTGGTATAGGGCGCGCCGTTGGCGCTTGGTTTTGTGCAGAGCACCGGGCTGTGTTGCCGGTTTCGGATGCTGCGTTATAGTGGAAGCTCATTCGCTGCCCCACAGCGCAGGTCTTCAAAATTTAACTTTCTGAGAGGCTCCGCCGTGCGTCTCGATCCTGGTTCCGTAAACTCTTTTGCGTTGCGCTTTGCGAAGTGCGTCGCCGGTGTTGTGGTTGTGTTGTCGTTCGCAGCGCCTGCTCATGCGTTGGTGGACAAGTCTCCGGCCGGGTCGGTGGGCGCGCAGCTGGCGTTGCTGATGGACAGGGTGAATACCGCCATGACCGCCGCGAGCGCCGCGGGGAATACGGCCGCGATGGAGTGCGGACGCGACCTCGCCATCGCCATCAGCAGCACGCAGAATGTGTACGAGGACGAGTTGAGCAAGCCGCTCGACGGCAAGGTGGCGCCCGCGCTGAAGGCGTCGGTCGATCAACTCGACGGCGCGATTACCAAGATGGCGTCGCTGACCAAGGAGTCGGTGCAGGAGGCCGCGGTGCAGGCACTGCAGATTTCGAACTCGCTGCCGTATCGTCCGGCGGAGCCGCGGCTGGCCAAGATTACGCCGCAGTTCCTGGTGCCGTCGAAAGACCCGTACCTGGTGAAGATGCGCTTCAATGGAGCGTTCGAGTATGCGGCCAAGCCGGCGTTCTTTCCGACTCTGACGATCCAGACTCATGCGTACAAGCCGATCGCGAGCAGCGCGGGCGAGATTGAGTTCAGTGTGCCGATTTCCGACGTGTTTCCTCCGGGCTCGGACGCAAAGACGCTGCAGTTTGTTACGGGAAATATGAGAATGCCGTGGGAAATGACGTCTCTGATGGGCAGGAAGCACTCGAAGAAGGAAGACAACTTCAAACTTTATCTACTGGCTCTGCCGTCGGGGCCGGGGACGATCAAGTTTATGGCGACGGCCACCAAACTCGTTGGCGGCGAGCCGAAGCGGTATATCAGCGAGCCTTACCAGCAGTGCTCGGGCCCGGCTTGCGACGGCAATCCCGATGACACCAACCATCTGTGGTCGGTGCCGCACGACCCGAACTGCAGCGTCGTCAAGGGAAGTTCGAATTTCGACGTCACCAACTCCAGCGGCGACTGGAGCAAAGCGCTGCTGAGCGATAGCGGAGACTTCGTGACGTACAGCGTTTCGACGAAACATGAGGGCAAGGCGTCGGCTTCGGTGGACTTCAAGATCAGCTTCATGGAGTCGTGCTCGCACGAGGTGCCGAACGATGTGGGCGAGTCGGTCCCGATGACCTGGGGGGATACGCAGACGATCAAGGCGCCGGCCGGGACGTGGAAGGTGTCGCTGGACACGTTCGACGGGCACCATGCGGAATTTACCCAGACCGATGACAAGAACCCGCTGCTGAAGGTGATGGCGACCAAGGATTCGGTGACGCTGACTACGCCCGATCCGACGACGTTCGTGTATCAGTAGGGGTGGGGACATAGGTCTTGGGCGCGAGAAGGGCAAGGCGCGCACGGCTATATGAGCGTAGCCTTGTCATATTTCATGCAACCTTAACGCTACAAGAGCGTCTATTGGGAAGTGGGCCGGCGTGGACTCCGGTTCACGACTTCTCCATGCACAGCCGGATGAGCGGTCGGTCGGTGGGGCGAGGCGGAAATCTCCGTTTCGCCCCTTTGTCTCAGGAAGGCTTGACCCGGGTATCGTCGCCTTCGTTGGTCTTGTTCCAGGTTTTGCCGCCGTCGGGCGATTCGAACTGCTCGAAGTGGATGCGGTCGGGGCCTTGGAAGACGTTTTCGGTGCGGTAACGCGGAGTGTTGGGGGCGGAGTTGGTAATGAAGGTCCAGTGGTCGCCGTGGATGAAGAGGTCGGTGTCGGAGGAGGCGTGGCCGTTTGGAAGGACGTTGTCGACGTCGAATTTGCCGGGGTGGGATGAGGCTGTGAAGACGACCAGGGCGGCGGGTTTGCCGTTGACGATCTGCTCGCAGGTGTAGAAGGCAGTGCCGCGGTTGCAGTGGTTGACGAGGGTGTCGGGGCCGGGGGCGCCGGAGAAGGAATGCTGGGCGTGGACCGTCCACGTGCCGTTGTAGAGCGCGAGCGAGGCGAAGGGGTCGGGCGCGGGAGCGCCGGCCAGAACGGCGAGCAGAACGAAGGGTAGCATGGCGGAATTCTAGACCGCCCCGGCGTGCAGGGGAATCTAAAAGTTTGCAAGGAGTGATGAGATGGCGATCAAGTGGGACAAATTTACGGTGAAGTCGCAGGAGGCGATCCAGGCGGCGCAGGGACAGGCGGCGGAGAACGGCAATCCTGAAGTGTTGCCGCTGCACCTGATGGCGGCGCTGCTGGAAGACAAGGAAGGCGTTGTGCTGCCGGTGCTGGAGAAGGTGGGTGTGCCCGTCCAGCAGATGTTGGAGCAGGTGAATGCGGCCATTCAGAAGCTGCCCAAGGTGCAGGGAGCGGCGGCCCAGCCGGGGCTGGGGCCGGCGATGCAGAAGGTGCTGGAGGCTTCGTTCAAAGAGGCGGAGAACTTCAAGGACGACTACGTTTCAACCGAGCACCTGCTGCTGGCGCTCTCCAAAATCAAGGGCGATCCGGTGCAGACTGCGCTGGCGGCGATGGGCGCCGACCACAAGGCGATCTTGCAGGCACTCGCTGCAGTGCGCGGGTCGCAGCGCGTGACCGACCAGAACCCCGAGGGCAAGTTTCAGGCGCTGGAAAAGTATGCGAAGGACCTGACGGCGCTGGCGCGGCGCGGGAAGCTCGACCCGGTGATTGGGCGCGATGAGGAGATTCGTCGCGTGGTGCAGGTGCTGTCGCGGCGTACGAAGAATAATCCGGTGCTGATCGGCGAGCCGGGTGTGGGTAAGACGGCGATTGTCGAGGGTCTGGCGCGGAGGATCATCCAGGGCGATGTGCCGGAGATCCTGCGCGACAAGCGCGTGATTTCGCTAGCCCGGATTTCTCACGAGCGATTATGTATTGGCTAAAAAATATATAGCAAAAGGCCGTATTTTCTGTCATAACAGCGTTGTCAGACGAAGTTATAAACCAGAAAAAGGACGGCCTTTGATGACAGAGTGTACACAAG
>DASRLB010000104.1:0-10116 GCA_035648695.1 Acidobacteriaceae bacterium | reverse complement strand
CTCTTCAACCGACCCGTAACCCTTGCCCTGCAAGTAATGCACCACGTCCTGCACGAGGACCTCCGGAGCGGACGCCCCGGCGGTAATTGCCACAGTGTTCACATTTTCGATCCACTCCGGTCGAATGTCGTCGGCCTTGTCGATCAAATACGAATTCGTACCCAGGTTCTGCGACACTTCAACCAGCCGGTTCGAGTTCGAGCTGTTCCGCGAACCGACAACCAGCACCACATCCGCTCCGTGCGCGACGTTCTTCACGGCAGTCTGGCGGTTCTCGGTCGCATAGCAGATGTCCTGCGCATGAGGCCCGACAATGTTCGGGAACTTTTTCTTCAAGGCCTCGATCATGTACCGGGCCTCATCCAGTGAAAGTGTCGTCTGGGTCAAATACGCAACCTTGTTCGGGTCCGGAACCACCAACGCATCCACTTCCTGCACTGTCGACACAACCTGCGTCACATCCGGAGCCTCGCCCTGCGTGCCTTCCACTTCCTCATGGTCGCGATGCCCCACCAGCACCAGCGAATAGCCCTGCTTGGCAAACTTGATCGCCTCAATATGCACCTTCGTGACCAGCGGACAGGTCGCGTCAATCACCTTCAACCCGCGCTCCTTCGCGCGCTCCCGCACCGCCGGCGAAACCCCGTGCGCGGAGTAAATCACGCGCGCGCCTTCCGGCACCTCGTCCAGTTCATTGACGAAAATCGCGCCCTTCTGGGCGAGATCGTTGACCACGTAGCTGTTATGGACGATTTCCTTGCGAACGTAGATCGGGGCGCCAAACGTATCCAGCGCAATCTGCACGATATCGATAGCTCGCACCACGCCCGCACAGAACCCGCGAGGCTTCAGCAACAGGACGCGCTTCTCCGCCGGTCCGGTTACGGACTGGTCAACATCAGTTGGCTCGACTGCTAGGGTACTCACCCACCCAGTATACCCGTTTTCGCCGGTGCCCGCGCCCGCATTGAACCGGAACCGGTGCAAAACAGCAGGCTACCGCCCGGTCAAATCGGTCAAGCACATCAACCACTACGCGCAAGTGGGCCGCCGCCGCAAGCAGGAAACCTACAGCTTCCCCGTGCATGCCGGATGCTGGCAATTACAGGCCAACTCCGTCCGACCGGCGCTGTCTTGGCACACCTGGCTACAAAACTTCTTCCCGTCGGTACAAACGCAGCTACAGACTACATGAGCGCATTTCTTGGCTTCGGACATTGTTCTTCTCTCCATGAACTTCAAACCCCTTAGAGCCGAACCACCCGTGCCGCGTTGCTTTCCGGGCGGCGCATAATCAGGGGGCACGGTGGTCCCCAGGCCAACGGTACTGAACGCGGCTGATAAAATCACCTTATGACGCAGCTTGACGTAATGTACCGCTGCCTGACCCCTCCCACCGAAGCCGCAACCATGGCGCTGGGCCGCGTCCGCGACGTCTACGGCGTCCGCCGGGTCGAGTTCAGCGAAGCCGACAAAACCGTCCGCGTAGAGTACGACGCCACCCGCCTCACCGAAGCGATTATCCACCAGCTCCTCCGCCGTTCCGGCCTCGACGTAGTGGAGCGCGTTTCACTGATTCCGCCGCAGCCCGCGCCCGAGCCGGTCGCCGCATCCACCGCCGGCTGATGTCTGCTTTTGCTTTTCTTGTTGTCATCCTCGTAGAGGATCTGCTGTTCGTTCCCGCGCGGAGTCGCGGTTGCCGCGCCGCCCGACATCGGTTATTCTGTCTTAGTTGCTTCCCTGCAATGTGCGCCCGTAGCTCAGCTGGATAGAGCGTTTGGCTACGAACCAAAAGGCCGGAGGTTCGACTCCTTCCGGGCGCACCATACCCTTTCACAGCGGCCTTAACGTCGACTCGCACCGAGGATTGAGAGGCGCGCCCGCCGAGGTATCTGCTAGCATTGGCACGTGGAGGCTTCGACGATGACGAATATGCAGCTTTACATATCCATCGGTCTCCCAACACTTCTCATTCTGCTTGGCCTCCTGCTCAACTGGAGCGCCACAAAAGATGTGGCGACCTGGCTCGGTGTGATCGAGTCCGATATGCGACAGTTCTATCGCGCTATTGGGAAACTGGAAGGCCGCATGGACGCTGTTGAGAAATAGAATATTGAACGATTTATAGAGCGTAACGGTCAGGCCACCTTCGAGTGGCCTTTTTCATTGCATCGGCACGATTGACGACTGATTTAGTCCGCATTAGAATCAACCTTGAACCGAAGGTTTTTAAAGCCTTTGAGCGCGGGCAACGGGGTACAGCCCAAGCACGGAAAGACGGGCATGTTACAGGCTTTTATCATCACGCTGCGCGAAGGTGTCGAAGCAGCGCTGATTGTCGGAATCGTCTTCGCCTACCTCGACAAAATCGACCGCCGCGAGCTCAAGCAGACCGTCTTTTACGCCCTCGGCTGCGCCATCGCGGCCAGCGTCGGCGTCGCCATCGTCATCTCCCACCTCAACTTCAACGAGGACATCTTCGAAGGCTGGGTCATGCTCGTTGCCGCCGCGTTCGTCATCGGCATGATCTGGTTCATGCACAAAACCGCCCGCACCATGCGCGGCGACATCGAGTCCAAAGTCTCCAAACTCATCGGATCGAAATTCGGCCTCTTCGGCTTCGTCTTCCTCATGGTCCTGCGCGAAGGCGTCGAGACGGTCCTCATCCTCGCCGGCGTCTCGCTCAACTCCACCGAGCTGATGAGCTTCACCGGGACTCTGCTCGGCATCGCCTCCGCCGTCGTCTTCGGCGTGATGTTCATCCGCGGCAGCGTTCGGATCAACCTGCACCGCTTCTTCCGCGTGACGACAGTCATCCTGTATTTCGTCGTCTTCCAGCTCGTCGCCAGCGGCCTCCACGAGCTCTCCGAAAACGGCGTCATTCGCTCAAGCCAGGCCGAGATGCGCTACATCGGCCCCATCGTGCGCAACGACCTCTTCTTCTTCGTCACCATGCTCGCGCTCGCCGGCCTTATGGTCCTGTTCGAGTACAAGCGCCGTACCCCGGTTGTCATCCCTAGCAACGCCACACCCGCCGACCGCCGCAAAGCCGAGTATCTCGCCCGCCGCGAAAAGCTCTGGATGAACGCCGTCGTCGCCGTCAGCTTCGTCTTCATCTTCCTTTCGACGGCCGAGTTCATCTACGCGCAAGGCTCGACCCGCCTCAGCGAAGCCACACCCGTAACGCTGATCGGCAGCCAGGTCACGGTCCCCACCTCCGAGGTCACGGACAACAAACTCCACCGCTACTCCGTCCACATCGACGGCGCGGACCGCAAGTCCACCGAAGTCCGTTTCCTCCTCTTCAAAAAGCCCGACGGCAACCTCGTCTCGGTCGCCGACGCCTGCCACATCTGCGGCCCGGTCGGCTTCTACATCGGCGAGCAGGGAATCACCTGCAAGATGTGTTCCTCGCCCCTCGTAGCCAGCTCGATGGGCCAGCCCGGCGGCTGCAACCCCATCCCCCTGAAATCGACCATCGAAGGCGGCCAGATCGTCATCGCGAAGGCCGACCTCCAGCCACTAACCGCCATCTTCGGTGGCAAATAGCCCATGCCGCTGGATGCCGCCAACACCGCGAGACCCGTCAATATCACCGGGTGGCCCCTCAACGACTTCGGGTGGCCCATCCTTTCGCGCACTTTGCGAAAGGGTGGGGTAATCGCGCCACGAATCCCCAGCCCCGCCAACCCTTCGACCAACCCTCGCACCCATCCGGTGAATCACGGAGACTTTTCGACCAACCGTCGAACCCACGCTATGGGCTACCCAAACCTCTCACTCCACCCCAGAACCAAGGGCCAAAGGCCCGCCCTATACCAGCCTGGGGCAACGCCCCAGGTCACGCCCACCCCCACGACCAGAGGGCTGAAGGCCCGACCTATAATCCCCGAGGCCGCCTGAGATGTTCCTCCGCCTCCTCCTCGAATCCTTCCTCCGCCAGCGCCGCCGCAAGCTGCTCGCGGGCATCGCCATCCTGCTCGGCGCGACGGCAGTTACGGCGATGCTCGGCCTCGCCACCACCATCGGCGACCGCATCCACCAGGAACTCGCCGTCTACGGCGCGAACATCATCGTCTACCCCAAAGCCGACACGCTCGACGTAAAGGTCGGCGACCAGTCCCTGAAGCCCGCCACCGGCAACGCCTACCTCCACGAAAGCGACCTCGCCAAACTCCGCAGCATCTTCTGGGCCAACAACATCACCGGGGTCAGCCCCGAGTTGCGCGCGCAGATGGGACTCCAAACCAAAGCTGTACCGGATGGTGTAGGTGTCGACGCAATTGGGTTGTGGTTCGATCACAGTCTTTCTGCTGGCGGTGGCCCCGCACTCATAACTGGTGCTCCTATGCTTCATCCTTCGTGGAAGCTCGAAGGCGCTTGGCCTCAAGAAGAGAACATTGTGAGTTCGGACAATCGGGAGGAGCTTCATTCTGATGTTGTTGTCGGGGCATCCGTAGCCCGGAGGCTCAACCTACACGTTGGCGATACGCTTCTGACCATTATTTCCGTTCCACATAGTGACGACTCTTTTAAGCCGCCCAACGTTGGGCTTCGCGTGTCCGGCATCGTCTCGACAGGAGACATCACCGATGCACAAATTCTCCTTCCGATCTCAGTCGTACAACAAATCGCGAACCATCCCGACGCCGTCTCCCGCATCGAAATCTCCGCCCGCACCAAGCCCGAAGACGCCTTCGCCCGCCGCGACCCCGACACCCTCTCGCCGCAGCAACACGAAATCTGGTACTGCCGCCCCTACGCCAACTCCATCGCCTACCAAATCGCCGAAGCCATCCCCGGCGCGCACGCCGAGCAGGTCCGCCAGGTCGAGCAATCCGAGGGCACCATCCTCGAACGCATCAGCGGGCTGATGTGGCTCATCTCAGCCGCCGCCCTGCTCGCCGCCGCGGTCGCGGTCAGCGCGGCGATGGCCACCGCCGTCCTCGAACGCCGGGCGGAAATTGGCCTGATGAGATCGCTCGGCGCGAGCAAGGGCCGCATCGCCTCCCTCTTCTACGCGGAGGCCGGACTTCTCGCCATCGGCGGCGGATTCTGCGGCTACATCGCCGGCTCCCTCCTCGCCGCGCTCCTCACCGCAAAAATCTTCGGCGAGCCTACAGGCATTACCCTACATACCGCGCTCACCCACGCCTTCAATCCCGTCCTTCTGCCGGTAGTCCTCGCCCTCGCGCTCCTGGTCGCCATCGCGGGCAGCACCGCCTCCATCCGCGGCGCACTCCGCATGGATCCCTCCGCCGTCCTGAGGGCCGACGCTTGACCTCCACCTCCGCAACCGCCACCAAAATTTCCCTCAGCCGCATCCTCGTGCGCTCGCTCAAACATCGCCGCGCCCGAACCCTCTCCGCGCTCGCCGCCCTCACCGTGTCGGCGATGGTCGCCACCGCACTGCTCACTCTCTACGCCGACCTCGACTCCAAGCTCCACCACGAGTTCCGCAGCTTCGGCGCGAACATTGTCGCCACCGGCCCCCTCACCGTCGCCGACATCCAGCACGCCCGCGCCGCCGCCGGCTCCGACGCCGTCATCGCCCCCATCGCCTTCGCAGTCGCGGCCACCGACCGCGGCACCCCCGTCGTCGTCGCCGGCGTAGACTTCCCCACCATGCACAAGCTCGACGACTGGTGGAAAGTCGACAAGCCCTGGCCCACCGGCCCCGGCAGTCTAAATGCTGCGCTCATCGGCCAGCGCGCCGCGGGCTTTGTCGTCAACGAGAGCGCCGTCACCCTTACCTACAACGGCCAATCCATTACCCTCCACGGCGCCGGGAAACTCACGACCGGCGGCGACGAAGACTCCCGCATCTACATTCCCCTGAAGACCTTCAGCGAATGGACAGGGGTCCAACCCACCGTCCTCGAAATCCAGGTCCCCGGCGGAGAAGACCGCGTCAACACAACCATCGCCGCCCTCCAACGTGCCCTGCCCGCGCTGCACGTCGAGCCGGTCCGCGCGCTCGTCGCCGGCGAGTCCCGCATCGTCGACCGCACCCACGCGCTGATGTATGGCGCCATGCTGCTGATCGCCCTCACCGTCGCTGTCAGCGTGCTCGCCACGCTCTCCGCCAGCGTGCTCGAACGCCGCCGCGACTTCGCACTGATGAAAGCCCTCGGCGCATCCCAAACCCAGCTCATCGGACATTTCCTGCTGGAAGCGCTTGTGATTGCGACAGCCGGCGTCGTCCTCGGCTACATCCTCGGCTCTGGTCTCGCCTGGGCGATCGGCCAGTGGAACTTCGGCACGGCCACGCTTCCCCGCATCTCGCTGCTGCCTCTAGTCCTGCTCTTAAACCTCGCCATCGCCACCGCCGCCGCCCTTTTCCCCGCCCGCGTCCTGCGCGGCCTGCAACCCGCCGCATTGTTGAAAGGTGAATAGCAGAAGGTTCTCGGTTGTGGGTTCTCGGTTCTCGGTAAGAGCGAGAAATTACTAACAACTAAGAACTGACAACCCACAACCGAGAACCGACAACCCGCAACCGGGTAGGCATAAAATTACCTTATGAAGATGGTCTCGGAAGCGCAGCGCCAGCACGCCGAAGCGATGCTCGAACACGAAACGCCGGTCATCCAACTGGTCGGCGTCAGCCGCGAGTACGCCTCAAAATCCGGTGTCGTTCGTGCGCTCGACGACGCCAGCTTCACCATCGGCTCCGGCGAGTGGGTCGCCATCACCGGCCCCTCCGGCTCCGGCAAATCCACGCTGGTTAATTTGCTTGGCTGTCTTGACACCCCGACATCCGGCAAGCTCACCATCGACGGCGAGGAAGTCCACGCCATGTCCTCCACCGAGTTGGACCGTTTTCGCGCCGACAAGATCGGCTTCATCTTCCAGCAGTTCCACCTGATTCCCTATCTCTCAGCACTCGAAAACGTCATGCTGGCGCAGTACTTCCACTCCATGACCAATGCCGCGGACGCCCGCGCCGCACTCGACCGCGTCGGCCTCGCCGCCCGCGCCGATCATCTCCCCAGTGAGCTCAGCGGCGGCGAGCAGCAGCGCGTCTGCATCGCCCGCGCGCTCATCAACGATCCACCGATTCTTCTGGCCGATGAGCCGACCGGCAACCTCGACGCCGCCAACCAAAAGATCGTCGCGGACATCCTTCGCGAGCTCCACACCGCCGGCCACACCATCGTCATGGTCACCCACGACCCCGAAATGGCCGCCCTCGCCGAGCGCAAAATCGCCCTCAGCCACGGCAAGGTCTTCTGCCACCCCGTCCAGCAAGTGGTCATCAAACTTGGCCGGTAAGCCAAGTCTCAACCCGCCAGCTTCGCACTCGCAAGCCGGTTCAGACTGACACCCTGCTCTGCCGCCTGCATTGCCAGAGAGCGGTGTACGAGCGGCGGAATGCGGATTCTAACTCTCCGCTTTAGTGCTTCTCTGCAAAGGGTTCCGGGACGCTTTCACCGTTTGCCTTCATGTCCGCAACAGCTTCGGCAGTTACAGCTTGAATCCCGGACAAAGCCTTTCCCGGTGTCGCTGCAAGCCACGACAGCGAAGGAAATTCGGCACAAAGGCCCATAAATTCATGATCTTCGTTCGACCATGTGACACGGTAGGTGTAATGATCACCGCTCATCTTCCGTCCTCTTTCATCTTGTCGATCAACTTAAGAACTTCCCTACCTTGGCGCACTATTTGTGTCATCCTTGGAGCATTGGAGGTTTAGATGACTACACTTATCTATCGAAGGACTCACCGCGGGGATCCTGACGATACGAAGATTTTTGGCAAGAACGATTGTATGCGCCGCGTCCGAGAGCTCAATTTCGACGCCGTCATTGGAGTTGGAGGTACCAGTCCGGACTCTGGCGAGGAGGGGATTGCGCGAAAGATTAACTGGGTTGGGATTCGGCCTCTGAAAATCAAAGAGCGCCACGAACATAAAACAGTTAGATTTGACCAATTTATCCGCTTGGACGAAGCAGGCCCTGACCTCAAGACAATGGCGCCGAAGTTATTCGATTACATGTTCAGGCAAGGTCGAATTCCTCGCTATGGCTTATCCACGAACCTCAGTAAACAACTAGTTGCCGAAATAGACGACGTACTGCATTGGGCTTTCGACACGACTCAACTTAAAGGCACGCCAGTTCCGCTCGCATCGAAAAGCGGGAAGAATCTAAGGGATTGCGGGTGCGGCAAAAAAACTTGTCCCAGTCCACTGCCGGAAGGTTGCTAGTTGTTCGCCTTCACCGCTCGCCCCAGCTTAACTTCGACCGCAGCACGTTGAACAATCCATTCGGCGTCAGCCTTAGCAAGTTCACGCTATGCTCCGATCGCCGGCAATGGATCCGGTCCCCCAGCAGCAGCTCCACTGCCTCCTGCCCATCGACCGTCAGGTACGTCTCATGCGGCACGGAGTCCACCGAAACGCAAACCTCCGCCCCACCCTGCACCACAATCGGCCGGATCGTCAGCAGATGCGGACAGATCGCCGTAATCACCATCGCATCCACGTTCGGCATCAGGATTGGCCCATCCGCCGCCAGGTTATACGCCGTCGAGCCGGTCGGCGTCGAAACAATCACGCCATCCGCCCGAAACCGCGCCACAAACTGCCCATCGAGCTCGATCCCGAACTCTCCCATGCGCGCAATCGCGCCCTTCGCGACGACCACGTCGTTCAACGCTTCCCACTTGCGAAATGCCCGCCCGTCGCGATGAAGTTCCGCGTGCATCAGGTTGCGCGACTCGACGATCGCGGTCCCCGCAAGCCACGCTTCCAGCGCGCCAAACATGTCCGAAAGTGGGGTCTCGGTCAGGAATCCGAGCGAGCCGAGATTCACCGCCAGGATCGGCGTATTGGTGAACGCGAACGCCCGCGCCGCGGCCAGCAGCGTGCCGTCTCCACCCAGCATGACCACCAGGTCGGGCGCATGCTCCGGCATGAACTGCCGCTCGACGGCGTCCTGGGGACTGGACCTCAGGTACTCGGCGCTCTCAGGGTCGAGAATGTAGTCGAAACCGTTCTCGGACAGCCAGACGACCAGCTCCGGCAGTATGTGCTCGAGCTCCACCTTCTGCGGCTTCGAAATGATGGCGGCCTTCGGCATGCTCTGTAGTGTAACCGCAGAGGCGAGGGGACAGTGTTCAGGATCCAGTTACCAGTTGCGAGTTTCCAGTTCGGGGTTTGCGTCGACGGCGGCCCCTAGAACCTCGCGTGCAGCAAAAATTCGCGATTTCCTTCCATGCCCAGAATCGGCGAGTCAATCAGCGCCATCGGTTCACCATGCAGCGCCACCACAGCCGCCTCGACACGCGACACCGCCATCTGCTGCGCCTCCGGATCGCGCACGATTCCGCCCTTCCCAACATGCTCCCGGCCAGCCTCAAACTGCGGCTTGACGAGGATCACGGCATCCCCCTTCCAGCTTTCCCCAACCGGAGCCAGACCGGCGACCACCGCCGGCAACACCAGCGTCGCGGAAATAAAGCTCACATCCATCGCGAAGAACCCAACCCTTTCCGGCGACAACGCCACCAGCGCCCCCGGCGCAAGCAGCCGCGCATTGGTCCGTTCCAGCAGCGTCACCCGCGAATCCACGCGCAGCTTGTGATGAATCTGCCCATACCCCGTGTCGACGGCAAGCACCGTCGCCGCGCCGTGCTGCAACATGCAGTCGGTAAACCCGCCGGTCGACGCGCCGATATCGGCACAAGCCAACTCCGTCACGTCTATGTTCCACGTCTTGAGCGCATGTTCCAGCTTCAAACCGCCGCGGCTCACATAGCGCAGATCGTCGCCGGTCATCCGCAAAATCGCATCTTCCGCCACCGGAGTCCCCGGCTTATCCACCCGCTGTTCCGCCACCAGCACCCGTCCGGCGAGGATCAGCGCCTGCGCTCGCTCGCGCGAAGCGGCCAGCCCGCGCTCCACCAACAACTTGTCCAGCCGAGTCTTCATCCAACCAAGGGTACAGCGCGTGCAGCAAAGGCTGGAAGGTAAGAGCTAGCCCGGATTTCTCACGAGCGATTATGTATTGGCTAAAAAATATATAGCAAAAGGCCGTATTTTCTGTCATAACAGCGTTGTCAGACGAAGTTATAAACCAGAAAAAGGACGGCCTTTGATGACAGAGTGTACACAAG
>DASRLB010000103.1:0-5111 GCA_035648695.1 Acidobacteriaceae bacterium | reverse complement strand
CTTGTGTACACTCTGTCATCAAAGGCCGTCCTTTTTCTGGTTTATAACTTCGTCTGACAACGCTGTTATGACAGAAAATACGGCCTTTTGCTATATATTTTTTAGCCAATACATAATCGCTCGTGAGAAATCCGGGCTAGGACTTCTTTGCCGCTTCAATGGTCGCAAGGATGTCGGCGCTGTGGTTCTCGATGTCCTTGACCTCCCATGTCTTTACCACCTTGCCTTCAGGCGAGATGAGGAACGTGTCGCGCATCGCGATCGTCATCGGGCCGTCCGCCGTTTGGAAGGTCTTCACCGGAACGCCATAGGCATCGACCACTTTGTGTCCCGGATCGGCCAGCAGCTTGAATGAGAACCCATCCTTCGTACACCAGGTCTTGTGGCTCTCCACCGTGTCGAGGCTTACGCCCAGCACCACGGCGTGAAGCGCTTCGTACTTCGGCAGATCGCGCTGAAAGTTGTGCGCCTCGAGCGAGCAGCCCTTGGTCTGGTCCTTCGGGTAGAAGTACAGCACGACCCACTTGCCCTTGTAGTCGGTGAGCGAAACGGGCAGGTTTTCCTGCGAGGGAAGCGTGAAGTTGGGCGCCTTGGCGCCGACCGTTACCGTGTCGGCGGCAAACGCCACCGGCGCCAGAAGCAACGAGCCGCAGAGCGCGGCGGCAAACATCTTTGAACGCAACATGAGAACTCTCCTGAGGGCGGGCCCGCTCGATTGCCGCGCACGCCGATAGGTGTAATCTTACGCTCTCGTTGTCACAACTTTGTCATCGACACGCGACTCGGCGACAACCGAAATCCCCGCCTCGTCGGCCGCCGCGATCATCCTCTCGCGATCGAACAACAGCGTGCGGCCGGCCTCCACGCAGAGGCACGTCGCTCCCGCCGCGTGCATGGCCTCGATGGTCGGCAAGCCCACGACCGGCACGTCGAACCGCATGTCCTGATTCGGCTTCGCGACCTTGACCACGGTCAGTCGCCGCTCCAGCGTGCTCGCGGAATCTTCCAGCGTGCGGAACAACGCACCGGCGCGGGAAATCGTTGCGTCAGTACCTTCCATTGCCTCGACCGCAACGCAGGCGCCTGCGGCGATGACCACGGTCTGTCCCAAATCAAAGGCGGCGAGACCACGCGCGACGGTCAAACCGTACGCGATATCGCCACGCTCCGTCTCGTCCGGCGAGCGCTTGGTCAGAACACCTTCGGCGGCCAGCATCGGCTCCAGAAACTGCGTTGAGGAGATGAGTTCGATGCCCTCGTCGCCGAGCACTTTCGCGACCGCTCCCAGCAGCATGTCCGTGTTCCGCGTGCGAAGGTTGAGCAGCAGCTTCGCCAGCCGCCAGTCCGGGCGGATACTCGAAAAAATCTGCTTATGCTTCACCTGTCCAGCCATCACGGCGCGCGTTACGCCTTCGCGCTGAAACGTCTCAATCAGCTTCGACAATTCACCGAGCGACATCCAGTACACCCGAACGTGGTCCGGGTCGCGGGTTGCACGGTCGTTCATTTCGGGTGAGGTCTCTTCCTTGATCGCCGCGACAACGACGTCAAGGCCGTGCGCGCGGGCCGCGTCGAGGAGCAGGAACGGGAAGCGTCCGTTGCCGGCGATGAGGCCGAGCTTCTGATCGCCGGATGTGGTCATGCCGCTTCGAGTTCGACCTTGACACGCCGACCTAATGCTCCGCCCATTCTCACCAGCGCATCGAGCGAGAACTTGCTGAACTTTCCTCTTAACAAATCGTTGATACGCGGCTGCGAAACGCCACATCGCTTTGCAGCTTCAGCCTGTGTCCAGCCGGATTGCTTCACGACGCTTTCAATCTGTCGCATCAGCCTCGAACGCGCTTCAAGATTGGCGCGCTCTTCGGGTGGAAAACCCAGTGCCTCCCAAACAGACTCGAACTCTTCCATTACGAGTGGTTCTGGGATTGCGCTCGCAGTCGGAGAAGTTCTTTGAGCCGCGCGCGTGCCAGTTCGACGTCTCGCTGGCTTGTCTGTTGCGTCTTTTTTTGAAACGCGTGCAGAACGTACACCGCTTCCAACAGTCTTGCGATGTATATCACTCGATACGTGCCCGACTCTACCCATACCCTGATCTCCTCAACACCTAGGCCAATGCTGGGCATGGGCTTGAAGTCACTCGCTGGCCGTCCAGCCTGCACACCTTCCAACTCGTAACCAAGCTCGTCCTGAGCTGCTGCCGGAAACGCCTGAAGCGACTTTCGTGAATCTCCTAGCCAGATCAACCGTTTCATTTACTATATCCGTTCCGATATAAAGCCGCTACTTGATCACGCGCCGCCATCCGCCAGATACCGCGCATGCTCCAGCCCCACTGCTTACCGGCCCACTCCGTTCACGCGACCCAGTCGAGCCCATTCCGCTCTACAAGCGTCAACAGTTTCAGTGAGGCGCCTTGCGGCTTTTTTTCTCCTCGTTCCCATTGCGAAATGAGACCGGGCGAGACGCCAAGATGGCGTGCGAACAGTGTTTGACTAGCCTGCTCACGCTTGCGCAGCTCCGCAATCTGGCGCGGGCTCAATGGCTTCACCGGTGTAAGACAAAGGCTGTCGAGATCCCGCATTGTCCTCTTACTCAACATACCGACCGAAGTGAGGTCCTTCGCCAATCGGTGAGCGACCCCAAGCTGCCTGCTACGGTACTGTGTTTGTTTCTTCACAAGAAACCTCAATCAATTTGCCTTCTTCAACAGCCGCGGAGATACCGGCTTCATTGACCAACAGGCCCTTCGCTATGTGTCTGTATGCGGCCAATTCCTCAGTTGCGATGTTCGCTCTTTCACTTTTGCTGAAGCCGGAAACGAAAATAGCAATCTCATGAAGGCGAAGGAGAATGATGGTTCTAAAGCCACGGATGTGCTCGCCACCGCCGCCGTGTTCAAGCATGTCGCGGATGACTTCGAGGGCCTGGGTGGCGTTGCGTTTGCCGGCGATGAGGGAGACTATGCAACCTCCGCCAACTCGGGCGTGGCCTGAAACCAGCGATTGATAGAGTCGAAACTACGGACTTTTGGAAGTAACTGCGGATTTAGATTCGAAAGCGATGAAGCAGAGAGTCCTATCTGACCAGTCGAGGAACTACCCTTTCCCTCCAGGAGAGCGACCGGGAAACGGCCATTGTAGACTTCGACGAAACCGTCAACCGTCATCTTCAAGCAGACCAATACGTCCGGCAGAACGCTTCCCAGCGGAACAGGCCACCTGACTCCGAATGAGCGGCCTTTCTGTCCGGTCAGTTTGATTTGAACAGACTGTTTCTCTTTACCTTTCGTATAGGCGTCGACAAGCGGTGTACTACAGGGCTCAAGGCATAGGTCGTAGATATATTCTGCGACTACTTCTCCAATGCTGCCCACAAGATGGCCATCAGGAGTAAATTGCCGGCCCTTGAATAGAGCATTGAGTCGGCTCGTGGTCTTGAGCAAGTCGCTGATGAGTATCGGCACTTGTTCAATAGCTGTCTCCGGCCGTGGCCGCGCCGTTGCAAAAAGACCACGTACGGAGATGTCCTCGTCAACATCCGGCCAATGAATCCCGTCGCCACGGCCTACCAACTCCCACCGGGAGCGTTGCGCTGGGGCGGCGTCTCGCAAGCGCGGAAATCGCTCGACTGGAGTTGCCAACTCCAGCCCTCCGCTAAAGCGCACACGAATCATTCCGTCATCGACTCGGACATCGACCGGGATTTGGTTTTCATCCAGCGTTGAAGAACCCATTCCATGCCTCCAAACGCAATTGTAGATGCGCCACAATCAATCCCTCAATCTCCTTCAGTTCACTTGATCGAAACCCTTCGTTCCGAGCCAGCTCAATGGGGTTAAGCCAGAATTTGGCTTCTCGCTCTGCGGCGACAACGTGAATGTGTGGTGGCTCTTGGCGCTCGTCTGCCCAAAAGAAGAACCTGTATGGCCCAATTCTCAGCACAGTGGGCATCTTCTGTCTCTCTCGCTTTCTACTTGATCACACCGCGCTCGCTAGCCGCCACGAAGTCGGCGAGGTAGCGGACGTGCTCGCCGCCGCCGCCCTGCTCCAACATGTCGCGGATGACTTCCAGTGCCTGCGCGGTATTGCGCTTGCCGCTGGTCAAGGCGCGCATGGCCGTACCCAATTCGCGGAGCTGCTCGGGGGTGAAGCCGCGTCGCTGCAGGCCTACCTTGTTGAGGCCGTAGGCGTGGTTGTTGCGCTCGATGGAGGTGAGCGAGTAGGGCAGCACGTCCTGGGTGATCGTCGTTCCGCCGCCGATGTAGCTGTACTTGCCGATGCGGCAGAACTGGTGCACAGGACACAGCGCGCCGACTACAGCGAAGTCCTCGACGATGACGTGTCCGGCCAGCGTTGCGGCGTTGGCGAGGATGCAGCCATTGCCGATCGACGAGTCGTGTCCGATGTGGGTGTAGGCCATGATGAGGCAGTCCGAGCCGACCGTCGTCAGGCCGCCTCCGCCGACGGTTCCGCGGGAGATGGTGACGTATTCGCGGATGGAGTTGTCGCCGCCGACCTCAAGACGCGTCGGCTCACCTGCGTACTTCAGGTCTTGCGGCGCGATGCCGAGGCAGGCGAAGGAGAAGATGCGGTTGCCACTTCCGAGCGTCGTGTGGCCGTCGAGAACGACATGCGAGACAAGCTCGCAGTCTTCGCCGAGCACGACGTTTGCGCCGACGGTGCAGAAGGGACCGATCCGGCAGCTCGCCGGAACGACCGCGCCTGCGGCCACAATCGCGGTCGGATGAATGCTCACGGTTTCACAGCCTCGGAGATCACCGCATTCATATCCTCTACCGTTGGCGGCAGGACCTCCGCTTTCACCTTCCGCACGCGCGGCACGAGTTGGCAGGTAATGGTTGCGTCGGCGACGATCTTGCCGTCGACCGTGCATTCGCCGCGCATCTTGACGGCGCGCGAACGCCAGTTGACCACCGTGACCTCGATGCGGAGTTGGTCTCCTGGCAGGACCGGGCGGCGAAAGCGGGCCTCTTCGATGCCGGTGAAGACCATCAGCTTGCCGGCGCGTTCTTCGGCGGAGAACTCGGTGAGCAACAGCGCTCCTCCGGCTTGCGCCATCGCCTCGATGGTCAGCACTCCGGGCATGAT
>DASRLB010000102.1:0-4898 GCA_035648695.1 Acidobacteriaceae bacterium | reverse complement strand
ACCGCCGACGCCACTACCGTCGCCACCGCCTTCACCGACGATCACGGCCGCTACATCATCCAGGCCGTGCTGCCGGCCAGCAGGCGAACGTTCTGGCGCAATGCGGGGAGGAAGAATGCCGCAGTGGCGCGGAGCTGGTAGCTGCCCGGAAGAACGGCCTGGATGATGTAGCGCCCGTGATCGTCGGTAAACGCGGTGGCGACGGTGGTGGCGTCGGCGGTGAGGAGCTGGATGATCGCGCCCATCTGGGGAACGCCCTGGGAGTCCCGCACCACGCCGCTGAGGATGGCGCCATTGGGTGAGCCGGTCCCGGATGCGGCAACGCAGAACACAGTAAAGCCCGGCGCCGCCAACGATATCGTCAGCGCCAGGATTGTAAACATACTGGTCCGGCTTCGCATTACCGCGCCCTCATTTTGCTTGCGCGCTCACTGCTCTCCGAAAGTTTTGCGCCTGCATGGGAACAGCCATCGCCAACTACGTTAGACGTGGCCTTCTTCCCTGTCGATGACAGGCGCGAGTCCCTACTGCTCGACGTTGAAGGGTTGCGATTGCACAATCTGCTGTTTGAGATTGTCGTCGCTCACCTTGATCGTCACCTGGTACTTGCCGGGTTGCAGACTTGCCAGGGGCATGCTCTTTTCCAGCGTCAACTGGTCTGCGTTCGGATTTAGCTTGGCTGCGCTTTCCTGTGTGTCCAGGATCTGTTTGTTCGTTGCGAGGTCGAGGATTTGGTACTCGATCGTAGCATCGTTCTTCTGGTCTTTGCCGATGCCGAGGTTGTACACCTGCATCCAGAAGTTGAGGTTCTGGCCGCGGTGGAATGATACAGGAGTCGAGACGGTAGCGGGAACACGCGGCCGAATTTTTGTGTTGCCGATCACGAAGTTGCCCAGGCTGATGTCCTTGGACGGAACGCGCTCCATGACGTCGGCCAGGATAAGGGAGGATGTGGATAGCTTGTCGTCGTCGTACTTGGGCACGTTGACGCTGCGCTTCCAGGTGCCGATGTGCTGCGGGTTGTTCACGTCCTTGATGCCGATTTCCACTTTGTACAGGCCGGGACGCAAGGGCAGCGCCTTCCAGTAGACCGACATCTGGTTCTGCTTTTGCGGCAGCAGGTCGCTGGTCGATTCGACCTTTACCGTCTCTTCAAAGGTCTGCACCACGCGGTGGTTGAGGTTCGATACCCGGCCCAGGATGTTGACGGTCGCGGTCGAATAGCCGTCCTTGGTGACGAACGTCATGTCCCTGTTGCGAATCTGCAGGGTCAGCGGCACCATGACCGTGTCGTTGGTGAGCTTCACATAGTCGGTACGCACGTCGAACAGGAACGGGGGCCCTTTGAGGATGGTCGATTCCGACAGGAACTTTTCCAGGTCGGCGTCGGCGAACTTGACCGGAGGCGGAGCGAAAATCTTCGCGAACTGGTCGAGGCGGTCGAACTGCTTGGCCTGGTTGGAGGAGGCCATGGGGCCGTCGCCCAGCTGCTCGAGGCCGCCGCCGGAGAAGCGGTCCGCCTGCTTGGACTTGCCCATCTGTTCGTAGAGCGTTTGGCCGGCGCCGGGGGTGTGCTTCAGGGCGTCTTTTTCGGAGCGGTCGATGGTGGCGTGGTAGTCGCCGCACATGCAGGTGTCGACGAACTCAATGTCGATGTTGTCGCCTACACCCTCGAGATAGCGATAGTGCCAGATCTCGAATGGGAAGGTGGAGGTGTTGCCGCCGCCCTCTTCCATGGGGCGCTCGTAGTTGCCGCCGGAGGGGTGGGAGTCGATGCTGTCGGGCTTGCCGTAGGCGATGTAGATGTGGCCGCGGTCGGTCATCCAGCCGGGCTTGCCGGCTGCGAAATGCTCGTTGGCGTAGGCGATGCGCAGGTAGTGCTGTTCGCGGAACTCGTTTTCGGGGGAGTCGGGGTTGGGATTGCGGCGGCGCCAGAAGTTCTCGATGAACTGCTCGCGCTCTTCTTCGTTGGAGAGGCTCTTGAAGGCCTGGGCCTCTTCGTCGGTGATGATCCAGCGCACGTCCTCGTCGAGCCACTTCTTGTCTTCGGGCGAGAGCTCGTGGGTGAGCGCCTTGCGGCGGTTGCGCTCCTGGGAGTCGCTGAGGCGGCGCTTGAGGGGATCGGGGCGTTCCTCTACGGGCGCGGTCTTATCGACGCTTCCATCGGTGGAGGTCTGCTGCTGGGCGGCAGGTGTGGTTGCAGGGGTTTGCGAGCGCGCTCCCAACCCTCCGCCGCAAAGCAGCAAAGTCAAAGCCAGGGACATCGATGAATACAAGCGCATGGGGCCGAACTCCTGTTCCAAAAACACAATCCGGATACGTGCTTATTCTATATCTCCGTTTGACGGGTAGACAAGGATTCCGATAGCAGGTTGCTGGTATGATTCTGATATCGAGAAACCTTCGCACCGCGCCCGCTGGAATGCCGCGTTTGCTGCATTATGGGTGGTGGGGGGAACCAAACCGGATGCCCCGGCGTATGAAACTTTGCGGGTCATCAACAGGCGGACGCGCTCCTAGAACCGCGCCGCCCATGAGAAAGCTGGAATGAGCGTCAAAAAAATTCTCCTCATCGTCCTGATTGTCGTCGTCGTCGCCGGAGCAATCACGGGAACCATCATTTATAGCCACTCCAGCGTGCAGGCTGTGACGACCGCCAAAGCGTCGCGCCAGGACCTGATTTCGGTCGTCAGCGGCACCGGCCAGATCAAGCCCAAGACCTACGTCAACGTCGGCGCCACCGCGTTCGGGCGGATCACGCATCTCTACGTCAAGGAAGGCGACCATGTGAAGGCCGGCCAACTGATCGCAACGGTGGAGAGCGAACAGCCCGCGTCCGCCGTCCAGGCGCAGGAAGCCACCATCGCTTCGAACAAGACCAACGTGGACTCCTACATCGCCGCCGAGAAGACTGCGGAGGCCAATGTTGCCGAGGCCAAGGCCGATCTGGAGCAGAAGAAGCTGGATTACCAGCGCGCCAAGGAACTCTACAACGACAAGCTGATCGCCAAGCAGGACTTCGACGCCAAGAAGGCCGCCTACGACGTTGACGTCGCGACCGTGCAACAACGCCAGGCCGCGGTGGCCCAGGCCAAGGCACAGACCGCATCGTCGCGCAGCCAGGTGGCGCAGTCGGTCGCTACACTGCGCGGAAATACCTTCAACCTCGGCCTGACCCAGAGCCGGGCGCCGTTCGACGGTCTGGTCACGAACGTTCCCGTGCGCGAAGGCGAGACCGTCGTCGTGGGTATTCAGAATGCCCAGGGCTCGACCCTGATGACGCTGGCGGACATGTCCGTCATTACGGCCGAAGTCAAAGTAGACGAGACGGACATCGTCGATGTCGCGATGAACCAGCCGGTCGACGTCACGGTCGATGCCCTGCCCGGAAAAATATTCAAGGGACATGTGACCGAAGTCGGCGACCAGGCGCTATTGCGGAGCACCGGCGTCGCCACGTCGCAGTCGACCAGCGGCACCGAGGAAGCCAAGGACTTCAAGGTAGTCGTTACGCTGGACAAAACAAGCGAAGACCTGCGGCCGGGCCTATCCACTACCGCCAAGATCACCACGGCGAATAAGCCGAACACGCTGACAATCCCCATACAGTCGCTGGTGCAGCGCGACGTTGCGGACGAAGCGGCGCTGTTCAAGAACAAGGGCAAGATGTCCACAACCGCCACGGCCTCCGCGGACCCGAACAGGAAGGCAGTATTGGTGCAGGGCGTCTACAAGCTGGAAAACGTCAACGGCACGCTGCGAGTGAAGTTCGTGCCTGTTGCCACCGGCATCACGGGCGCCACGGACATCGAAGTGGTCAGCGGCCTCACCGACGGCGACGAGATCGTTACGGGACGCTACAAGGTCCTGCGAGCATTGAAGAGTGGCACGGCCGTGAAGCGGGACAACTCCGTCCAGGCGACGCCCGACGACGATCAGTCCTAAGCATTGAGCATTGAGTATTGGCAGTATCGAACAAGGAGTTTTATGGCTACCACCGCCCCACCGCTGGAAGACCGGCCCGGCGCCAATATCGACGGACCGCATCCCGGCGATGTCATCGTAACGAATAATCTGTGGAAGACCTACGAGATGGGCGACCAGGAAGTCCACGCTCTGCGGGGGGTGGATATACGCATCCGCCACAACGAGTATGTGGCGATCATGGGGCCGTCGGGCTCGGGTAAATCCACGCTGATGAACCTGATCGGCTGCCTGGATTCACCGTCGCAAGGCACCTACTGGCTGAACGGGCACGACGTTTCCGCGCTGAACGACGATGAACTGGCGCGCATCCGTAATAAAGAGATTGGCTTCGTCTTCCAGACGTTCAACCTGCTGGCGCGCGCCACGGCGCTGCACAACGTCGAGCTGCCGCTGATCTATAACGGAACGCCGTCTGTCGAACGCATCGCTCGTGCCAAGGAGGTGCTGGAAAGCGTCAACCTTGGCGAGCGCATGATGCACAAGCCGAATGAACTTTCGGGCGGCCAGCGCCAGCGTGTGGCGATTGCTCGTGCTCTGGTCAATCGTCCCAGCATCATCCTTGCCGACGAGCCGACCGGCAACCTCGACTCGAAGACTTCCGTTGAAATCATGGGCCTGATGGACGAGCTGCACGCCAAGGGCAACACCATTGTCCTGGTAACGCACGAGCCGGACATCGCCGAGTTTGCGCACCGGATTATTTCCATCCGCGACGGGTCGGTGGCCAGCGATGGACCGAGCCACAGGGCGCAGAGCATTCACGACGCGCGCTAGCCCGGATTTCTCACGAGCGATTATGTATTGGCTAAAAAATATATAGCAAAAGGCCGTATTTTCTGTCATAACAGCGTTGTCAAGACGAAGTTATAAACCAGAAAAAGGACGGCCTTTGATGACAGAGTGTACACAAG
>DASRLB010000101.1:0-15504 GCA_035648695.1 Acidobacteriaceae bacterium | reverse complement strand
GTCTTCATCAAGATGACAGGCAGAGACCTGCGTGAATAAATGACAATAGAGACTCGCACCAATAGAGGCATACTTTGGCGGACATAGCCGTGAACGTGTCGTCGACACAGAGGCCCGCGATGACGTGGCGGGTCAGCTATACCCGCGCCTTTATGGGCCTCATGGTGCGCGACCTCTACGTTCTGCGTCGCGAACTCTGGCCGTTCGCGGTCCGCGTCGCCATGAACCCGCTGCTCTTCCTGTTCGTCTTCACCTACATCATGCCGCACATGTCCGGCGGCGCGGCCATGAACCCGACGGCCCAAATGTCCGGTGGCACGGGTGCCAATTTCTCCACCGTGCTGCTGCCCGGGCTCATCGCGGTCGCAATCATGTTCTCCGGCATCGCGGCGGTGGCCCTCCCGCTCGCCCAGGAGTTCGGCATCACCCGCGAAATCGACGACCGCGTCATGTGCCCGCTGCCCATCGCGGCGGTCGCCATCGAGAAAATCGTCTTCAGCGCGTTGCAGAGCATCGTCGCCGCCGCCATCGTCTTCCCGCTGGCCTACTATGTCCCCAGCACGCCCGTCCACGCGCATGTTTCGAACTGGTTCTTCCTCGCGGCGGTCCTCATCCTCGCCAGCCTTCTCGCCGGCGCAATGGGTTTGACCATCGGCACCGCCGTCAATCCCAAGCAGATCGGCCTGGTCTTCAGCGTGGTTGTCGTGCCCATCACGTTCCTGGGCTGCGTCTACTATCCCTGGGCCGCGCTGGGGACCATTCCGTGGCTGCAAACGGCGGTACTGCTCAACCCCATCGTCTACATGAGCGAAGGCCTCCGCGCCGCCCTCACGCCCTCCCTCGGACACATGAACGAGGCCCTGGTCCTTGGAATGCTGTGCCTTTTCCTGACCCTCCTCACCTGGCTGGGCCTGAAAGGCTTCCGCCGCCGCGTCGTCAGCTAAAAAGTTGTCAAGCCCTCCAGCCTGTGCAAAACTCCCAAACTCCGCATAAACACTGGCAAAACTAAGGCAAGAACATACTTGACTGAATAGAGACTTTGGCCGACACTGAAGAGGCCGTGACAGGGCAGGAGTTTAGAAGTCCATTAGCAACTTATTGCCGCTTTTCATGCGGTTACGAGCGAGTTCCTTCAGCCGGAGCGCGTCGTAGGTGATTACCTCGACTTTGCTATCATGCGTGAGTTCTGTGTAGGCTCGGGGGTCTGGCTTACCGGCCTTGCCAGTGCGCCACTTTCGCAGCAGCATGTGGGCGAATAGATCCGCCGCCTGAATGGGTGCGTGTACCTTATCGTCGCAGAAACAGATTGCGCCCAATCCGATCTTCATGGCCGGATCATTCACCTTCATACGCGCGTAGGCTTCATACAAAGCACACGCGTTCTGCGATTCATCGAACTGAATAGATAGCGCGTTGCTGATGCGAAGCGAACTCGCGAACTTGTGGTGTGCCTTATAGCAGATGACCTCAAAGCTGTGAATCTCGGGCGAACGAACGAATGCCTTCTCCTTCACAGTCAGGCTTGCGTAAGCATCATGCTCGGTAATCACCGCTAGTGGATAGGCACCGCCATCTATGAGGGCTTGCCGTATCGAATTGATGTAGGGCGACAGGATTAGCCACACCGTCTCATCGTCCGCACTTTGCTGCCCTACCACGGGGAAGTTGTAAACGTACTCCGAGGTATGCAGATACGGCTGCTTTAGTTGAAGACTCTGGATCAGGGCTTGCCAGTTGAAGGTAGACCACCGCGCATCCGGGGCGACGTATCCTGCGACGGCACTCATCCCGCAGAAATCGGCGCTCGATACATCGTCCATTGATAGATGCATTAGGGCGAATTCCTCGATCACGCACGATAGAGAGTCGATTAGCCCCTCTGTGAAATCGATAGTGCGAAGGTCGGCATCGGACAGAATTTCTTGACTAAGACAAAGCATCCCCGTATCCTCTTTAATGAGGATTGGAGTTCGCCCTGCCCAACCGTCAAATTGTCGGGGCAACTTATCCGAGCACAAGGTTTAGAAAAGACGCGCTCTGCGAAATCATCGCACGGAGCGTGACCAAATGGGAAGCATCTCTGCAACTTCTTCGAAAACAATCCAATCAGACTCATTCCGCGTGGCTACCAACCGCGAGGTCTCAATCGAAAACTCCGACTCCTCAATGTCGAAGTTGACAGCACTGTGCATGACGAGTGGGTTTGATAAAAGCACTTGCGACGCTGCGGAATCTACGCCGATAACCTTGCCAACGAACTCGCCTGTGGCCAGACCCTCAGCTATGGCAGTTACCTTGAGTGGAGTTTTAGACTTCTTCCACATCTCAAACTTCTCAAATGCTTCCGAGGAAGAGGCCATTTTCTTTCACTCCATTTTCTTTCGTTTGTGTGCGGAATCTAAACTGTTGGCACGCGCCGCAGATGGCGATTGCGACCGGGCATACCAGGCTATTCTGAACTCTCTTATGGAGGTATCATAGTCGAATGAAACCAGCCGCGAAAGCATGGATAGACCCGGCGAAACTTCCCCCTAAACCAGAAACGATGAACACCACCGGAGACTTCGGAGTGTTCACCGAGACGATGAAGAGGATCATTCACATGAAGCCGCCAAGGGCGCAGGTGAAGAAGCCTAGACGCCCTTCTTCTTCCCCCGCCCCTGCCCATTCTTAGACCACACTCGGCCTTTGCGTGAGTGCCTTGTAGGTAAGACGCTTGCCCTGTATGCCCATCATGCAGGTTGCGAAGCGGGCGAAGTCGTCCGCATCCTTGCGATTGTTGTAGCGAAAGACTTGCTCTTTCACATAGGCGTCAAGGTGGAACGGTTCGACGCTGATGTAGGTTCCACCCAGCGCCCGCTTCAACAGACTCCAGAAGTTCTCAATCCCGTTCGTGTGGATGTGACCGTTCACGTACTCTTCAGCGTGGTTGATGACCTCACGGAAGTACGGAGTCGATACAAATCCGTAGGTTACATGCTCATCCGTGATGATGTGCGAATAGGGCGTGATGCTCTCGGCCATAACGGGGTCTAGCTGCTGCTTCTTGCGGTCGGCGATGACCTGGGCCTTGACACGTCCGCCGCGCTCCAACATCCCCAACACGATAGCTTTGGTAGCTCCGCCTTGCGAAGCAATCGGCTGCTTCTTCTTGTGCATATTCTTGACCTTGCCGCCGATGAAAGTTTCATCGCACTCCACAGGGCCACCGCCGACAATGCCAATCTTTCCCGTCTCATCGGTCATGGCCTCACGCAAGCGGTGCAACATGTGCCAAGCGGACTTCTGAGTGATGCCAAGTGCGCGAGAGATTTCGTAGGAGCTAATGCCATTTTTGCAATTCGAGATGAGCCAAGCGGCGGGTAGCCACTTCTCTAGGCTGATAGGGGAATCCTCGAAAAGAGTTCCCACCTTCAGCGAGAACTTCGCTTTCTCATGCTTCGCACGACAGAAGTAGAGGCGCGACTTTTCCATGTATAGGACATCCGCCGATCCGCAGCGAGGGCAGAGCACAACGCCATCGCTCCAGCGCAGTTCGATCATAAAGCGGCGGCAATTCTCATAGTCCGAAAAGAAGGTGATGGCGTCGAGCAGTGTCTTAGGCGTTTCCATTCCTCTAAGATACACAACTGAATCAATTCAGTCAAGTATATTCTTGCCAAAACTAATTCTCAAAACTTGGCGTGATTTATCTCTCGACTAGCTACAATTAAATCAGCACTCAAAACTCACAACTCAAAACTGAACAGGACCCAGGCGTCAACCGCGCCCCGAACCTCTACGCTCAACCGCCCGAAACTGGAACCTGGCGACGGGAAACTGGTAGCTCGTAGCTCGCAGCTGAAAATCGACCCCAACCGCCAAACACCCTCTAACTCCTTACGCAGGCATATTTTGCACCGAAGCCATTTAGAATGAGGCGTTTGCGGAGACCTCCCGCCCTGGAGCCCAGCATTCTAAAGCACTTATCCCTGGGCAATAGAAACTGGGGAGGGGGAGGGGGTACGCCGGTGGAGCGCACGGCATACGCGGAGTGATAGGCTTCGGGGAATGTCACAGCATGATCGCCACGACCACGGAAGCCACCAGGACCACAACAACGCGAGCCACAACACCGGCACCACCCACCTCACCCAAAATCACTGGAGCGGCGGACACTTCGACCTCGCCGGCGCCGCCCTCGACGAAATGCACGCCGCCCTCTTCAAGCCCGAGTTCGGAGCGGGTGTCGCCGAGCAGGTTGCGGACATCCGCGAAAAGTTGACCGCGCAGAGGCCCGAAGCGGGCATCGAAGACCTCCGCTCCCTCGGCTGGTCGTCGATCGACAACGACACATCGCGCGACCTCGACCAGATCGAAGTTGCCGATCGCGTGCCGCACGGCGTCCACCTCCGCGTGGCCATCGGCGACGTCGCCGCGGCGGTCGCCAAAGGCAGTCCGATCGACAAACATGCGCAGGACCAGACGCAGACGATCTATACCGCCGTGAAGAATTTCCCCATGCTGCCGTTCGATCTCTCGACCGACCTCACATCGCTGAACGAAGACGCCGATCGAACCGCGGTGATGATGAGTTTCACCGTCGGCCCCGATGGCGAGATGCTCGACGAGAAAGTATCGCGCGCGCTGGTACGCAATCGCGCGCAGCTCGCCTACTCGCGCGTCGGCCCGTGGCTGGAGAACGCCGCTGCGGGCGCCGAGGTTGGCGATGTCTTCGACCTGCGCTCGGACAGCGCACGCGAGGCGAACGCGACCTCCGAAGCGATGCACGCAGATGCAGCGCGGCTTCCTGCTGGCTGGCTCGCCGAGCAGCTCAAGCTCCAGGACGAAGCCACGCAGGCGCTGCACAAAGCGCGTGTCGAGAACGGCGCACTGGAGTTCCACCGTGCCGAAGCCGACCCTGTCGTGGTCGACGGCCGCGTCATCGACGTCCACGAAGCGACCCACAACCGCGCGATGGACCTGATCGAAGACCTGATGGTCGCAGCCAACGGCGTGATGGCGCGCACGCTCCGCAAAGGCGGCCGCAGCGGCCTGCAGCGCGTGGTGCGCGTTCCCGTCCGCTGGGACCGCATCGTCGCACTTGCCGCCGAGCACGGAGGCGCGTTGCCGGCCTCGCCCGATTCCGTCGCGCTCAACAACTTCCTCGAAGCCCAGCGCAAGAGTGATTCGATCCACTATCCCGACCTCGCCGTCGCGGTCATCAAGCTCATGGGCCCTGGCGAATACATGCTCATGCGCCCGACCGACGATCCGACTGGGCACTTCGGCCTCGCGGCGCGCGACTACACGCACTCGACCGCGCCCAACCGCCGCTTTCCGGACCTCGTGACGCAGCGCATCCTGCACGCGATGATCGACAACGCTCCACCGCCTTATACCGATGCGGAACTCGGCGCAATTGCCCAGCATTGCAATGACGCGGACAAACTTCTACGCAAGATCGAGCGCGACATGCAGAAGCGCGTCGCGGCGGTCGCGCTCGCCAGCCGCATCGGCCAGACGTTCAGCGGAGTCGTCACAGGCGCTTCCGACAAGGGCATTTACGTCCGCACCTTCTCGCCGCCGGCCGAAGGCCGCGTGATGCAGGGAGGCGATGGACTCGACGTCGGCGACAAGGTGACGGTGAAGCTGCTGCACACCGATCCTGCGAGAGCCTTCATCGACTTCGCGCAGGTCGGTCGACGCTAGCTCTCACCACATGCCGTTGTGTCGATAGGCAGCGTAAACCAGACCGAGCGTGACGATGGCGATGAATATCTCGCCCAGTACGCCGACGATGATCGGCCTCCAACCCTGGTTCACCAGGTCGCGCAGTTGCGTGCGCAGTCCGACGCCTGCGAACGCGGGTAGAAATGCCCACTTGGAAAGGTTGGAGAGTGAAGTGATCTGCGCGCCCGAGAAGAACCCGCAGGTCGCGAGCACCGAGATCGCCAGGAACCCGAGGATGAACTTGGGGAACTTCTGCCACAGGAACAGCCCTTTGCGCTCGACTCGCGTCGCTTTTCCCTGCGACGCCCAGTACACCGCATAGCCGAGCACGACGAAGCCGATGAACGCCGAACGCGCGGTCTTCGCGAGCACGGCGAAGCGTCCTGCATCGTCGCCGTAGATCGCGCCGGTAACGGTCGCTTCGGCGGTGTTGTCGACCGCAAGTCCAGTCCAAATCCCATAGGACTGTTGTCTCATGTGCAGCGCATGGCCAATGGCAGGGAACGTGAACAGCGCCAGCGCACCCAGCGTCAGGATCGCGGCGATTGCGGTTGCGGTGTCTTCCTCGTCGGGCTCGATTGCGCCTTGCGCGGCCATGATGGCGGTAACGCCGCAGATGCTCGACCCGATAGAGAGCAGCGAGGTGAGCTTCGGAGGAAGGTGGAAGACACGGCCAAGCAGCGTCATCACGCTGAGCGAGAGCACCAGCTCGATCGACACCAGCAGCAGCGACAGACCGCCGAGATGCGCCACATCCTGCATCAGGAAGCGCGCGCCGACCAGCACGATGCCGAGCTTGAGCCACAGCTCATACGTCGCAACGCCGGGACGAAACACGCGGGGAACGCCGACAGTATTGGAAAGCAGCAGCCCCAGCAGGATCGCCCAGAGGACGTACTCGATCTGCGGCGTTGGAATGTGGTGCGCTGTGCGCAGGTAGTGCATGAACTGTTCGAGCCCTTTGCCCAGCACACCGATGCCGAACAGCAGCAGGACGCCGGGAACGAGCCCCAGCAGGTGTTGCGGCCGCGGGGATTTCGCCGCGGGTTGAACGCTGGGCAGCGAGATGGTTTGCGTGGGCACGATCGGCTACTGTTACCAGCCGATGTGGTGGATGACGTTGAACCGGATCAGCGCTGCCAGCGCCAGCGCCAGCGCGATGGCGACCGCATCGGCGTTGAAGCTCAAACGATGTTCGGCGGCGAGTTTGGAGGTATCGATACGAGGGGACATTGGGACTCCTGCAAGTGCGGTTCGAATGTGGAGGATTGTGGGCTCAGAGACGGAAAACCCACGCTGCGCTGTGGTAGCCGTTGCGTGGGTGCTTTGGAGCCTGAGACGAGATTTGGGGTTTCGTCTAGAGCATGGAGACACCGGCGCAACAACACGGCATGGAACAACACATGCAACAGTTGGCGGCGGTGTGAGTATGCTTCATCAGCTTTAGAGCCTAAAGCGTGCTGCGACGAGTGTCAACGTCTACTTGGCGTCGAGCTTGAACCCGTTGCGGGCATAGCTCGCGCCGATCGGCCCAACATCGATCTGCATGAGCGTGCCGTCGGCATCGGTGTACAGCGCGCCCTTAGTCTGGTTCCAACCGACCGGGTATTGCTTCAGGGCAACCGGTTTGCCGTTCAGCGTGCCGGTTGCGTCAGCCGGATCGGCGATGTTCACATACATGGCCTGCGTTCCCTTGTTGCCGATTCCCGGGACCACGAGCAGATAGAGATGGTCGGAGTGTGGATGCGCCAGCGCCGCGGTGATCAGCACCTGCACGGCGCTGGGATCGTAATCGGGAGCGACCAGGAAGTCGGGTTTCGGCATGGGCAGCGACTTGCTGCCGAGGCTGGTCCCACCCTGCGTCTGCCCAACCACGACCAGGTCGCGCTTCTTGCTGGGAGTGAGCGAGGTGATCATCTGGTCGGCGCTGTCCTGGGTGAAGCCGGACAGGTAATTGCCGTTGGCATCCACCTTGTACTCGGAACTCATCTGCGCGTCGGTGATCGTGGTTGGCATCGATCCCGGCCTCGATGGGTCGGCGGTGATGTCGCTGCTGGACAGTCCAGTTCGGTACTCGAATCTGGCCTTCACTTTGTAGCCGCCGTCTTTGGTCTTGTCGATCGTGTAGCTCGCTTTGCCCATCGTTCGGCCACCTTTGATGAGCTGGAAGTTGTTGGCTTGAGCGAACGCGGTTGCCGCAAATGCGGTGAGCGACAGGGCAAAGACGGTAGAACGAAGCTTCATGGTGGATTTCCTCACGGAGAAATAATACGGCAGCCGATGGCTTAGACTCTGTTCGGGAGACGAATAACCATGCGGACAGGTTTCACACTCGCAGCAGCCTTACTACTTGGATGCGGAATTGCAACGGCGCAGGGCGATCCGGCGCGAGCATTCGACCCAGTGTCGGCGGCGCAGCGTGCTCCGGGAACCAAGGTGCGGATCGACCTCATTGGAGACTCTACGCAGACCGACAACGCAGGCTACGGACGCGGCTTCTGTGCCAACCTGACGGCGGCGGCCGACTGCCTGAACATGGCCAAGGGCGGTGCGAGCACGCGGACGTTTCGCGAGCAGGGCCTCTGGGACCGCGCACTCGCGACCAGGCCGGATTACATGGTCATTCAGTTCGGCCACAACGACCTGGTGACGAAAGACCACGCGGACCGTCAGGTCGCGTTGCCGCAGTATGTCGAGAACCTGAAGCGCTTTCTGACCGAGGCGCGAGCGGCGGCCATCAAGCCGGTGCTGGTGACGCCATTGACGCGGAGATACTTCGAGAGCGACGGCAAAATCCACTCGGACCTCGGCGAGTACAGCGAAGCGATGCGCGGCGTCGCGCGCGAGATGAAGGTGCCGCTGATCGAGTTGCAGAACGAGAGCATCGCGTACCTCGACAACCTTGGCGAAGCGGCGGGAAACAAGCTCGCAATTACCAAGAAGGACAACGACGGCAACACGATCTTCGACAAGACCCACCTGAACTGGGAGGGGAGTTATGTGTTCGGGCGGATGGTCGCCGCGGACCTTGGCAAAGAGGTTCCTGAGCTGCGGAAGTATGTTCGGCCGAAAGCTGCGGAGTTGCCGCCGCAGGGTACGAAGGCGATGCGGATCATCGAAGGCGGACCGGTGAAGATCGTGCTTGTAGGCGACTCGACCGTAGCGACCGAAGGCGGTTGGGGGCCGGGCTTCTGCGCCGTGATGACAAAGAATGTGACGTGCGTCGACCTTGCGCTGAATGGCCGCAGTTCGAAGAGCTTCCGCGACGAAGGTGCGTGGAAGAAAGCGCTGGCGGAGAAGGGCGATTACTACCTGATCCAGTTCGGCCATAACGACGAGAAGCCGGATGCGGCCCGGCATACCGATCCCGACACAACGTACGCGGAGCAGATACGCAGCTACATCCGCGACGTGAAGGCGATTGGCGCGGTCCCGGTCGTGTTGTCGCCGCTGGCGCGCAGGACGTTCAAGGACGGCAAGCCGTCGAACGAGGACCTGAAGCTCTATGCCAATGCGGCGCGGCGAGTCGCTGCGGAGGAGGATGTGACCTTCATCGACTTGCTCTCACTCTCAACCGCTGTGCTGGCAAAAGGCACGCAGGCGGATGCGGACACATTCGACGCTGTTGGACATACAGATGCGCGCGCCGAACAGGGTAAAGGTAAGGTCGACCGAACGCATCTCGACGACAAGGGCAAGGCGGTGTTCGGCCGCATCGTTGCCGACGCGTTGGTGCGGACGCAAGTGGAACTGGGGCCGGATGTAATCGGTGTGCAGGTTGGGAAATAGCTGCCGAATGGTTCAGTCGGGAAAGCGTACCAACGCGGCGTCCGAAGCCGGCGATTTCGGGATACTTTCCAGGTATGACGATGATCGTTGCATCGCGGCGGCGTAGATGACGACAGTCGGTAGAGCGGTCGCGAGTGTCGTTGCCGGGTTCGCGCGGCTGGTGACCAGGGCGAAGGTGCAGTGCCTCGGCGAACTGCCTATGACGGAGCAGTGCATCTACTTCGCGAACCACTCCAGTCACATGGATTTCGTGGTGTTATGGTCCTTGCTGCCGAGCGATGTCCGCGAGAAGACGCGGCCGGTGGCTGCTGCGGACTACTGGTCGAAGGGGCTGAAGCGGCTGCTGGCCTGCGACGTGTTTCGCGCGGTGTTGGTGGACCGAGCATCAAAGCCCGCCGCGATTGGGAGCGATGCGGAAGCGCAACGGTCGCGGGCGATCCGGCCGCTGATTGACGTGCTCGCGGGAGGCGAATCGTTGATCCTCTTCCCGGAGGGAACGCGCGGCAACGGCCTCGAAGTGGCGCGGTTCAAGAGCGGGCTCTACAACCTGTGCGTTGCGAGACCGGGGCTGAAGCTGGTTCCCGTGTATCTCAAGAACCTGAACCGCGTGCTGCCCAAGGGCGGTTTTGTGCCCACTCCGATGCGCTCCGAAGTGACGTTCGGCGCGCCGATTGGGTTGCGCGAAGGCGAAGGGCGTGAGGAGTTTCTGGTGCGGGCGCGCGCCACGCTGCTCGAACTGCGGGACGCATAAGTCGAGCTAGAATTGCTGCATGGACTCGCAGATTGCCGCACTCTTTCTGGACTTCTCCAGTAGCAAGCTGGAGCAGATGACGACCACCCTCAACGCCTGCCTGAACCGCCTCAGCGATGAGCAGATCTGGCAGCGCGGCGGCGCGCATGAGAACGCTATCGGCAACCTGGTGCTGCATCTGTGCGGCAACATGCGGCAGTGGATCATGTACGGCGTCGATCGGCAGCCCGATGTGCGGGTGCGCGATTTGGAATTTTCCGCGGACGGGGGCATGGGGCGGGCGGAGCTGATTGCGTTGTTCGGCTCGACTGTGGCGGAGGCGCGCGAGATTCTGGCGAAGCTTCCTGCGGAGCGGCTGACGGACCGGACCAATCCCCAGCGCGGGGAGATCGCGGTGCTGGATGCGATCTACCAGGTGGTGGGGCATGTGCAGCAGCATGTGGGGCAGATTATTCTGCTGACCAAACAGATGGCGGCGACGGACCTGGATTTGTCGATTCCGCGGCCCCGGTGAGGGCTGGCGTTTCAGGTTTGTGCGGTGCTACCCCTCCCCCCTATTTCTCGTAAAGTGTCTTATCGAAACGACTTAGGTTTGTACCCTCCTTTGTGGTCCTTGCAGCGGCGGGTTGTGCTTTCGAGCTATGAGCTACCAGCTGCGAGCTTTTTCCGGGCTTGCAGTTGCCAGGTTGCCAGCTTCCAGTTGCCAGTGGTGCTCCCCCTCCCCCCTGTTTTCGTAAAGTCCCTTATCGAAACGACTTAGGGTTGTACCTGCCTTTCAATGTGGACGGTTAAATGACAATGTCCGGCTGGTTGGCCGGACTGCTTGTTTCTTCAGCGGATGGATATTGTTTCCGCTGTTTTTATTATAACTGACGTGTCAAGGAGATTTTGATTGCTCCCGTATTGGGAGCGGGTTAGGATGGACTGGTGAGAGTGATCGCGCGGGGCACGTTGAATGACTTCGTGACGAACAGGGTTGCTCGCGCACAACAGGCTGTGGTGAAAGCCCATCTTGACGCCTGGCATGAACGGGCGATTAAGGCGGGATGGAAGAGTTCAGCTGAGTTGAAGAGTCAGTTCGGAACGGCGAGCATTCTCTCGGCGGAGCGAGTAGTTTTCAATATCAAGGGTAACGATTACCGGTTAGTCGTATTGATCGATTACCACTACCAGGGCGTGCTTGTGTTGTGGTTGGGTACGCACGCGGAATACGACAAGATCGACGCACGCGAGGTGAAGTATGACAAGAAAAGGTATCGTAGTCCGGCCGATTCGAACTGAACACGATCACGACGACGCAGTGGCCCGCATTGAGGTTTTGATGGGGGCGAAGCCGGGGAGTGCCGAGGGTGAAGAGTTGGATGTCCTGCTCACGCTCGTCGACGCCTACGAGACGAAGCACTTTCCGATGGATGCGCCTGACCCTGTGACGGCGATCGAGTTCATGATGGAGCAGCAGGGGCTGACGCGGAAGGACCTGGAGCCGATGATCGGGAGCCGGGCGAGGGTGTCGGAAGTGATGACGGGGAAGCGGCCGCTGACGCTGGCGATGGTGCGGCGGGTGAGGTCGGGGTTGGGGATTTCGGCGGATTTGCTGGTGGGGACGGGCAAGGTTGGGCGGAAGGGCTAGGGACTTTCTAGCTTACGCCCGCTGCCGGTCGAGGTACTGGCGCGGGTTGAGGATGTCGATTCCGCGAAAGGGATGCAGGATGAGGAGGTCCGAGTCCCCCGTGAGGATTAAGTCGGCGTGTCCCGTGATCGCGAGTGCGAGAAATTTGTCGTCCTTGGGATCGCGGCAGGCAGAGATGGGTGCGACGCTCTCGATGAAGACCGCTTCTTTGCGCAGGTAGTGGAAGAAGCTCAGGCGCGTTTGCAGTCGGACGTACGAGTCAAATTTAGAACGCAGCAACACATCTTCAAGCTCGGCGAGTGTCTCCGCTGAGACGATGAGTTTCGCCCTGAGCAGGGCGTGCTCGAAGGCCTGCGCTGGAACGGAGTTGGGAAAGCAGGCGCGGCTGATGAGGGTATTGGTGTCGGGAACGAATCTTGCCATCTCAGGCGTGGGCAAGAATTTCCTGGAGCTTCTCTTCCGTCAGGCCGTTGGCCGCCCCTTCGTCGGCCATCTTGTCGCAAAATTCGAGGAAGTCGCGGGTGGCTTTGCCGCTGAGGCGGTTGTAGTCGCGGGCGGAGAGGATGACAGCGACATCCTGCTGGTCGCGCTCGATGATGACGGGCTCAGATTGTGCGGCGTCGAGGAGAGTGGCGAGTTTGGATTCGGTATCGGTGTTTGCGGTGTAGCGCATGGAGAACACCTCTGTCTGCATTTTAGATGATGCTCGCAGAGTTTCGCTTGGTAGAGGCCCACATCTCAAAATCGAGATGTGGGGCACCCGGCTTTAGTTTTCACTGGTAATGAATCCACATCTCAGAAGCGAGATGTGGGGCACCCGGCACGCGGCCTGATATTGTGTACGCCCTACATAAAAAGGAGCGAAGAAGACGGCTCATCAACGAGCATTCCGTACTCTGCCCTAATGAACTCCGCGCCTAGGAATCGGAGTAGCGGGTCGTATGTGGTCAAGCGTGCGGCTTTATAAGTGATCGCAGTTGCAAGGATGTCGGCGTCCTTCGCCGTCAGTTTGTTTTGATCTTTGGGACATCCGAATTCCCGGGATTTCGCCAATAATTCAGGTTGCCGCGTGAGATCGAAACGAAGACGCAACCGATTAGCTAGTAAACCCGCTTCCTTATTGCCATTGAGCATTTGAACAAAAGGAAGTTGGAGAAAGTCTTCGAGCGTTTGTATGGCCGGGGAATTATCCGCGAGAGTAGTGATTTCGCTTAGAGTCGCGAAGGCGATTCCAAGGATGGCTCGGCCCTGTTCACACTCTCTTAGTTCGTAGGTGAGTCCTGCCAACTTGTCAGGCTCCCTGTTGAAAAGTCCTATGATGCAACACGAGTCCCATGCGATGAGTATAGGCGGCCTATTCGCCATCACGGAGACTCCGAATGGCGCTCACCGAATCCATGCCGATGGGCAAAGGAATGGGCTGCATGCGAGCTAGAAACTCATCCAGGCTGAGCGGGGTCAGCTTCTCTATCGTTTTGACGTCGACGCGGTGCGGCCACACTTCGCCTTTTCGGTAGTGCATAGTTCCGCTGACATTTACCGTTTTTTCAAAAGTGTCTCCAAGTTCGCCAATCATCTGATCATTAGCGTAAACGCAGCGAATCTGCTTTTCAGGAGCAAGAGGTATTCTGAGGCGAAACCAACGCTCGTCGGGATTCCAGCTGTTCAACACGGCCAAATTCCCACGAATCGTTCCTTCTTGCGAGTACTCTTCCGATGGCAATGCGGCAACAGCTTCTTTTACGCGCTTTTGCGTATTGACCGTAATTGGCCGCGCCTGTGGCTCATTTCCAGCACTAACTGTCATGGTCAGATGATTGGCGGCAGACGTGAATTGCTCCAAGTCTCGCATTGCGGAAGGCGACATTATTCGCGAGGAACCGCCAGTCGACTCGATCTCTTTGACGACAGTTCCCCAATCCTTCGCGACCGAATCTGCGATGATTCCTGTCTGGAGGTCTATGGGGATCACTTCCAAGACGGCTGAGGACCGTTTTAGCTCTGCAATCTCCCAACGCACTTGGAGTCCACTATCCGCAGCGAACGATGCCAGCGAGGCCAGCCATTTCGTTGCGGCTTGAAGGAATTGCTCAGCGTCAACGGGTCGCTCTGGATCGTCAACAGGTTTGACCACCAGAGTCAAGCCTGCCCTGTGCTCTTCTTCGCTGAAGTTTCTTGCCATGTCGGATCCTGATGAACGATTAGTCTCTGTTTGAACTCTATCCTGCTAACGCGGCCGTGACCAATTCTTTGGCTTCGGTTTGGATTTGTTTGAGGTGGTCGGGACCTTTGAAGCTTTCGGCGTAGATTTTGTAGACGTCTTCGGTGCCGGAGGGGCGGGCGGCGAACCAGCCGTTTTCGGTGGTGACTTTTAAGCCGCCGATGCTGGCGTGGTTGCCGGGGGCTTCGGTGATGATGGCGGTGATGGGTTCGCCCGCGAGAGTCTTCGCGGTGACTTGCGAGGGCGAGAGTTTGGCTAGCTTGGCCTTTTCTTCCTTGGTGGCTGCGGCGTCGATGCGCTGGTAGACGGGGGCGCCGTATTTTGCGGTGAGGTCGGCGTAGAGGAGGCCGGGATCTTTGCCGGTGACGGCGGTCATTTCGGCGGCGAGCAGGCCGCAGATGAGGCCGTCTTTGTCGGTCGTCCAGACGGAGCCGTTGCGGCGGAGGAAGGTGGCGCCGGCGGACTCTTCGCCGACGAAGCCCAGTGAGCCGTCGATCAGGCCGTCGACGAACCACTTGAAGCCGACGGGGACTTCGAGCATGTTGCGGCCGAGGCCTTTCGCGACGCGGTCGATGATGCTCGACGAGACGAGAGTCTTGCCGATGCCTACTTTTTCGGACCACTCCGGGCGGTGGGTGAAGAGGTATTGAATGCAGACGGCGAGGTAGTGGTTGGGGTTGAGCAGGCCGGTGGTGGCGGTGACGATGCCGTGGCGGTCGTGGTCGGTGTCGCAGCCCCAGGCTACGTCGAATTTCGATTTGTTCGCGATCATCGACGCCATCGCGAAGGGGGAGGAGCAGTCCATGCGGATGCGGCCGTCCCAGTCGAGGGTCATGAAGCGGAAGGTGGGGTCGACGTAGGGGTTGAGGATTTCGAGGGGCAGCGAATACTGCTCGGCGATACGGGGCCAGTAGTGGACCCCGGCGCCGCCGAGGGGGTCGACTGCGAGCTTGAGGGTGGTGCCTTTGAGTGGGGCGAAGTCGATGACGTTGGCTAGGTCGGCGACGTAGGCGGAGATAAAGTCGTGGCGGTGGATGGTGCCGGCGGCGATGGCTTGCGCGAAGGGGATGCGTTTTACTCCCGCAAGCTTTTCGGAGATCAGCACGTTGGCGCGGTTTTCAATCCACTTGGTGGCGGTGGTGTCGGCCGGGCCGCCGTCGGGGGGGTTGTATTTGAAGCCGCCGTCTTCGGGGGGATTGTGCGAGGGCGTGATGACGATGCCGTCACTCTGCGGCTTGCCGGTGTTGGCGGCGTTGTAGGTGAGGATGGCGTGAGAGAGGGCGGGTGTCGGAGTGTAGCCGAGGTCTTTGTCGATGAACACGGCGATGCGGTTGGCGGCGAGGACTTCGAGGGCAGCGGTGAAGGCGGGCTCGGAGAGGGCGTGCGTGTCCTGCGCAAGGA
>DASRLB010000100.1:0-13611 GCA_035648695.1 Acidobacteriaceae bacterium | reverse complement strand
TCGAGGATCGATAAATTGGTGCTTGTCTAACACCCGTCTTTGGACGCACTATCTTTATCACGCATACTCAGCGCGACGCAAAGTAGACACTTCGGAAATGAAGATGTCTTTTCTGGAGAAGCGCGCCGCAATGGTAATGTTCATTCGCCCTCATCCGGTGTCGCTGGTAAGCTCGGTGGGCGAGGCCGGCGGCAACATTTTTCCGATGAATATCATGGGCGATCTAGGCGACGGATATATCGGGTTCGCCTTGAAGGACTGTAGACGCGCCGCACATCTGGTCGAGCAGACGGGCCGCGTTGCGGTAAGCGGCATGCCTCTTTCGCAAGCGCACCTAGCATATAAACTGGCCGTCAACCATACGAAGGATTCCATAGAATGGGAGCACCTGCCATTTGCCACGACGACCTCGTCCTCTTTTCACATTCCAGTGCCTGTATTCGCGCAGAGAGTAAGGGAGTTGGAAGTTGAAAGCGTTCACCCTATCGGCAGCCACACGTTCTTCGTAGCGCGGATTGTGAGGGATGAGGTTTTTTCCAGAGCGCCGGGGCTCTGTGTGATTCACGGCTTCTATCAGGCTTGGCGTTTGCGTGGCAAGAGTGCGGAGTTGAATGCTTCACTGGCGGAAGACGCGGTGAATAAGAGAGGAGTTTAGATCCATGGCCGCTGGACCGAACGTTCCCGCTCCGACCGCGACCTACCGTTGGCTTAAGCCGGCGCTTTGGACCGTCATGGGCCTTATGACGCTTTCGGTCATTCGCTACAGCGAATATCCGATTTTCCGCCAGTCACAGGAACAGGCATATCTAAAGACCATCCCATTCCTGATCGTTCCGCACGCGGTCTGTGGCGTTGCGGCATTCCTTATCGGCCCTTTCCAATTTTCGAGCAGACTGCGCCGCCGCTACTTGAAACTGCATCGAGTGCTTGGCCGCGTCTATGTTAGTTCTGTATTGATTGCGGCGTCGTTGGCGATGGTCCTCGCGAACCATCGTCACCAGCCTGGCGGTGAACACTTCGCTGTTGCAACGCGCATTGAGGCGACAGCGTGGATCGTGACTACGGCCGCCGCCCTTCTCACCGCGCGAAACCGGCAGATACAGCAGCATCGTGAGTGGATGGTCCGGTCGTACGCAGTCACGTTCACCTTCATTGGCACCCGGCTCTTTTCGCCCTTGCAAGACTGGCATCGTCTCGGTGAAGCATTCTTCGCCATGGAAATTATTACTGTTACGTTGCTTGCTATTTTAATTCCCGACCTAGCCTTGAGTTGGCGCCAACTCACCACGCGGCGCTCGTGACTCTATCCAGCTCCGGCAATATCTTGTAGCTCCTGTAGGAATAAACGATGCGCACCAAACGAGAAAATCCGGCGGTCCCAGCCTGGTCCGACGACGAGCTCGACTCTCCATTCCCGCAGGAGATTGAACCGCCGTACTTCGACGAAGATCTCAAGGCATGGGTGCTCAGCCGGCACGCGGATGTTCTTGCGGCATTTCGCGCTCCAGGCCTTTGCCCCGCAAGCTCCAAGAGCGCGAAGCCTCCCGATCCGGTCGAGGAAGCGCTGCGTCTCGACATGCGCGAAAAGACCCGCAACGCTCTCTCGCCCACTCAGTTGCGCGCGTGGCGTGAGGAACTCGCTCCTGAAGCTCGGCGGGTGGTCGATCGCCTGCCCGCGGGAGCCCCTGTGGACCTCGTCGACCAGTGTGCGCGCCCGTTCTGTCTTGCCCTGGCTGCAATCGTGACGGGCACGTCGCGAGCCGACGCGGAAGCCTTGTATGGGACGGCCCAACCATTGTCCGCCGCGGCGGCCGAGCCCTACGATCGAACCCTTCGCGACAGCGCGAAGGCGGCGAACGCCAAACTGCACGGCTGTTTCCATTCCGAGTACGAGACCTTGCGCGTCCCCGGCTTCGTCGCGCTCGCCCATACCATGCAAGGGATACTGGCGAATGCATGGTTCGCGCTGATGCAGCATCCGGAGGAGTGGGCGCGGCTGAACCAGCGGCCGGAGCTGATGGAACCGGGAGTCGAGGAACTTCTCCGCTACGCCGGCCTCGCGCGCATTGTCTCAAGAGCGGCCACCGAAGACGTCGACCTCAATGGCGTATGCATTCGCGAAGGCGATCGCATCATCCTGAGGATCATAGCGGCGAACCACGACTCCGAGCGTTTCCCGAACGCCAACCAACTCAACATTGCGCGCGGAGGCGGCGGACATCTTACTCTGGGCGCCGGCCCGCACTCCTGTGTCGCCGCCAACCTTATCCGCATGGCGACCGTAGCCATCACCCAGCCGCTCGTGCAACGGTTTGCCACAGCCACTCCTGCGCGCGCGGTGGAATGGCAGGGCGGATCGGGCTTTCGTTACCCGAAATATTTATGGGCATCCTTGTGTGAGGCTCACGGTTCAGGGAACGGCCCGACGCCGGTATAACGCGGTAAGGCCAACGGCCCGGCCGCAGTCGGAAGCAAACAGGATCGTCCGCGAATCCGGCTCCCACGCCGCCTGGATCGCATTGCAGGGTTCGTCGGTCAACGCCGTTGTCCGGCCCGTGCTGCGCTCGCGAAGCCGGAGGTTCCAGCTTCCGTGGCGCAGTTGGCTATACACCAGCCACTTGCCGTCCGGCGACACAGCGGGGTACCGCGTTTCGTCGCTGAGTAGATGCACCACGCGCCCGTCAAGGCTCCGCTCGAACAACGTGGCGACTCCCGCATAATTCAACGCCGAGAAAATAATATCTCCGCCCGGCGCAAACGCGGCCTCTAAAATGTCCGTGCCCGGTGGCGTTATCGGGAGGTCGCGTTGAGAAGAATCCAGCGCGTGCAACCACAGTGCGGCGACGCCGTGGTCCTCGCGCTGGTATGCGAGCCACCGGCCGTCGGGCGAGACGATGGGCTGCTCCGCGTCTGCAAGGGGCGCCATGCTGCCGTCGCTTGAAATGATTTGCGATGACGCGGAAACCCGCTCGATCCAGCGGCGCGGACCCAGGACGGCGTGCGAAAGTTCGTCCGCTCTCGGCGCCGGGTCTACCGGCCCACCCTGCTCCAGCGCGTGATATCCGCTATGCTGCATTGCGATGAACGCGATGCCGTGTTCTGTAGCGAGTGGCTGCGAAAAGGAGAATCCTTCATCCGCAAGCGCCACGCGGCCGGCGTAGACCGACTCTCCCGGTTGTGAACGCAATCCCATTGCAACGCGTATGACCGCGAGGCATGCAAGCGCGGCGATCCAGGGAACGTTACCCGCGGCGATGGATCGGAGTCGTTGCTCGCGCGGACGCAACTGCAAGAGCGCCAGAACGTACAACGCAATCGTCGCGTACAGCCGAGGTACATAGAGTGGAGCGGCGGAATTCATAGGCCAGTGCGGAAAGCCGATGGCCAGAAAGAGGAAGATCAAGGTCGCGAGTTTCCACAGCGCGTCGTCGTCGATAAACTTCTTGGCGAGCGCCGCTACCGGCAGCACCAGCAGCACGAAATGGTAAGAAGCCGGCATGGGCGAAAGCGTGAGGCAAGCCAGCAGAACAGCCGACCATTCGAGCAGCATCTGCCGCGGGTCTTTGGCGCCCGGGACGACGAATACGATCAGCGGCGTAATGATCAGCAATGGAACAATGGCCAGCAGCACCGGCAGCAACCACGCCGCATGTATCGTGGGATCAGGGTTCAGCGTCGGCTCGAATACGAAGAGGCGATGGAAGAGAACGGTGAAGGAAGCGGACGTCAGGTCGTACGGATTCGTACTGTCGCCACGCATTTCGCGCGGCAACAGTTGCAGCACATACAGCCGGTTGAGCTTCCAGCCAAACGCAGCAATCGAAACCGCCGCCGCCGCAACGCCTCCGGCAACAACGCCTGAAAGCGCACGCCAATCGCGCTTGCGCAGAAAGTAAAGCACGTAAAGCAGCGGAAATATCTTGAGTCCGATCGCAACGGCGATGGCCGCTCCCGCAAGAATTCGGTAGCCGCGACGATGCATCCACAGTCCCAGGACGATCAGGAAAAGCAGCAGGACATAAAACTGCCCAGTCAGCATATTTCGTTCGAGCGGATAGCTTGCCGCGATGAGCAGGGCCACGCGGCTCCATCGCAGCCCCACAATGCTGCGCAGCATACCCGCGCTGACTACCAACAAACCGGCGTTCAGGATAAGCCAGCAATGCTTTGCGGCGAGCGGAGCAAGCGATGCGAACGGCCACAGAAACAGCGCGGAAAACGGCGTAAGCGGCTGCATCGCGGAGAAGGTCTGGCCGGTCCGAAGATAATCCTGCTGGCGCTGAAACCAAACCCATTCGTAGATGCGCGATGTGCTGATGTGATGGCGCACCAGGTGAGCGGTAATGTAGTAGTTCGGGAAATCGGTGTTGAGGGCTCCCCACGCGTGCGGCGCCGTAGTGCAGCCGAACCACAGCAGAAGGCACGCGGCAACCGTCCACTCCATCCGCTCGATATTTCGCGACTGCAATGGGCTCCGCTGTTCCATGAGATCGACTTGCCGCACAGTGCTACCGCTGTGCCGATATTTGGCGGCGATGGAAGATACGACGATACATGAACCAAAAGCTACGGCCCGCGGGATGGCAAGTTGTCATGGGACGATACGGCTCATGTCTCGCAGTTGTAATTCCATGCCAGACCCACGCAAAGCAAAGCGGACGGTTGCTTTGTAGTTTCAAGTGACCGCCGGCCGTCGCAGGTACAGTGAGTGCGGCGCGAGTCCAAAGATTGCGGCGCGTGGGCATGCGCCTGGCCGTGCCCGTCATCCGACCTCGTCGCCGGCGTGCGAAAATAGAGGGTTGTCACTGATATCTGCGAGGTGGATGGTTGCTCAGGTTCTTCTTTATTGCTCTGTCGACGAACAAGACGTTTCGTGCCTTCTCCGAGCGCTCGTCGATGGGGCGGCGGATTTCGCGGCGGTTCGTTGCCGGCATCACGGTGGAGGAGGCGATCGCCGTCGCTGAGCAGTTGAATGCCGAGGGTATTGAAGCCACGCTGGACTCCCTGGGCGAGAGCGTGATGCAGGTTTCGCGCGCCGAGGAGAGCGCCGCCGTCTATCACCGCCTGCTCGATGCCATTGCCGAAAAGAAGCTGCGGGCCAATGTGAGCGTCAAGCTGACGCAGGTGGGCATGGACATCGGTGGCCATGGCGCGGGCCCCGATCTGGCCGAGCGGATCGTCGGCGAGATGGTCGAACACGCCGACCAGGCGGACACGTTCGTGCGCATCGACATGGAAGGCTCGGACTACACGGAGGCCACAATCCAGATGACCGAGCGGCTGCATGCGCGCTGGCCCGGCCGCGTGGGGACCGTCTTGCAGGCGTACCTCTTTCGTACCGAGGCCGACGCTGCAAGGCTTGTCGCCGAGCGGATTCGTATCCGGCTCTGCAAGGGCGCGTACAAGGAGCCCGCCGGCATCGCCTTCGCCGACAAGGCCGACACCGACGCGAATTACGTCAAGCTGATGAAGCGGCTCGCGACCAGTGGCGTGTTCTGCGGCATGGCGACGCACGATGAGGCGATCGTGAATGCGATGAAGCACTTTGTCGCCGAGACCGGCCTCGATAAACGGGCGTTCGAGTTCCAGATGCTGTATGGGATTCGGCGCGACCTGCAGCGCAAACTCGTCGCCGAGGGCTTCGGGGTACGCGTCTACGTGCCGTTCGGCACGGAGTGGTATCCATACTTCATGCGCCGCCTGGCGGAGCGGCCCGCCAATGTTTTGTTCCTGGCGAAGAATTTCTTCAAAAGTTGACAAGTAGCGGAAGATTCGCCCAATTGTTGTCAAGCCCCCCGACCTGTGCAAAACCCCCAAACCCCGCATAAACACTGGCAAAACTATTTCTCAAAACTTGGCGTGATTTATCTCTCAACTAGCTACAATTAAATCAGGACTCAAAACTCACAACTCAAAACTGAACAGGAACCCTTCAGACGCCAACCGCGCCCACAAAACCTCTATGCTCAATCGCTCTAAGCTCTGAGCTGTCCAAGACCCTCGTTCCCCAACCCTCGCACCTGAACAGAAAGGCGCTCCTCATCGCTCTTTGCTCGTAGCTCTTCGCTCCTTCACAACCCCGAAACAGCCAAAACAGCCAGAAAGAAGCCGCTAAGTTCTTTATTTTGGAATATTTGACGGATAAGCCATTTCGTTTCAACCGCTTGCAGCAGGTCTTTACCGGAAAGCCCAGCATTCTAAAGCACTTACCCCAGGGCAATAGAAAGAGAGGGAGGGGGAGGGGGTATCTCCCACCATATAGTCTACTGACCACTCAAATCGAGACCGGGTCCACACAAAATGCCCCAGATTGTCGGTCTGGGGCATTTCTCTAAAGTTTGAACAGCCTTCTAAAACTGGCCCCACAGCAATTGGTTGTAGACATCGTGGTGGAACTGCACTTCGGCGGGCTTCACGATCGTCCCCAGCAGCCGCGCACAGCGGTCGGCCGACGCCTGCTTCAGGTCCGCATAACGGCCCTTCACATCGTCGCCCAGCAGTTCCGTCGTCCACTTTGCACCGCGAAAGTTCTCCATCGCCGTGTACACGTTGTCGGGGAGATACCGCTCCGCCTGACGCAGGTTCTTGATCTTCGAGGTCTCGCCGTGCAGACCGCTCTTGAAGATCGAGTACAGCACCATATACGGGTTCGCATCCGGGCCCACCGAACGGACTTCGACGCGCGCCGACTTCTCGTTGCCGATCGGAATGCGGATCATCGAGCCGCGGTCCGTCGCCGAAGCCTTGATCTGGTTGGGCGCTTCAAAGTGTGGATCGAGCCGGCGATAAGCATTCACGCTCGCATTCAGCAGCAGACAGATGTCGTTGCCGTGCGTCAAAATGCGGTCGACAAACTTCCATGCAAAGGGCGAAACCTTCTCGTCGCCTTTCGGGTCCCAGAACAGGTTCTTCCCACCCTTGGTGATGGAAACATTGGTGTGCATGCCGCTGCCGTTGACGCCGACGACCGGTTTGGGAAGGAAGCTCGCCGTCATGCCCATCTGCGTCGCCACCTGGCGGCAAATCAGCTTATAAAGCTGGATGGTGTCCGCGGCCCCAACCACTTCGTTGTACGAGTAGTTGATCTCGAACTGGCTGGGCGCAACCTCGGGATGGTCCTTTTCGTTCTCGAAGCCCATCGCGCGCTGGACTTCGGCCACCGTGTCGATGAACTCGCGTAGCGGATCGCCGGGCAGCGAATGGTAGTAGCCGCCCTTGTTCACGTACTCGAAGCTGCCCGTCTCATGGAACCGGCGCTCGGCATCGATGCCTTCAAACAGAAAGCCTTCAATTTCGTTTGCCGCATTCAGCGTGTAGCCGTTCTTATCGAACATCTCCTGCGAAAAGCTCTTCAGCACGCCGCGCAGGTCGCCGGAGTAATGCCCGCCGTTCTTGTCGATGACTTCGCCAAATACCAGCACTTTACCGGCGCCGAAAACGTCGGCAGGAGTCCAGTAGAACGCGCTCCAATCCAGCGCGAGACGCAAATCGCTTTCGCGCTGTGCCGTAAATCCGCGGATCGAGGAACCGTCGAATGTCAAATTGTCGAAGCTCTTTACCAGAAACTTCTTGTCGTAGTCCAGCATATGCAGCCGGCCTTCGAGGTCGGAGAACACGACGGTCACGGCCTTGATGCCCTTCTCATCGTTCAGGTACTTCAGACGCTCTTCTTGAAGCACGTCCATGGCAACGCGCCTCTTGCGCTGGTCCTTGGCCCTCAGGTTCAACTCTTCCATCTCTTCGTAAGACAGCTCCAGAAAACTGCGATAATCGGTCGACATAAACACTCCTTCAAGCGGCAGCGGTCGCTACCTGGTGATTTTGATTTGCCTGATGCGGTCACTGCTGGGGTTTACGGGGAATGTGACGGTATTGCTGCCATATTCAAATTACCAGAAACCCGCCGTCAAATCACCAAAAGCCTCTGCAACGGCCACGTTTGTTAAAACTCCATCCCGCTCGGCCCGATTGGAACCCGCATCCGGCCCAACATGCGATAATTTGATTGGACTGCGTTACCTCGCAGTCGTTGGCCGCATCGGCTATCCACTCGGAGGGTTTCAGACATTGGGCATGAATATGGTTCCTACGCGCCTTTTTTTCACCAAGGGCGTTGGCAAACACAAGGAGCGCCTGACCTCCTTTGAAATGGCGCTTCGCGACGCAGGCATTGCCGCGCAAAACCTTGTGCGCGTCTCCTCGATTTTTCCGCCGCACTGCAAACTGATCCCGCGCAAAGAGGGCCTGAAGTATCTCAACCCCGGCGAAGTCGTCTTCGCGGTGGTCGCCGAGAACTCCACGCGCGAGGCGCACCGCCTCGTCGTCTCGTCCATCGGCGTTGCCATCCCGACAGACAAGAGCACCTACGGCTACCTCTCCGAGCACCACAGCTTCGGCGAAACCGAAGACCAGGCCGGTGATTACGCCGAAGAACTCGCCGCAGAAATGCTCGCCACAACTCTCGACGTCGACTTCGACCCCGACAAAAGCTGGGACGAGAAGAAGGAAATCTACCGTATCTCCAACAAGATCGTCCGCACGGCGAACGTTACGCAGTCCGCCGTCGGCGCCAAAAACGGCCACTGGACGACGACCATCGCCGCGGCAATTTTACTGTTCGACGATAAGTAATGTTTGAGACAGACCTGGAAGGCGCTGGCTCAGTCCAGCGTCTTCTCAGCACCAGTGCTAACATGGTCATGTCGAGGTGACCAATGGCAGGCGCAGCGCTTTCATCACGTCGCTCCACTCCAACCCCATCCCTATCACTTGCCAAAGCGAAGGCGACGCTGTCTGCTGTCGTGGATAGTGTCCAGGAAAAACGTCTCCCGGTGACGATCCTACGCAGGGGTGTTCCAGTTGTCCAAATCATACCCTTTCCGGAAACCCCGTTTCCGAAGCTCCGCGGATCAATGGCAGGAACCGCGCGCGAGTTAGGCGACATTGTTTCGCCTATCGGCATCGAGTGGACAGTTGGAGATGAGTAACGAAGTTTTGCTCCTGGACACACATATCTGGTTTCGCTACCAGGTCTTCCCGAAGTTGCTTCGTCGATCGGCAGCCGATGCTATCGATCGAGCGGCCCTCCTTCATGGCGTCCATGTGTCGGTCATATCAGTGTGGGAGCTGACTATGCTCGAGCGGGATGGGAAACTGGAACTTCAGGGAGGAGCCCAGGAATGGTCGCGCCAAGCGCTCTCGAAGCCGGGCATTTCTCTACTTGCGTTTTCTCCCGCAATCGCTGTCGCGTCGGTTCACCTGCCTGAGCCAATGCACAAGGACCCCGCCGACCGAATCCTTGTGGCTTCGGCTCGCGTCGAACAAATGACCTTGGTCACCTCCGACAAGAAAATTCTGAGCTTCGCAAAAAGCACAGGCCTCACCTGCCTGCGGGGCTGATCGTAGAAGGATTAATATGCCCGCTAACCTCACCCGCGTAGCCCTCATCCAAATGTCCTGCTCGCCCGACACGCAGGCCAATCTCGACAAAGCCGTTGCCCGCGTCCGCGAAGCCGCGCTCGCCGGCGCCAAGCTCATCTGCCTCCCCGAGCTTTTCCGCGCGCAATACTTCTGCCAGCGCGAAGACCACGCCCTCTTCGCGACGGCCGAGCCCATCCCCGGCCGCTCGACCGCCGCGCTGAGTGAGGTCGTCCGCGAACACAGCCTGGTCGTCATCGCCAGCCTCTTCGAGCGCCGCGCGCCTGGCCTCTACCACAACACCGCGGCCATTCTCGACCACGCTTCCACCAATCCCGACAACATTCTCGGCGTCTATCGCAAGATGCACATCCCCGACGACCCGCTCTACTACGAAAAGTTCTACTTCACCCCCGGAGACATTGGCTTCCAGGCCCAGAAGACATCCGCCGGGCCCATCGGCACCCTCGTCTGCTGGGACCAGTGGTACCCCGAGGGCGCGCGCATCACCGCACTCAAGGGCGCCGAAACGCTCTTTTTCCCCACCGCCATCGGCTGGCACCCCAGCGAGAAGGTCGAGTTCGGCGAGCGCCAGTACGACGCCTGGCAAACCATCCAACGCGCCCACGCCATTGCGAACGGAGTCTTCGTCTGCGCAGTCAACCGCGTCGGCCACGAGCACGGCGACGTGACTCATAACGGCGTCAACATGCCCGGCCCCGGCTCGCACACGCCCCAAGACGGCCTCGAATTCTGGGGCGGCTCCTTCATCGCGGACCCCTTCGGCCGCATTCTCGCCAAAGCCTCGCACGACAAGGAAGAAATCCTCTACGCCGATCTCGACTCCGCCGAAGTCGAAACCACTCGCCAGCACTGGCCGTTCCTCCGCGACCGCCGCATCGACGCCTACGGTGGCATCACCAGCCGCTTCCTCGACTAAAGGGAAACCCTCGTCTTTTTCGAGCGCGGCAACTCCAGTTCCACATCTACGGCTACGTCCTCATGCCGGCGCACATTCACCTTCTTCTCAGCGAGCCACCGGAGATGAAGTTAAGCGGCATCTTCCGCGCACCGCCTTCTATCCGATTCTTGTTCATCGGCACGCAGTTTCGATCCACGCTTCCTCCCCACATTCAGTCGCCCTCATGCAGTTGCGCTTCTCTTCACTCGCCGTGACCAGCTCGTGACGGGACTTGTACCCGTGAGAGTGCGCCCTGCTGGGCGCACCAGGATACAAGGTCCGGGATTTATCCCAGACCTAAAACCTGCCACGACTTCGGCTTTAGACTCGACCGCGGGACGTGCCCTCTTTCTTGGCGGCCATACACCATCGGCAACTACTCTAGTTAGCCGTGCGACAAAGTAAGATAGGCAACGTGAAATCGCAGATCGAACACTCGCTATTAGCCACGCTTACTCTGTTCCTCTTGGCGAGCCCAATCCTTCACGCGCAGACGATCTCGCCGGTCGCCATCCACGTCGACCTCGCAAAATCGATCGGCGCATACAAACCCATCTACGCCTGGTTCGGCTACGACGAAGCGAACTACACGACCATGCAGCACGGCGGGCAACTGCTCACCGAGTTGCACAACCTCGCGCCTGTGCCCGTCCACATCCGCGCGCACCATCTGCTCACCTCCGGCGACGGCAAGCCCGAACTCAAATGGAGTTCCACCAACGTCTACACCGAAGACGCCAACGGCAAGCCCGTCTACGACTTCAAAATCCTCGACGGCATCTTCGACGCCTACAAAGCCGCGGGCGTTCGCCCCATGGTCGAGCTCGGCTTCATGCCCGAGGACCTAGCCGCCGACCTGCCCAACCGCCACGAGCCGTACCAGGTCCACTACCCTGCGAACACCATCTCCGGCAAGTCGCAAAACCCGCCCAGGGACTACGCGAAGTGGGGTGAACTCGCGCGCGTCGTCACCGCGCATCTGGTCGCGCGCTACGGCAGAGCCAACGTCGCGCAGTGGACCTTCGAAGTGTGGAACGAGCCCGACATCGACTATTGGCACGGCACACCGGAGGACTACTACAAGCTCTACGACTTCGCCGCCGCCGGCGTCCGCGCCGCGCTGCCCGAAGCGAAGATCGGCGGCCCGGCCTCCACCAGCCCGCGCAGCGACCGCGCTTATGCGTTCCTCCGTGGCTTCCTCGACCACATCGACGCCAGCGACAAAATCCCACTCGACTTCATCTCTTTCCACGCCAAAGGCCAGCCCACATTCCGCGACGGCAAGGTGACAATGGGCCTCAACCGCGAACTCACCGACGTCGACCGTGGCTTCTCGCTCATCGCGAAATACCCTCGCTTCGCGCACCTCCCCATCATTCTCAGCGAGGCCGACCCCGAGGGCTGCGCGGCCTGCTCCTCGAAGGTCAACCCGGCCAACAACTACCGCAACGGCACGCTGTATCCCGCGTACACGGCCACCGCCTTCAAGTCCATCTTCGACCTCCAGGACCGCCGCCACGTCGACCTCATCTCGATGCTCAGTTGGTCGTTCGAGTTCGAAGACAAGTCCTACTTCGAGGGTTTCCGCTCGCTCGCCACCAACGGCATCGACAAGCCGGTGCTCAACATCTTCCGCATGTTCGGCCTCATGTCGGGCGACCGCGTCGGCACCACCAGCACCGGCGCGGTTCCACTGGAAACGCTGCTCGCCACCGGCGTCCGTGGCACGCCCGACGTCGATGCTTTCGCGACGAAATCCAGCCGCGAAGCCGCGGTCATGCTCTGGAACTACCACGACGCGGATGTCCCCGCCGAACCTGCTCCCGTCACCGTCACCATCGCCGGCATTCCCGCCGGAATCCATCGCGTGCTGATGCAGCACTACCGCATCGACCGAAGCCACAGCAACGCCTACACCGTATGGCTGGCGATGGGCTCACCGCAGCAGCCGACGCCGGAGCAGTACGCCACATTGCGCAGCGCGGGGCAGTTGCAAACCCTCACCAGTCCCATCTGGCTGGACGTAAAAGACGGCAGCGTTCAATTATCCACGGACCTGCCGCGCGAGGCAATCTCGCTGCTGCGCCTGAGCTGGTGACTGGCCGTCAGGGTTTGGCGGGTGCGGCCTGCGTATCTTTCGCCGCCATCCGCGCCACTTTTTCGCGGTGTTTGCGAACGTAGTGGGCCGCAAGGTCGGGGTAGAACTCGCGGATCGACGAGAAGATCACGTCGCGCATCGCCGAGTAGCCGAACTTCTCCGCCAGCGCGCCGAACGTCGTGGCGCCGGGCGGGTAGTACGTCCGCGAGATGACCTGGGTAAGAACCTTGCCGCCCAGCCCTGCGATGTTCGGCGTCTGCCTTCCGCCATACGTCCGCGCAACGCCCTGCCGGCTGATGATGTAAAGGACGCGGATCGGAATGGAGTGCCCGCTGCCCAGCGGATAGAAGCGCGTGTCCTCGTGCAGCAGGCTGGGCAATAGCCACGCCGAAAGGTAGGTGCCGTCGGTCTTATCGAGGAAGCCGCGCCAGGTGTAGGCGTAGAAGCCGTCCACGCCTTTGCCCAGCGCGGGATGCTCGGTAAGCCCCTCGGCCGTCAGGGACGTCAGGCCGAGAAAGATGAAGCTGGAATAGTCGGTAGCCTGGTGCGTTGCGACGGTGAAGTTGTACTTCCACCCCGGAGGATGCGGCTTGGCGCCGACCGAAACCGAGCGGAAGTTCGGCATGAAACCCAGAATTCGCTGCGGCTGCTGGCGCTCCAGCGGAATGGGATTGCCGTCCTTGTCTACGGGCACATTCGGCTTCGGTTTCTTGTCCGTTTGCTGAGCGGCTTGTGTCGATTGCTGCGCCGCCTGGTCGCCGTCGAAAGCGTCATTGACCGAACTTCTCAAAAGCGCCGCCTGCGGATCGAGGTTCAGGGTCGGATAACTCGTTGCGTCAGCCATCAGAGCGGCCGAGGGCGCGTCCGGCAGTGCTTGTTGAGCGACAGCCGGGACAGCCAACGCAACGAAGGCAATCGCGGCGAACGGAATGAAGATAGAGCGGAGCTTAAGCAACAAGTTTTCCTGTATCGAGTCGGAGTGGAGACCTATGCGTTAGCCCGGATTTCTCACGAGCGATTATGTATTGGCTAAAAAATATATAGCAAAAGGCCGTATTTTCTGTCATAACAGCGTTGTCAAGACGAAGTTAAAAACCAGAAAAAGGACGGCCTTTGATGACAGAGTGTACACAAG